>NZ_JBJGYQ010000002.1:0-308357 GCF_054050075.1 Geodermatophilus sp. SYSU D00965 | reverse complement strand
CAGCGGGTTGATAGGCCGGAGGTGGAAGCGCCGCAAGGCGTGTGAGCTGACCGGTACTAACAGGCCGAGGGCTTGACCACACACCTATCACGACCCCCTTGACACCACTCACGGGTCGCAGCACCACGAAGAAGAAGACTTGTCGCGTCCACTGTGCGGTTCTGAACGCCCCACCACCCCCACACCGCATCCGGTGGCGGGGGCCAGCAGGTGGAGAAGTTCACAGCGTTACGGCGGCCATGGCGAGAGGGAAACGCCCGGACCCATTCCGAACCCGGAAGCTAAGCCTCTCAGCGCCGATGGTACTGCCCTGGAGACGGGGTGGGAGAGTAGGACGCCGCCGGACAGCCATTGACGAAAACGGGGGTCAGAGCCACGCGCTCTGACCCCCGTTTTCGTGCTTTCTGCCATCCTTCGTCGGCACTCGCGAGTGCTGTAGTGAGCATCGAGGTACGCACACAGTCATGACTTCTCCACGTCGAGGCGCCGGTGGCGCCGGTGGACAGGGCGGTCCTCGCGGTGGTCGCGGTGGCGGTCAGGGTCGGCCGCAGCGACCGGGGAATCCCCGAAGCGGCGGCGCCTCGGGCGGCCGGGGGGCCTATCAGGGACGTCGTCCGACCGGCGGCGGTCCGGCCGGAACCGGTCGGCCGCGGCGCGAGGACTGGCAGGACCGGCGCCCCGGTGACGAGCGCGGCCAGGGTGGTCGCCCGGAACGCGGCCGGGGGGAGCGGTCCGGGGGCTCCGGTGCCGACTGGCGGGACCGGCGTCCCGGCGACGAGCGCGGCCGGGGGGAGCGGTCCGGCGGCTCTGGTGGCGACTGGCGGGACCGCCGTCCCCAGGGTGACCGTCGCCCCTCGGGGCAGGGCTCGCGGTGGCAGGACCGACCGGACCGGGGCGGCGCGCAGCATCCCGGGGCCTCCCGGTCCCAGTGGCAGGACCGACGTCCCCAGCGAGACCGGCCTCAGCGGCCCGACGACGCCCGCGGGGAGTGGCGTGACCGTCGGCCGGAGGGCGACCGTCCCGACGGCGCCCGTGGCGGTTGGCAGGGCGGGCGGCAGCAGCGGGCCGGCGGATCGCAGGGGAACTGGCAGGAGCGGCGGCCCGGCGCCGGCCGACCGGCCGGCGAACGCCGTGCGCCCGCTGCTGGTGGGCGTGGCAGCTGGCAGGAGCGCGGTGCGGCCGGGGAGCGCCCTCGGCGTCCTGAGGCGGCAGAGCGTGGGTCCTGGCAGGAGCGCGGTGCGGCCGGGGAGCGCCCTCGGCGTCCTGAGGCGGCGGAGCGTGGGTCGTGGCAGGAGCGGCGTCCACAGCGAGCAGCGGGTGCCGGTGGTGCACGGGGGGACTGGCGCGACCGTCGTCCCTCCGACGACCGGCGCGGGTGTCCGTCGAGGGCCGCCGGTGCCGACCGCACGCCGCCGGCACCGGCCGGCCCGGCGGTGCCCGAGTGGGCCGATCCGCGGGACCTCGACCCGTCGGTCCGGCAGGCGCTGCGGGGCCTGGACCCGCGCAACGCCACCCGGGTGGCCGAGCACCTGGTCACGGCAGGCACGCTCGTCGACGAGGACCCGGTCGAGGCGCTGGCCCACGCCCGTGCGGCGCGTGACCGGGCCTCGCGGATCGCGGTCGTGCGGGAGGCCGTCGGGGTGGCGGCCTACCACGCCGGCGACTACGCCGAAGCCGCGCGGGAGCTGCGGGCCTACCGGCGGATGAGCGGTGACGAGGCCTACCGCGCCGTCCTTGCCGACTGCGAGCGGGCCCTCGGTCGCCCGGAGGTGGCGCTGCGTCTGGTGCGCGAGGCACTGGACGAGGGTCCGGACGCCGCCGAGACCGTCGAGCTGCGGCTGGTGGAGGCCGGTGCGCGGCAGGACCTCGGCGAGCTCGCAGCAGCCCGCCTCGTGCTCGAGGACGCGCTCGGCGGCCGTCCGCGTCCGGAGTCGGTGGACCTCACCGACCCGGGCGTGCTGCGGCTGGCCGGCGCCTACGCCGACCTGCTGGCAGCGGCGGGGGAGGAGGGGCCGGCGCAGGCCTGGGCTGCGGCCCTCACGGCGCACAGTCCCGTGGAGCTCGAGGTCGAGTTCTCCGAGGAGGGGCTCCCCGTCGAGGAGACACTCCCCGCCGAGCGCGCTGCGGCCGACGACGACGTCGCCACGGAGCCGGGTCCTGCTGCCTTCGCGGAGCCGGGTCCTGCTGCGTTCGTGGAGCCGGTACCGGCGGCGGACGACGAGCAGGAACTCGACCTCGACGACGACATAGAGGCCGAGGTGGCCGAGCTGCTCGGCGAGATCGAGCCGCCCGAGGGCCCCGCGCAGCACTGACCACCGACATCGGCCCGGCGTCCGTCCACACCCACCGCGGTGTTCCACAGACGGGCGCCGGGCCTGTGCCGGGGGCGCGCCGGTCGCGAGGCTGCCCTCATGAGCGTGGCAGTGATCGACCGGAACGACGTCGTGCTCCGCGGGCGGCTGTCCGCCCCCGCGGAGCTGCGGACCCTCCCCAGCGGGGACACGCTGGTGACCTTCCGGCTGGTGGTGCGCCGGCCGGAGCCCCGGGCTCGAGGGCAGTCCGTCGACGTCCTCAGCTGCATCACCTACGACCGGGCGTTGCAGCGCCGGGTCGCCGCCTGGGAGCCGGGTGACGTCGTGGAGATCGAGGGGGCGTTGCAACGCCGCTTCTGGCGGACACCCAACGGCACCGCGTCGGTGTGCGAGGTCAACTGCCGACGGGGGCGGAAGGTGCCGCGGTCGTCCGCCGGGACGACGGTCGCGAGCGCGTGACCGGCCGGTCAGTCCGCGTGCGGGCGGAGGACCAGCCCGGTCCGGGGCTTGGGGACGAACAGCGTCGACTTCCTGGGCATCCGGGCGCCGGTGCGGGCCACCGCGGCCACGTCCGCCGGCGATGGGGCCCGCAGCAGGACGGCGACGCCGTGCCGCGCCCGCGCCTCTGCGAGCGCCTCGTCCACCGTGTGCACGACCATGACCGACCGCGGGTCGTCGCCGCGTTCCCACAGCCGCTGGAACAGCCCGTGGTGAGCGAGCACGACGTCGAGCGCGCGCCACGCGGCCGGTGCGCCCGCAGGGGCGGTGGCCCGCATCTCCTCCGTCGGGTCGCTCAGCCGCAACAGGCGGCGGCCGTCGGTCACCAGCAGGCCGGACACGCCGGGCTCGGCCAGCCAGCCGCGGGCGGTGTCGGCGACGCTACCGTCCGGCACGCTGAGCTCGTCGACGGTGAAGCCGGCGGTGGCCCGGTCCAGCGCGTCCTCCAGCGGCAGGTCCGGCACCACCCGGTGGATGCCGTGCACCCGCAGGCCGCCCGGGCCCATCGGCGTGATCAGAGCGAGGATGGCCTGCGCCCCGGGGACGCCGGAGGAGGCTCGGGCGTGCGCCTGTGCGGCGGCGAAGCGGTGGTGCCCGTCGGCGATGACCGCACCGGTACGGGCGAGGGTGGCCTGCACCCGGTCCAGGAGGCCGGTGTCGGTGACTCGCCACAGGGCGTGCCGCACGCCGTCGCCGTCGACCACCGCCAGGGTCGGCTCGCCCTCGCAGGCGGCGGCGGTCAGCTCGGGCAGTTCCGGGTCCGGGTCGTGGGCCAGGATGATCGGCTCCAGGTCGGTGCCGGTGGCGGCCAGCAGGGCACGGCGTCCCTCCACGGCGACCGGGTAGGTGTCCTCGTGCGGCAGGACGGCCCGGGAGCCGGCCGGCGGCAGGCCGACGGCCGCCAGCCAGCCGACGGTGGCCGCCCCGTCCGGCGGCCGCATCTCGTACACCCACATCGCAGGGGTCGCGTCCCGCTCCAGGACGCCCCCGGACTCCCAGTCCTGCAGCGTCCGGGCCGCCTGCTCGACCGACCGGCGCAGCGCGTCCGCGGCGGTGTTGCCCGGTGCTGCCGCGACGCGCGGGAGGATCAGCCGGACGACGTTGTGCGGATCGGCCTCGGCCAGGCGGTCCCGCCCATCCGGCGTCACCAGGTCGTAGGCTGGCGAGCTCACCCGGGCCAGGTGCCCGGGGTCTCGTTGCCGGTAGGTCAGGGCGCGGAAGGGCCGGACCTCGAGCCCTGTCGCTGCGGGGTGCGGGGAGTCCGCCGTCGACGAGGGCACGATGGGGATCGTAGGAGCGGTGCCGCCCGGTCCGCCGTGGCGGCCGCTCCCGACCAGGGACCGGCGGTGCACGCGCCGACGGGGAGCACCCGGACCGAGGGGGCAGCAGTGGACGACACGGGGGCTCCCGAAGGCGGGGTGTACGAGTGGTACCAGCGCGGGCTGCACCTGCTCGCCAACCGCGACCCGGCCGCGGCGGCGACCATCCTCGCCCGCGCCAGCGAGGCCGAACCCGGGTCGCGCAGCCTGCTCGAGGCACTGGCCCGCGCCCAGTACGACGCCGGCCGCTACGACGAGGCGATGGTGACCTTCCGGGAGCTGATCAGCCGGAACCCGACCGACGACTACGCGCAGTTCGGCCTGGGGCTGGCCGCGAGCCGCGCCGGGGACCTGGACCTGGCCGCCGAGCACCTCGCGCTCGCCGTGGCCATGCGTCCCGACGTGACCCACTACTCGCGGGCGCTGCGCGGCGTCCGGGCCCGGCGCTCGGGGGCGACCTCGTGAGCGGGCTCCTGCCGCCGTCCCTGGCGGCCGGGACCACGGAACCGCCCACCGCGGTCTACGACGTGGCCCTCCTCGACCTCGACGGCGTGGTGTACGTCGGCCCCGACGCGGTGCCGGGTGTGCCCGCCGCCCTGGCCGCCGCCCGCGCCGCCGGGATGCGGCTGGGGTTCGTCACCAACAACGCGGCCAGGACGCCGGAGGAGGTGGCCGGGCACCTGACCGACCTGGGCATCGCAGCCGCGCCCGGTGACGTGATCACCAGCTCGCAGGCAGCCGCCTCGGTCGTGGCGCAGCGGCTGGGCGCGGGGGCGCGCGTGCTGCCGGTCGGCGGCCCCGGGGTCGCCGCGGCGCTCCGGGCGGCGGGGCTGACCGTGGTGGAGTGCGCCGAGGACCTCCCCGCGGCGGTGGTCCAGGGCTACGGGCGGGACGTCGGCTGGGCGCAGTTGGCCGAGGCGGTCGTCGCGGTGCGCAACGGCGCCCAGCACGTCGCCACCAACACCGACGCGACCATCCCCTCACCGCGCGGTCCGCTCCCGGGCAACGGCGCGATGGTCGGGGTGGTCGCCGGCGTCACCGGCCTGGCCCCACTGGTCACCGGCAAGCCCGATCCCGCCATGCACGCCGAGTGCGTGCGCCGCACCGCCGCCCGCCGGCCGCTGGTGGTCGGAGACCGGCTCGACACCGACATCGAGGGGGGACGCCGGGCCGGGGCGGCCAGCCTGCTGGTGTTCTCCGGCGTCACCGATCCCGCGGCCCTGCTCGCCGCCGGGCCGCAGCGCCGGCCGGACCTGCTGGCCGCCGACGCCTCGGGACTGCTCGACGTGCACCCGGCGGTCGTGCGCGACGGCGGTGCCTGGCGCTGCCGGCACTGGTGGGCGCGGCCCGTCGGCGAGGGCGGCCCGCTGCAGCTGGGCTGCGACGACGGATCGGCCGAGACGGGCGACGGGGGCGCGCTGGACGGGCTGCGCGCCCTGTGCGTCGCCCACTGGATCCAGCACCCCGACGACGCCGTCACCGCAGCGGTCCGGGCGGCCGACGAGGGCGCCGCCGCGGTGCTCGCCCGCTGGGCTCTGCAAGCCTGACCGGCCGGTGATGACGGGGCCTCGAGGGGCGCCCGGCGGTCACCGGCTCCGCCAGGGCACTGGGGGACCGGCACTCGGGGACCGGATCAGGGGGCCAGCTCAGTCACCTCGCTGGCTCTCCGAGCGTGCGCCGCTGACACACCCGAGACGAGCAGCTTGCTCTCCGGCGAGGCGAAAGAAAGTACGACGGTGGAGATGGAGCGCCGTCCCGGCCAGACCTGGCTCTCGGTGACGTTGTGTGCGGCGGTGCACGAGTCGCGGAAGACGACGGTCTCCTCAGGGAAGCGGTCGGCGAAGTCCACGAGGAGTTGCACGCCAGGGGAGTAGTCCCCGAGCGCCTCGTCGTATGCCACCTTGAAGTGGAAGACACTCGTGCCGGCACGCAGAGCCACCTGCATCGCCACGGGCCCGGCCGGTACCTCCAGGGACCGCACCTCCAGCCGTTGGGCACGCGCGAACCGGGTCGTCATCTCCCGGAAGAAGGCAGCGTCGGCGGGCTTCGAGGCCAACGCCGTTCCCGCGCGGCCCTTCCATCCGTTGCTCTCCAGGGTCAGGAAGTCCTCGACGACGCCCTCGTCTCCTCCACGGTCGACGACCGTGACGGGCCCCTGGACCCGTTCCAGCGCGCGGCGCGATCTCCGGACCCGCTTGTGCCTTCCACTGCCCGGTACACCGACGTGGTCCTGGGAGAGCACCGCCCGCTCATGGCTCTCCCAGCGGAGCAGCCGGGCGCCCACGGCCTCCACAGCCTCCTCCAACGCCGCTGCAACGGGCCCTCTGTCACCCAGGTCCTCGATGCTCAGCAGCAAGGTGCCACGTCGGGTCCGGAGGGGTGCCCGCAGCACGGCGGCCAGAGCCTCGCGTGCCCTCTCTCGGTCGACCAAGGGGGTGCCGAGCAGTTGATAGGGGTGGGCCCAGGAGGTCAGCCCCGGCACGGGCACCTTCCGGTGCCACCGGCGGACCGGCAGTACCGGCAGGAGCAGGTCCACACGGCGACCGGAGGTGACGACCAGGAGGCGGACCCGGTCCCCGTCGTCGAGGTGGCGCAGGGCGGGCAGGAGGAAGTCCGGCTCGTTGCAGGGGTTCGGCTCGGCGGCCCTGTCTGCCAGGTCACGCCACGCGGCGACGAGGTCGGACGTGAGGTCCCGGGCCGCCGACACGAGCCGGACCGTGTGCTCAGCCAGCACGCGCAGCCACCACGGTCCGGGCGATGTCGGCGACGGTCGAGCGCGCGCCGAGGACCCCTCCCAGCACGGCACCGACCACCCCGGCACCGCACACGGCGAGCAGGGACGCGGCCCCCGGGTCGAGCACCAGGAGGACGGGTGCCGCGCAGACGGCCATGCCCGCCGACACCGCAAGCGCGGGCACCATCGCCCGCCAGCACTCGGACATCGCCGACCCGACGAGGCGGTTGGCGACGACCAGGCGCAACGCCATGTAGAGCACACCGGACACGAGGTGCACCGCGGCGACGGTCAGGATGCCGTGCCGGGCGAGGAGGAAGAACGCCGTGATCTCCACGACCGCGAAGACGATGTCCAACCGCAGGAGCAAGCCCGGCCGGCCCAGTGCAGGGAAGATGTCGCCGGACGCGAAGCCGATGGCGTTCACGCCGGCGGCCAGTGCGAGGAGCACCATCGGGCCGACCGCGGGGAGCCACTGCGCGGAGAAGAGGACGGGGACCGCGTCGCGGGCGACGAGGGCCAGCGCCGTCCCCATGGGGAAGCCGAAGAGCGTCAGGAGGGTGAGGGCCCGCAACATCGTCTCCTTGAAGGTGCCCGCGGCCCGAGTGCGTGCCCGGGAGTACCAGGGCAGGGCGATGCTGGAGAAGATCCAGTAGACGTTGTCGATGAGCAGTTCGGGCAGGCGGTAGGCGATCGTGTACTGCCCGAGGTCCTCCGGGCCGAGGACCCGCCCGACGGCGAAGTAGTCGGCGTTCGACGAGACGACGGACACGGCCTGCACCGCGACGACGGCCAGCCCGAAGCTGAGCAGCGTCCGCACTGCGGTCCGGTCGATGAGGAACCGCGGTCGGAACGGCACCAGCAGCCAGTTCACGACAGTGCCGGCGAGCTCGGCCGCCAGCAGCCCCCACACCAGGGCCCAGACCCCCTGCCCGTCGAGGGCGAGAGCCACCGAGACGACCAGGCGGGTCACCGCGCGGGTCATCTCGGTCCAGGTCCGCCGTCGGAAGTCCAGGTCCCGTCGCAGGACCGCGTCGTGCACCTGGCCGGCACCCCGGATCAGGAGGTAGAAGGCGATGGCGCGGAACACGTCTGCCTGGTCCGGCACGCGGAAGTAGGCGGCCACCGCCGGACTGCACAGCACGAACAGCGCCGTCAGCAGCGCGGCGATGAGCAGGTTCAGCGTGAACGCCGTCTGGACCCGGTTGGTGATCCCCTTCTCCTGGTCGTGGATCAGCGCCGAGCCCACGCCGAGGTCCAGCCCGATCTCGAAGAGCGCGATCACGGACATGGCCGCGGCGACGACCCCGAAGTCGTCCGGCACGAGGATGCGCGCCAGCACCAGGGTGGACACGAAGACGGCGACCTTCGTCATCCCGAAGGACAGCCCCGCCCACAGGAAGCTGTGCAGCGCGGTCCTGTCCCCGCGCGACGTGCCGTCCGGAGCCTGCCGGCTGTGCCCGGGGGCTGCCTCAGCGCCGGCCACGGGACCTGCTCATCTGGCGCTGGAGGACCACGACCGCCCGGTGGCGGAGCCGGCCGGCGAGCCAGACCACCGTGCGCGGGGTGGGGCGCAGCGCGCGCAGTCGGACGTCCAGGCGGGTCCCCGTCGTGTACTCCTCCTTGTAGGCCTCGTCGCCGCGGAGCAGGTCGTACTCGGTGCGTCCCTCCTCGGCTGCCGTCAGGATCGAGCGGCACATCACGGTCCGGCCCGGCGAGTGGCCGCCGTCCGGCCGGAACCCGCTCTGGTACGAGTACGCCCGGTCGCCGAGGAGCAGGACGTACTCCAGGGCGACGTCGCCCTCCGCCGTCGAGAGCCGGCAGACCCGCGCCGTCCCAGCCGCGGCCATCCGTGTCGCCGCGGTCACGTGGAAGCGCCGCAGCTCGGGGGAGGCGAAGACGGCTGACTGCTCTCCGAACCGGTCGTTGTGCATGTCCATCAGGGACTCCAGCAGCGGCCCGACCAGTTCGGGGTCCTCGACCACGCTGTACCCCCCGCCGGCCCGCTGCACCGACTTGAGCCCCCGGATCGACCGACGGTGCAGTCGCTGCCGGACCTGCTCGGCGGAGTGTCCGCGAAGACCGACCACCGGCACGGCCTCGACGCAGGGACGACGGGGCAGGCACCACGGCCGGCCGAGCTCCCGCCGCAGGGCGCGGGCGAGGGCCCCGTCGTGGAGGAGTCCCTCGAAGTCGGCGAGGTCCCATCGCAGGTCGCGGGTGATGTGCCGGGCGATGGCCGCCGCAACCGCGTCGCGGTGCTCCGGCACGGCCACCACGTCGATGTGGTCGGCCCCGAGCTCCGCGCTCCCGGTGCACCGCACCGTCCGGAGGCCACCCGCAGTGCGGACGATCTCGACGGGCAGGAGGCCCAGCTCGGCGCCGTCACGGTCCCGGGCGACCAGCACGACGCTGTGGCGGGACAGCGTCGGCTCCTCCGAGAGGGCCGAGAACCACTCCCAGGTGAGGAAGGGAGTGCTCACCGCTCCCTGCGCCTGCAGCCGGGGCCAGACACAGGCGAGCGTCGCCGAGTCCGGCGCGAGCTCCTCGGTCACGAGGGACCCACGCGATGCGACCACGGTCAACCCTGCGCCTCCCGGCTCCCCCCGTCACCGTGGACGGTCTGCCTCGCGGCCCTCTCCAGGTTGCCGCCCCCGACACGCGCATGCTGCCATCTCGGTGGGTTGCGACACGGTGAGGTCCGCACGATCACCCGAAGGGACGACCGCCGGCTCAGAGCATCTTGCGCAGCCGCAGCAGGTCGCGGAGGCCGGCCTCGAGCTTCACCCGCCCCGTCGCCCAGGCCGGACCGAACGAGAGCTGTCCGTCGGTGAGCGCGACGAGGTCGTCACTGGTCACGGTGAGCCGGATGTCGGCCTTCTCCAGCGACTGGTCCTCCGGTTCGGCGCGCAGTTCGTGGACCCGTCCCCGGGCCAGCCGACCGCGGACGACCTGTCCGAGGTCGGGCAGCCGGCAGGACAGGCTCCGGTCCAGGCCCTCCGCTGCCGGGCTGGCCGCGAGGTCGCCCAGCACGCTCTTGAGGGCGGTCATGCACTGTTCCAACGTGGCCACGCGGGCAGGCCTCCACGGTGAGAAGGGACGGGGCGGGCGGAGGCTATCCCCGGCCGGTGGACCGTGCGCGTCGTCCCCGGCCGGTAACCTCGCGAGCAGGGGATCGATCCCCGTCCAGTGCTCCGTGGCGAGCGCCTCCCCACTCCTGCGGCGCCGCCGCGACCACCACATCCCGAGAGGCGGACGATGACCGAGCCGAGTCGGCCGCGAGCGGTGCCGGGACCTCCTCGGTCCGGCCCGCCTCCGGCGGGCCGTGCCGTCCCGGTCCCGGGTCCGGCCGTTCCCGTCGAGCAGGACGCGAGGCCCGCGCCCGCGCCGCAGGAGGCTGCGCGCTTCGCCGACCTCGACCACCGACCGGTCGCCGAGCACGTGGCCGTGTTCGAGGCGGAGCACGCGCGACTGCAGCGCGAGCTGGCCACGATCGACCAGCTCTGATGGTCCGCCGCAGCCGGCTCGACGCGGAGCTCGTGCGGCGAGGGCTGGCCCGCTCCCGCGAGCACGCCGTCGCGCTCATCGCCGAGGGCCGGGTCGCCGTCTCGGGGCGGGCCGCCACCAAGCCCGCCACCGGCGTCGACGCCAACACCCCCGTGGTGGTGCGCACCGACCCCGACCAGCCCAGCTGGGTGTCGCGCGGCGCGCACAAGCTGCTCGGCGCCCTCGAGGCCTTCCCGGTGAGCGTCGCGGGCCGGCGGGCCCTCGATGCGGGGGCCTCCACCGGTGGCTTCACCGAGGTGATCCTGAGCCGGGGCGCCCGGGAGGTGGTCGCGGTGGACGTCGGCTACGGCGAGCTGGCCTGGTCCCTGCGCACCGACGAGCGGGTCACCGTGCTCGAGCGCACCAACGTCCGGTCGCTGACCCCTGAGCAGGTCGGCGGCCCGGTGGACCTCGTCGTCGCCGACCTGTCGTTCATCTCGCTGCGGCTGGTGCTCCCCGCGCTGGCCGCCTGCGCCACCGCCGAGGCCGACCTGCTGCCCATGGTCAAGCCGCAGTTCGAGGTCGGCCGGGAGCGGCTCGGCGCAGGCGGGGTGGTGCGGGATCCCGCGCACCGGGAGTCGGCGGTGCTGGACGTCGCCCGGGCCGCCGCCGACCTCGGGTGGGGCACGGCCGGTGTGGTCGCCAGTCCGCTGCCCGGGCCCGCCGGGAACGTCGAGTTCTTCCTGTGGTTGCGCCGGGACGCCGGGCCGCCCCGCGAGGAGGACGTGCACCGGGCGGTCGAGGAAGGACCATCGTGAGGGAGCGCGCGAGCGCAGCCGTGCCGGCACCGGAGCCGGCACGCACCACCGAGGAGGCACCGTGAGCGAGGTCAGCCCCGCCCTGTGGGCGCCGAGCGGGGGCCGGCACGTCCTGCTGGCCGTGCACACCGGCCGGCAGGACATCGTCGAGCTCGCCCGCAGCTCAGCCGCCCGCCTGGCCAAGGCCGGCATCACCGTGCGGCTGCTCGAGGAGGAGGCCACCGAACTCGGCATCGAGGGCGCCGAGGTCGTCCCCGCGGACGCCGAGGCCGCCCGCGGGGCCGAGATCGTGATGGTCTTCGGCGGCGACGGCACCTTCCTGCGGGCCGCCGAGCTGGCGCGCTACAGCAACGCCGCGCTGATGGGGGTCAACCTCGGCCGCGTCGGCTTCCTCGCCGAGACCGAGCCCGAGGCGGTCGAGGAGACCCTCACCGCCATCGAGCGGTGCGAGTACTCCGTGGAGAAGCGGCTGGCCATCGAGGTGGACGTCCTCGACGCGACCGGCTCCGTCGTCGGCGGGACGTGGGCGCTCAACGAGGCGTCGGTGGAGAAGTCCGAGCGGTCCCGGGTCCTCGACGTCGTGCTCGCCATCGACGGGCGGCCGCTGACCAGCTTCGGCTGCGACGGGATCCTGTTCTCCACGCCGACCGGCTCCACCGCCTACGCGTTCTCCGCGGGCGGCCCGGTGGTCTGGCCGGACGTCGAGGCGATGCTCGTGGTGCCGTCGAACGCGCACGCGCTCTTCGCCCGGCCGCTGGTCACGTCGCCGGACTCGGTGCTCACGGTGGCCATCCCGTCCGACGGCAACCGGGCGCGGGTCTCCGCCGACGGGCGGCGGGCGCTGGAGGTGCCCGAGGGCGGGCGGGTCGACGTCCGCCGGGCCGCGCGGCCGGTGCGCATCGCGCGCGTGCACGCGACCACCTTCGGCGACCGGCTGGTGGCCAAGTTCGGCCTGCCGGTCCGCGGGTTCCGCGACGCGCGCCGGCACGACCCGGGGCACGAGCTGATCCCCACCCGCAACGTGCTCACCCGCGGCTTCGTCGGCGGGGACCCCGGGAAGGAGGGCCGCGGTGGCGGCACGGACGACGACGCGTGAGAAGCGGGCGCCCCGGTCGGGGAAGCCCGCGGTCGAGGAGCGTGGCCCGGCGGACGCCGGGACGGCCCCGGCCGCCGGAGACGTCGCGCCCGCGGAGGACCACCGGCTGGGCCGGCTGACGGAGCTGCGCATCCGTGGCCTCGGCGCCATCGACGACGTCACCCTCGAACTCGGTCACGGACTCACCGTCGTCACGGGGGAGACCGGCGCCGGCAAGACCATGGTCGTCACCGGCCTGACCCTGCTCTTCGGTGGGCGCGCCGACCCCGGGCGGGTGCGCGCGAACGGGCGGGCGGGGGTCGAGGGAAGGCTGGCCCTCCCGGCCGACTCGCCGGTGTGGGAGCGGGCCGCCGAGGCCGGTGCCGACCCCGACGACGACGGCAGCCTCATCCTCGCCCGCACGGTGAGCGCGGAGGGCCGGTCCCGCGCCCACCTCGGTGGCCGCAGCGTGCCGGTCGGCGTGATCGCCGAGATGGCCGAGGGGCTGCTCGCCGTGCACGGGCAGAGCGACCAGCTGCGGCTGTCCCGCCCGGCCGAGCAGCGGCGCGCGCTGGACCGCTACGCCGGGCCGGCGCACCTGGAGCTGCTCGACCGCTACCGCGCGGCCTACGCCTCCTGGCGGGAGCTCGCCGCCGACCTCGACCGCCGCCGCGGCCAGGCCCGCGAGCTCGCGCAGGCCGCCGACGTCCTGCGCCACGGGCTCGAGGAGATCGACGGGGTGGCCCCGCAGCCGGGCGAGGACGAGGAGCTCGACGCGCAGGCGCGCCGGCTCAGCGACGCCGACGCGCTCCGGGCGGCCGCCGACGAGGCCCGCATGGCCCTGGTCGGCGACGTCACCGGCGACCTCGGCGGGGACGACCTGCCGCAGGACGCCGCCGCGGGGCTGGCCATCGCCGAGCGCGCGCTGGCGGCGTCCGACGACCCCACCCTGGTGATGCTCGCGCAGGACCTCGCCGACGCGGTCGCCGTGGTCTCCGACGTCGCCGGGCAGCTGGCCGGCTACGTGGCCGACCTGGACGCCGACCCCGCGCGGCTGGCCGAGGTCCTCGACCGCCGGGCGGCGATCACCGCCCTCGTGCGCAAGTACGCCGACGTCGGGGAGGGCGTCGGCGGGGTGCTGGCCTGGGCCGAGGACGCGCGCAGCCGGCTGGCCGAGCTCGACGTCTCCGACGAGGCGCTGGAGGCGCTCGAGGCCGCCCGCGACACCGCCCGGGCCGAGGTCGACGAGCTGGCTGCCCAAGTCTCGGCGGGACGGCGCGCGGCCGCCGACGGGTTCGCCGCGGAGGTCGGCCGGGAGCTGGCCGGGCTGGCGATGAAGAGCGCCCGCGTCTCGTTCTCGATCGACAGCCACCCCGACGAGCCCGGCCCCGAGGGCGTCGACGAGGTGGCGCTGCTCATGGCCGCCCACCCCGGCGCCCCGCCGCGGCCGGTGCACAAGGGCGCGTCCGGCGGTGAGCTCTCCCGGGTGATGCTCGCCATCGAGGTCGTCTTCGCCGGCGCGGACCCGGTGCCGGTCATGGTCTTCGACGAGGTCGACGCCGGCGTCGGCGGCCAGGCCGCGGGCGAGATCGGCCGGCGGCTGGCCCGGCTGGCCCGCGACCACCAGGTCGTCGTCGTCACCCACCTGGCGCAGGTCGCCGCGTTCGCCGACACCCACCTGGTCGTGGACAAGTCCCCCGACACCGGTGCCGGGGTGACCGCCACCGACATCCGCGCCGTCGACGGCGAGGACCGGGTGCGGGAGCTGGCCCGCATGCTCTCCGGGCTCACCGACAGCGACACCGGCCAGGCCCACGCCAGGGAGCTGCTCGCGGTCGCGGCGACCGCCCGCGCCGCGGCCTGAGGGCCGCGTCGCCCGCGCGGGCGACGGCAGGAGTGGACGTCGGACGGCCGGGGTAGGGGTCGGTCGTGCGCAACCGAGCTTCGGTCGACGACGACCGCCTCGCCCCCCGTCCGACCGTCGGCACCGCCCGGTGAGCTGCTTCTCGTCCGCCGACGAGTCGGCGCACTACGGGTTCTCCGTCTGCATGCTGCTGCAGCAGTACCGCGAGCAACTGGGCTGGGCGCAGGAGGGCGTCGTCGAGCTCGGCACCGGTGACGCCACCGCGATCGCCGACGTCGTCGCCGGGCTGCCCGAGCTGCGGGTGCGCAGCTTCGACATCAGCGCGCCGTCGGTCGAGACGGCCCGCGCGAACATCGCCGCACGCGGGGTCGCCGATCGCTACACCGTGGAGCTGGGCGACTTCTTCGACCGCGCCGACTCCGCGGGCGGCCCGCAGGTGTCGACGGTGATCGCCAACCCGCCCTACATCCCGGCGCCCGACCGCGACATCCTCATGCCCGAGCTCTGGGGCGGGGTGCACGGCAACGACCTGGTCCTGCAGCTGCTCAAGGCCGGCTACCGCAACGTGGTCGTCGCCGTCGCCAGCTACTCCGACCCGGGAACCACCGTCCGCACCGCCGGCGACCTGGGCTACCGGGTCGCCAACTTCCTCGCCATGGGTCTGGACTACGGCCCGTACAGCGCCGAGCCCAAGGTGCGCGAGCACGTCCGCCGGTTGTGCAGCGAGGGCCGCGGCTGGGCCGGCGAGGACGAGTACATGGTCGCCGTCGCGCTGTTCACCCAGGACCCGGACATCCCCGGCGACCGGTCCACCCAGCTCCTGCGCGCGCTGCAGATCGGCGGTTGACCCCCGGCGGCGTCAGCCGCCCAGGGGCACGTACGGCGCCGCCGGCTCGCGGTGCGGTCCGGAGGACCGCAGTGTCACCGCCGCTTGGCGTACCCCGCCAGGCCGAACTGCAGCAGAGCCAGGCCGCGCTCGCCGCGGGCCCGCAGCTCCGCGGTCAGCTCGGGACCGGTGACCCCCGCGAGCACGCGGTCGCGGGCCAGCTCCAGCAGCGCCGCGTACAGGCCGAGCACCGAGTGGGCCGCCAGCCACGGGGCCAGCTCCCCGGCCTCGGCCCGGGTCTCCTCGGCGATCAGCTCGGCCAGCGCCGCCGTGAGCTCGCCGAGGATCTCCCGCTCGCGCACCTGCAGCGTGTGGCTGCCGCGGATGATCCGCGCCATCTCGGCCACCCCGGCCGCGGCCTCGGGCGCTCCCAGGCCGCTCATCGCCCGGACGACGAAGGTGCCGGCGGCCGCGGTGACCGACTCGCCGGCCGGCCGGGTCCGCACCGCGTCCAGCAGCGCCGCCCGCATCGGCGGGTCGGCCTCGAAGACCAGCCCCTCCTTGACCGGGAAGTGGTTGAACACGGTCTTCTCGACCACGCCGGCGCGCTGGGCGATCTCCACCACGCTGACCGCGTCGAACCCGCGCTCGGCGAACAGCTCCGCGGCGGCGTCGACGATCGCGGCCCGGGTCTGCTGGCGGCGGCGCTCGCGCAGGCCCGGTCCGCGCCGGGCGCGCCGTCCGCGGCGGCCCCGGGCGGCCGGCTCGGCGTCGGCCGCGGGCGAGGCGTTCGCGGACACCGCCGCGGCGCCGGGCAGCGGCGGCGGGGGAGTGTCGTGCGGGGCAGCGTCGTGCGGGGCAGCGTCGTGCGCGTCGTCGTCCGGGGCGGCGTCCTCGTCGGGAGCCGAGGGCGCGACGTCGCCCGCCGCGGGCGGGACGTCGGTGCGCAGGTCCTCGTCCTCGTGCGTCCGGTCGATCGCATGCGCCCCTCGTGTCACCCGCGCAACGCTAGACAGCGCCGATGGGGAGCCCGGTAGGGCCGTCGCGACCGGCGTGTCCGGCGTGTCGCGATCCCCGTGGTGTCGGACACTCAGCGTGAGCGAGACGTTGCACACGTGTGCCGCGGAGGACGCGAGTCGGTGGGCGGCCCCCCTCCGGCACCGTGGGAGAGTGCAGGGATGCGCATCGGTTCCCTGCGTCGCGGCCGGGCTCCCGAGGCGGCCCCCGGCGTGACCGGCACCGTGCGGCTGGACCGCCGCACGAAGAACCTCACCAAGCGGCTGCGTCCCGGCGACATCGCCGTGATCGACCACGTCGACATCGACCGGGTCAGCGCCGACTCCCTCGTCGCGTGCCGGGTCGCCGCGGTGGTCAACGCCTCGGCCAGCATCTCCGGCCGCTACCCCAACCTCGGTCCCGAGATCCTCACCAACGCCGGCATCCCGCTGGTCGACGGCGTCGGCAAGGACGTGCTCGCCGCGGTCAAGGAGGGGACCCACGCCCGCCTCGACGGCAACCGCCTGGTGCTCGACGACGGCACCGTCGTCGCCGAGGGCACCGAGCAGACCCCGGAGACGATCGCCGAGGCGATGGCCGAGGCCAAGGCGGGGCTGTCCACCCAGTTGGAGGCGTTCGCCACCAACACGATGGAGTACATGAAGCGCGAGCGCGCGCTGCTGCTCGACGGCGTCGGCGTGCCCGACGTCGCCACGCAGATCGAGGGCCGGCACGTCCTCGTGGTCGTCCGCGGCTACGACTACAAGGAGGACCTGCAGGCGCTGCGGTCCTACATCCGCGACTACCGGCCGGTGCTCATCGGCGTGGACGGCGGCGCCGACGCGCTCAAGGAGGCCGGCTACCAGCCGGACATGATCATCGGCGACATGGACTCGGTGAGCGACGACGTGCTGCGCTCCGGCGCCGAGGTCGTCGTCCACGCCTACGCCGACGGACGCGCCCCCGGCCTGGCCCGCGTCCAGGACCTCGGCGTCGACGCGATCACCTTCCCGGCCGCGGCGACCAGCGAGGACATCGCGATGCTGCTGGCCGACGAGAAGGGCGCCAAGCTCATCGTCGCCGTCGGCACCCACGCCACCCTCGTCGAGTTCCTGGACAAGGGCCGAGGCGGCATGGCCTCCACCTTCCTCACCCGGCTGCGGCTGGGCGGCAAGCTCGTCGACGCCAAGGGCGTGAGCCGGCTCTACCGCAGCCGCATCTCGACGACCGCGCTGGTCGTCCTGGTGCTCGCCGCCTTCATCGCCATCGGGTCGGCCCTCGCGGTCTCGGCAGCCGGCCGGGTCTACTTCGACCTGCTGCTCGACCAATGGAACAGCTTCGTGTTCTGGCTGGAGAACCTCTTCTCGTGATCGACTTCCGCTACCACCTGGTCTCGCTGATCGCGGTGTTCCTCGCCGTGGCCCTCGGCATCGTCATCGGCACCACGGCGCTCAACCAGCCGATCCTCGCCGACCTCGAGACCCAGGTGGGCGCGCTGACGCAGGACAAGCGCGACCTGGAGGACACCAACCAGGCCCTCCAGGCCCAGCTGGACACCGGCGACGCCTTCGAGGAGGCGGTCGCCCCGGCCCTGGTGGCGCGCAGCCTCGAGGGCCGCAGCGTCGTCCTCGTCGTCACCGGCGAGGAGGTCGCCGCCGACACCGTCGACGAGGTCTCGACCCTGGTCGGCCAGGCCGGCGGCACGGTGACCGGCGCCGTCCAGCTCCAGCCCGAGTACAGCGACCCGGCGACGGCCAGCAGCCTGCAGAGCTACGTCACCGGCCCGGGGCTGCCGACCGGCATCACCCTCCCGGAGACCGACGACACCGGCCAGCTCGTGGCCGCGCTCCTGTCCCAGGTGCTCATGCGGCCGACCGCCGGGGAGGCGCCGGACACCGCTTCGCTGTCCTCGGTGCTCGCCGGCCTGTCCGCCCTCGAGGTGCTCACCCAGGAGTCGCCGTCGGTGACCCCGGCCGACTACGCCGTCGTCCTCACCGCCGGGGACTTCCCCGAGGAGGAGGCCGAGGACCGTACCGGCACCCTGGTCGACCTGGCGCTGGCCCTCGACGCCCGCGGCTCGGGCGCGGTCGTCGCCGGGGACACGCCGTCGGCCCGCGGGACCGGGCTGGTCGGCGTGATCCGGGCCGACCCCGAGACCTCGGCCGCGGTGTCCACCGTCGACAACGTCCAGGCCGCCTCCGGCCGGATCAGCACGGTGCTCGCGCTGACCCGTGAGCGCGAGGGCACCTCGGGCAAGTACGGCACCGGCGAGGACACCCAGCCGGTGCCGCCGGTCCCGGCCGCGACCCCGTGACCCGCCGCGCGGACGGCGGCGCGCGGCGCCGGCTGCTGCTCGCGCTCGGCGGCGCGGCCGCGGCGCGGCTGGGCCTGGCGGCGGGGGCCGCGGTCACCGCCCGCCCGGCCGGGGCGCCGTGGCGGCGCACCAACTACGCCGGCCGGCCGGTCACCCTGCTCGGCGGCCCCGCCCTGGCCGCCGCCGCCACGGGCAGCGCGGTGGCCGGCGCGCTCCCCGGGTGGCACGCCGCGGCCGCGGTCGCCGGCACCGTCTCCGGCCTCGTCGGCGGCTACGACGACCTCGCCGGGGCCCGACCCGAGCAGGCCCGCGACAAGGGGCTGGCCGGTCACCTGCGCGCGCTGAGGGCCGGGCGCGTCTCGGCCGGGGCGGTCAAGGTCGCCGGCATCGGCGCCGCCGCCGCGGCCGCCGCGCTGCTGACCGGGCGGGAGCGGGGCGCCGGCGGGCTGGCCGACGCCGTCCTCACCACCGGGCTGGTCGCCGGCACGGCGAACCTGGTGAACCTGCTGGACCTGCGCCCCGGGCGGGCGGCCAAGGCCGCGAGCCTGGTCGCCGCCGCCGCCCTGGGGGGCCCGGCCGGCTCCCTGGTCGCCGGACCGCTCGGCGCGAGCCTGGCGGTCCTGCCCGCCGACCTCGGTGAGCGGGTCATGCTCGGCGACTGCGGCGCCAACGCGGTCGGCGCGCTGCTCGGCCTGCGGCTGGCCGCGCTGCCCGGACGCCCGGCCCGAGCCGGTCTCCTCGCCGGCGTCGTGGCGCTGACCCTGGCCAGCGAGAAGGTCAGCTTCACCCAGGTCATCGAGGCCACACCGGGGCTGCGGGAACTGGACCGGCTCGGCCGCCGGCCGGCGTGAGCGAGCTCGTGGAGGCAGCGAGCCGCACCTCGGCGGCCGACGAGCCCCGGCGAGGAGGCCGGGCACGCCGCCGGCGGCTGGCGTCCGGCGTGGCCGGTGCCGCCGCGCTGATCGCCGTCCTCACGATCCTGGCGCGGCTGGCCGGGTTCGGCCGGACGCTGGTGTTCACCAACGCCGTCGGTGCCGACAGCACCGGCGACACCTACGTGGCGGCCAACAACGTCCCCAACATCGTCTTCGAGGTGGTCGCCGGCGGCGCGCTGGCCAGCCTCGTCGTCCCGATGCTGGCCGGGGGGATCGCGTCGGGCGATCGGGAGCAGGTGCGGCGCACCGCCTCGGCGCTGCTCGGCTGGAGCCTGCTGGTCCTCACCCCGCTGGCCGTGCTGGTCGCGGTGCTGGCCGAGCCGATCGCCCGGGCGCTGCTCGGCGGCGCGGACCCCGTCGAGGTCGACCTCGCCGCCCGCTTCCTGCTGGTCTTCGCGCCGCAGATCGTGCTGTACGGCATCGGCATCGTGCTGACCGGCGTGCTGCAGGCCCACCGCCGGTTCGGCGGCCCGGCGCTGGCGCCGCTGCTGTCCAGCGTCGTGGTGGCCGCCGCCTACCTGACCTTCGCGGCCATGGGCGGCAGCCGGTCGGCCGAGGACCTCTCCACCCCGGCCGAGCTCGTCCTCTCGGTGGGGACGACGCTGGGCGTGGCCGCCCTGTCGCTGAGCCTGCTCGTGCCGCTGCGGGGGCTGCGGCTGGGCCTGCGCCCGTCGCTGCGCTTCCCGGTCGGCGCCGCGCCCCGGGTGCGGCGGCTGGCGGTGGCCGGCGTGCTCACCCTCGCCGGACAGCAGTTGGTCGCCGTGGTCGCGATCCGGCTGGCCAGCGCCGGCGCCCCGGACGGCACGCAGGTGGTCTACACGGCCGGCCTGACGCTGTTCCTCGTGCCCTGGGCGGCGCTGGCCGTGCCCCTGGCCACCTCCGCCTACCCCGGCCTGGCCGAGCGCGCCGAGTCCGGGGACGAGGCCGGCTTCCGCCGCGCGCTGGCCCCGGTCGCCGTCCTCGTGGTGGTCGCCTCGCTCGCCGCCGCGGCGGTGCTGGTCGCGGTGTCCGGGCCCATGGCGCGGGTCTTCCTGGCCACCGAGCCGCCGGTCCAGGTCGCCGCGCTGCGGGACACGATCATCGCCTTCGCGCCCGGCCTGCTCGGCTACGGGCTGGTCGCCCTGCTCACCCGCGCCCTCTACGCCCGCGGCCGGTGGAAGGCGCCCACCGTCTGCGTGCTCGGCGGGTGGCTGCTCGCGGTCGCCGCTGACGTCGTCCTCGCCGGGGTGCTGCCGGCGTCCTCCCGGGGTGTGGCGCTGGGCGCCGGCCACACGATCGGGGTGACCGTCGCCGGCCTCGCGCTGCTCGCCGTCGTCGCCCGCGAGGTCGGCCCGGCCGGGCTCACCGGGGTGCTGCGGACCGGCGTCCCGGCCCTGCTCGCGGCCGGGCTGGGCGCCGCGGCCGGGCTCGCCGTCGCCCGCCTGCTGGGTGCCGACCCCGTCGCCGAGGGCGGCCTGGTCGGGGTCGTCGGAGCCGGCGTCCTCGCCGCGGCGGCTGCCGTGGTCGTCGCGGCGGCGGTCATGATGGGCACGGCGCGACGTCCGCTGCGGGCGGCCGTGCGCGGGCTGCGAACGTCGGATCGGCAGGAGGTGCACGGTGGCTGAGCCGCTGCCGCTGGCGGGCCGCCGGGTCGCCGAGGTGCTGGCGACCAGCACCGGGGGAGTGGGCACGCACGTGCGCGCCGTGCTCCCCGCGCTGATGGCGGCCGGCGCCGCGGCCGGGGTCTGCGGGCCCGTGGCGACCGAGCGGCTGTTCGCCTTCACCGCCACCGGTGCCCGGTTCACGCCGGTGGAGATCTCCGCCGGGCTGGCCCCGCTGGCCGACGCCCGCGCCGTGGCCGCGCTGCGGCGGGCCACCGCCGATGCCGACCTGGTGCACGCCCACGGGCTGCGGGCCGGGCTGGTGGCCGCCGCGGCCCGCCGGCTGGGCGACCGGAGCCGGCCGCTGGTCCTCACGCTGCACAACGCGCTGCCCGAGGGCGGCGGTGCCAAGCGGCGGGTGCTGGCCGTCGCCGAGCGGGCCACGATCCGCAGCGCCGACGTGGTCCTGGCCGCCTCGGGCGACCTCGCCGACAACGCCTGGCGGCAGGGCGCCCGTGACGTGCGCGTCGCCCCGGTGTCCGCGCCGCCGCTGCCCGCTCCGGTCCGGACCCGCGAGCAGGTCCGCGCCGAGCTGGGCCTGGCCGACGGCCGCCCGCTGGTGGTCGCCGTCGGCCGGCTGCACCCGCAGAAGGGCTACGACGTCCTGCTCGACGCCGCCGCCCGGTGGGCCGGGGACCCGCGCCTGCCGGCCGCGCCGCTGGTCGCCGTCGCCGGGGACGGCCCGCTGCACGAGGAGCTCGACCGGCGGGTCGCTGCCCAGCGGCTGCCCGTCGTCCTGCTGGGCCGGCGCAGCGAGGTCGCCGACCTGCTGGCCGCCGCCGACCTCGCCGTGCTGCCCTCCCGCTGGGAGGCGCGCTCCCTGACCGCGCAGGAGGCGCTGCGGTCGGGCACGCCGCTGGTCGCCACCCGCACCGGCGGGCTGCCCGAGCTGCTCGGCGACGGTGCGGAACTGGTCCCGGTGGGGGACGCCGCCGCGCTCGCCGACGCCGTCGCCGGCCTGCTCGCCGACCCCGAGCGGGCCCGCCGGCTGGCCGAGGCGGGCACCCGCCAGGCCGCGAGCTGGCCCGACGAGGCGGCCACGGCCCGGCAGCTGGTGGCCGTCTACCGGGAGCTGCTCGGACCACCGGAGGCCGGCGCCCGATGAGCCCGGTCGCGCGAGGCGGAGCCCGCTGCGCAGCCCTGCTGCTCGCGGTCCTCGCCGTGCTGCTGACCGTCGCCGGCGGCGCGGCCGCGGCCCCGGCCGGCGAGGCGGCCGCCGACCGCGTGCTCGTCGTCGGCGTGCCCGGCCTGGTGTGGAGCGACGTCGACCCGGAGACGACCCCGCAGCTGTGGGCGCTGGCCGATCGCTCGCCGATCTCCGCGGTGTCGGTCCGCGCCGCCCGGGCCACCAGCTGCCTGCTCGACGGGTGGGCCACCCTCGGCGCCGGCAACCGGGCCCGCTTCCCGGCGCCGGACGAGTCGGTGCCGCCCGTGCCGCTGCCGACGGTCCCGCTGCCCGGCGAGACCCCTGGCGCGGACCCCGACCCGGCCGATCCGGGAGCTCCGCCCGGGGACGACGCGGTGCCCGCGGAGCAGGTGCCCCCGGTGCCGCCGGCCAGCCCCGCGCTGTCGCACTGCGGGCTGCAGGAGCGGCTGGCCGCGGAGGGGCTGGCCGATCCGCAGTCGGCGGTCGCCGCGGTCGCCGGCGACGAGAGCACCGCCCGGTTCGGCGCCGAGCCCGCGGCGCTGGGCAGCGCGGTCGGCTGCGCCACCGTGGTGGGCCGCGCCCCGGCGCTGGCCGTCGCCGCCCCCGGGGTGGCCCTGTCGCAGACCGACGCGCTCCCGACCGACCCCGTGATGGTCGGGGAGCTGCTGACCGGCTGCCCGCTCACCCTGGTCTCGCTCGACGCGCTGGTCGACGCGGGCGAGCCGGCGCTGGAGGGCAGCGACACCGGCACCGAGCCGCAGCCGCGGGCCACCGCCCTGGCGCTCATCGACGCCGCCGTCGGCCGGCTGGTCGAGGCGGTGGCGGCCGCACCGGGGGACACGCTGCTCCTGCTGCAGGGGATCTCCGAGGTCAACGACGGCCGCCCGCAGCTGCACGTGGGCATCGCGTCGGGCCCCGGCCTGGACGACCCCGGCTGGCTCACCTCGGCCAGCACCGGCCGGGCCCCCTACACCCAGCTCATCGACGTCGCCCCGACCGTGCTCGACGCGCTGGGCCTGGCCGAGCCGTCCTCGATGAACGGCCAGCCGCTGCGGGCGGGCGGGGAGCGGCCGGAGCTCACCGAGGCGGTCGGCGTCCTCGACCGGGCCAACACCGCGGCCGCGGTGCACTACCGCAGCACCGGGGCGTTCTTCTGGGGCCTGGTGCTGGCCGACGCCGCCGTCGTCGCGCTGGGGCTGTTGGTGGCCGGCGGCCGCCGCCGTGGCCGGGCGCCGCGGCCGGTGGGGGAGCGGCTGCGCGGCGCCGTCCGGCCGGTGGCGCTGGGGGTCGCGGCACTGCCGGTGGCCACCTACCTGGCCGGGCTGCTGCCCTGGGAGCGGGCCGGGGCGCCCCGGCTGGCGCTGGCCGGCGCGGTGATCGCCGCCGCGCTCGCCGTCCTGGCCGTCGCCGCGCTGGGCCCGTGGCGCACCTCCCGCCTGGGGCCGCCGGCCGCCGTCCTCGCGATCACCCTCGCCACGCTGGTGGGCGACGTGCTGACCGGGTCGCACCTGGAGCTCAACGGCCTGCTGGGCTACGACGCGATCGTCGCCGGCCGGTTCACCGGCTACGGCAACCTCACCTTCGGCCTGCTGTCGGTCAGCGCGCTGCTGCTGACCGCGGCCGCGGCGACAGCGGCCGGACGGCGGGCTCCCGCCGGCCGGAGCCGGGCCGTCGTGGCCGGCACCGTGCTGGGCGCGGGCGTGCTCACCGTGCTGGTGATCGGCGCGCCGTCCCTCGGCCGGGACTTCGGCGGCGTGCTCGCCGCGCTGCCGGGGTTCGTGCTGCTGGCCATGCTGCTCACCCGCACCCGGGTGACGGTGACCCGGCTGGTCGCCGTCCTGGCGCTGGCCGTCGTCGCGGTGAGCACGCTGGCGGTGGTTGACTGGCTGCGCCCGGCGGCCGAGCGCAGCCACCTGGGCCGGTTCGTCGAGCAGGTGCTCACCGGCGAGGCGTGGACGGTGGTCAGCCGCAAGGCCGAGGCCAACCTGGGCATCCTGCTCGGCAGCCCGCTGGCCTGGATGCTGCCGGTCGCGCTGGTGGCGGCGGTGTGGCTGGTCCGCCCGGGCGGGGTGCGGTGGGCGGGCCTGCTGCCCGGTCCACTCCGCGGGCCCGGGCTGCTGCGCGGCCGGGCCGACCTCCTGCCGGCCGGCGACCTGGCGGCGCTGCGCGCCGGGCTGGTGGCCTCCGCGCTGAGCCTGGCGGTCGGCGCGGCGGCCAACGACTCCGGCGTGGCGCTGCCGGCGACGGGGGCGTCCCTGCTGGTCCCGCTGCTGGTCTGGCTGGCGGCGGCGCCGCGCGCGAGCGGCACCGAGGCGCGCGAGGTGGCCGACGGCACGCCCGGTCCCGGCCCGGTCGCCGGCCCCCACCGTGTTACGGTCGTCTCCCGTGGATCGACCGTCTGGAACGCGGAACAGTAACTACGGGCCCGGGGGTCTCCTCCACAACTCGCAGCCGACGAAGTTCGTCTTCGTCACCGGCGGTGTTGTGTCCTCCCTCGGCAAGGGCCTGACGGCCAGCTCCCTCGGAGCGCTCCTGTCCAGCCGTGGCCTGCGGGTCACCATGCAGAAGCTGGACCCCTACCTCAACGTCGACCCCGGGACGATGAACCCGTTCCAGCACGGCGAGGTCTTCGTCACCGAGGACGGCGCCGAGACCGACCTCGACATCGGCCACTACGAGCGGTTCCTCGACACCGACCTGACCGGCCGGGCCAACGTCACCACCGGCCAGGTCTACAGCGACGTGATCGCCAAGGAGCGCCGCGGCGAGTACCTCGGCGACACCGTGCAGGTCATCCCGCACATCACCAACGAGATCAAGGGGCGCATCCTCGCCGGCGCCGACCAGGACGAGGACGGCCGCCGGGTCGACGTCGTCATCACCGAGATCGGCGGCACCGTCGGCGACATCGAGTCGCTGCCGTTCCTCGAGGCGGCCCGCCAGGTGCGGCACGAGATCGGCCGGGACAACTGCTTCTTCCTGCACATCTCGCTGGTGCCCTACATCGCGCCGTCCGGCGAGCTGAAGACCAAGCCGACCCAGCACTCGGTGGCCGCGCTGCGCAGCATCGGCATCCAGCCCGACGCGCTGGTCTGCCGGTCGGACCGGGAGATCGGCACCGGCCTCAAGCGCAAGATCAGCCTGATGTGCGACGTCGACGCCGAGGGCGTCATCTCCTGCCCCGACGCGCCGTCGATCTACGACATCCCCAAGGTGCTGCACCGCGAGGGCCTCGACGCCTACGTCGTGCGCCGGCTGGGCCTGCCCTTCCGGGACGTCGACTGGACCGTCTGGGGCGACCTGCTCGACCGGGTACACGCGCCCAAGCAGACGGTGACCATCGGGCTGGTCGGCAAGTACATCGACCTGCCCGACGCCTACCTCTCGGTGACCGAGGCGCTGCGGGCCGGCGGCTTCGCGCACCGCAGCCGGGTGGAGATCCGCTGGGTGCCCTCCGACGACTGCGAGACCCCCGAGGGGGCCGAGCGGGCGCTGGCCGGCGTCGACGGGATCTGCATCCCGGGCGGCTTCGGGGTGCGCGGCATCGAGGGCAAGCTCGGCGCCATCCGGTTCGCCCGCGTCAACGGCGTCCCCCTGCTGGGCCTGTGCCTGGGCCTGCAGTGCATGGTCATCGAGACCGCGCGCAACCTCGCCGGCCTGCCGGAGGCCAACTCCACCGAGTTCGACCCGGACACCCCCGACGCGGTCATCGCGACCATGGCCAGCCAGGTCGACGTCGTCGCCGGGCAGCGGGACATGGGCGGCACGATGCGGCTGGGCAGCTACCCGGCCAGCCTGCAGAAGGGCTCGGTCGCGGCCGAGGCCTACGGCAGCACCGAGATCACCGAGCGGCACCGGCACCGCTACGAGGTGTCCAACGCCTACCGGGACGAGCTGAGCGCGGCAGGGCTGGTCTTCTCCGGCACCTCGCCCGACGGCCTGCTGGTGGAGTTCGCCGAGCTGCCGCGGGAGGTCCACCCGTTCTTCGTCGGCACCCAGGCCCACCCGGAGCTCAAGAGCCGCCCCACCCGGCCGCACCCGCTGTTCGCCGCGTTCGTGCAGGCCGCGATCGACTTCTGCGAGTCCGCGCGGCTGCCGGTGCCGGTCGACGAGGCGGAGAAGGTGGGCATCTAGTGACCGAGCTCGCGAGGTCACCGGAGAGCGCAGCGTGGCCCGCCATCAGGACGACGAGCGCCAGCGAGGAGGACTGATGGTGGAGCCCACCCGGCCCGGGGACTACGAGGTCGTCGCCAGCGAGACGCTGCACGAGGGTCGGATCATCACGCTGGTCCGCGACACCGTGGCCATGCCCGGCGGCGGCACGAGCGACCGCGAGGTGGTGCGGCACATCGGCGCGGTGTGCGTCGCCGCCGTGGACGACGAGGACCGGATCGTGATGGTCCGCCAGTACCGGCACCCCGTCGGCGGATACCTGTGGGAGCTGCCGGCCGGCCTGCGCGACGCCGACGGGGAGGCCCCGCTGGCGACGGCGCAGCGGGAGCTGGCCGAGGAGGCCGGCCTCGCCGCGGAGCGGTGGTCGCTGCTGGTCAACAACTACAGCACTCCCGGCTTCTGCAGCGAGCAGGTGCTGATCTACCTCGCCGAGGGGCTGTCGGAGGCCGACCGGCCGGAGGGCTTCGTCGTCGAGCACGAGGAGCTGGACATGACCGTGGAGCGGGTGCCGCTCGCCGACGCGGTCGCCCGGGTGCTCTCCGGCGGGATCCGCAACGCCTCGGCGGTGATCGGGGTGCTGGCCGCGGCGCAGGTGCGGGCCACCGAGCCCGAGCTGCGCCCGGCCGACGCCGAGTAGCCGCGCGTTCCCCGACTGCGTGCGCGGATCGGCAGGTCCCGCGCCGGGACCTGCCGATCCGCGCACCCGGTCGCCCGGCGCTGGGGCCGCTCGGGTCCTGGGCGTCAGCCGATGACGACGGGCTGGGTCGTCCCGACCTGCACCCAGCGCGCCGCCCAGCGGCCGAGCACCTCCTCCTCCAGCCAGAAGACGTAGGTCCCGCCGCGCTCCAGGCCGGCGAACCGCACGGTCACCTGTTCGCAGCCCTCGACCTGGGCGGCGACCTGCGTCGGGGGCTCGGCCTGGGCACCGGGCACGAGCCGCTGGCTGACCGCCTGCACGCGGTAGCGCTGCACGTCGTCGTCGCTGTCGGCCGGCCAGCTGAGCGTGGCCGTCCCCGGCCCGGGCACGACCGTGGGCAGGATGCGGCGCGGGTAGGCGTTGCTGCCGCACGTCGCCGGGGGCGGCTCGGTCTCCATCGGCTTGCCGCGGGGCACGACCGGGTTCGGCACGTCGAGGTCGACCCCGCGCGGGGCGACCGGCGCGGGACCGGTGGCGACGACGGGCGGCTCGACGACCGGCTCCGGAGCCGGCGCGAGCGTCGCCGCCGGCGGGGTCACCGGCTGCGGGACCGAGGGCCGTGACGGACTGGTGACCGCGGCGAGCTGGGCGGCGAGCGAGCCGGCCGGCGCGCTCAGCGCGACCAGGCCGACGGCCAGCACGCCGACGGCGGTGCCGTACCGGCCGCCGCGCCGCCGTCCCCGTCCCCGTCGCCGTCCCGCCGATCCGGCCATGAACCGCCTCCCGTGTCCGGGGGAGTTCTCGGCAGGGAGCGGGCCGTCCTCAACGCCAACCGGGAACCGGCGCGGCCGGGGTGTCCGGGGCTGCCAGGCCCAGCCGGTCGAGCTCGAGGCGGGCCAGCGCCCGCGTGGCGTCCGGGTCGCCGGTGCGCCAGGCCGCCGCGGTGCCCGGGGGCAGCGCGGCCAGCCGGGACAGCGGGGCGGTGGCCAGCGCCCGTGCGGCCAGCACCTCGGGGTCGACCTGCCGCGCGGCGCGGGCCTCCCGCGCCCAGCCCAGCCGCCAGGGCGCCCAGCGCAGCAGCAGCCAGCCCACCGGCAGCACCACGAGGACGACGGCCAGCACCGCGGCCAGCGTGCCGACGGCGTCCTGCGCGGCCTGGCCCGCCCCGCCCACGGAGCTGCCGGCGCTGCCCAGCGCGTCGAACGGGCGCGCCAGGTCGTCGCCGACCACCGGGACGTCCCCGGCCGCCTCGGCCGCCGACGCCATGCTCCCGGCCACGGACGCGCCGAGGTCCTCCACCGCCCGGCCCGGTTCGGCCAGGGCGAGGACCGAGCCGTGCACCACGCGGGCCACGACCACCCACGCGACGGCCCAGGCCAGCAGGCCGAGGTCGGCCGCGAGCTGGCGGGCCCGGAGGTCGGGGCGGGCGGCGTACAGCGGCATGGGGGAGTCCTCCGGGTCGCGGGCGGGGTGCGGGCCCCCTACCCGGACGCGGCGGCCGATCACCCGGCCAGGTGGCGCGGCACACGTCGCAGCCGGGCGGAGGACCCGCACCCGCCTAGACTCCGCGCGAGGCCCGCCCCGACCGGGCGGCCCAGACACGTGCGGGGCGTCCCGTCACCCTCGGGAGCCCCCGCCGGGACCAGGAGAGCCGACGATGCGGGTGGGGGTTCCCCGAGAGGTCAAGAACCGGGAGTACCGGGTGGCGCTCACCCCCGCGGGGGTGACCGAGCTGGTGCGGGCCGGGCACACGGTGCTGGTCGAGCGGGGGGCGGGGGAGGGGTCCTCCATCCCGGACGCCGACTACACCGCGGCCGGCGCGCGGACGCTCGCCGCGGCCGACGACGTGTGGGCCGAGGCCGACCTGCTGCTCAAGGTCAAGGAGCCGGTCGCCGAGGAGTACGGACGGCTGCGCGCCGGCCAGACGCTGTTCACCTACCTGCACCTGGCCGCCTCCAAGGAGTGCACCGACGCGCTGGTCACCTCCGGGACCACCGCGATCGCCTACGAGACGGTGCAGACCGCCGACGGCGCGCTGCCGCTGCTCGCGCCGATGTCGGAGGTGGCCGGCCGCATGGCGCCGCAGGTGGGGGCGCACAGCCTGGAGCGGGCGCACGGCGGGCGCGGGGTGCTGCTCGGCGGCGTCTCCGGGGTCTACGCGGCGAAGGTCGTCGTCATCGGCGCCGGGGTCTCCGGCATGAACGCCGCCGCCATCGCGCTGGGCATGCAGGCCGAGGTCGTCGTCCTGGACAGGGACATCGACAAGCTGCGCGCCGCCGACCGCATCTACCAGGGGCACCTGCAGACCGTGGCCTCCAACGCCTACGAGGTCGAGCGTGCCGTCCTGGACGCCGACCTGGTGATCGGCGCGGTCCTGGTACCCGGTGCCAAGGCCCCGACGCTGGTGAGCAACGAGCTGGTGGCGCGGATGAAGCCGGGGTCGGTGCTGGTCGACATCGCCGTCGACCAGGGCGGGTGCTTCGAGGACACGCGGCCCACCACGCACGACGAGCCGACCTTCCGCGTGCACGACTCGGTGTTCTACTGCGTGGCGAACATGCCGGGCGCGGTGCCGAACACCTCGACCCACGCGCTGACCAACGTCACGCTGCCCTACGTCATGGCGCTGGCCAACGAGGGCACCGCGGCGGCGGTCCGCGCCGACCGTGCGCTCGCCCACGGGGTGAACGTCGTGGCCGGGCAGGTGGTGCTGCCCGAGGTGGCGCAGGCGCACGGCATGACCGCGGTCCCCCTGGAGGAGGTGCTCCGCTGACCCTCACCGCACCGCCGAGCGACGTCGAACGGGTCGTCACCGGCTACCTCGACCACCTGACCGTCGAGCGCGGCCTGGCCGCGAACACGATCGCCTCCTACCGGCGCGACCTGCGCCGGTACACCGAGTTCCTGGAGACCGCCGGCGTGCGCGGGCTGCCCGAGGTGGCGGAGTCCGACGTCGCGGGGTTCCTCGCCGCGCTGCGCGAGGGGGACGACGAGCACCCGCCGCTGTCGGCGACGTCGGCGGCCCGCGCGGTGGTCGCCGTCCGCGGGTTGCACCGCTTCGCGCTGCTCGACGGCCTGGTCCCGGACGACGTCGCGCACGAGGTCCGCCCGCCCACGCCGGCGCGGCGGCTGCCCAAGGCGATCCCGGTCGAGTCGGTGACGGCGCTGATCGAGGCCGCGGGCGCGGTCGAGGGCCCGCGCGGGCTGCGCGACCGGGCGCTGCTCGAGCTGCTCTACGGCACCGGCGCGCGCATCTCCGAGGCCGTCGGGCTCGCCGTCGACGACCTCGACCGCGGGCAGGCGACGGTGCGGCTGGCCGGCAAGGGCGGCAAGCAGCGGGTGGTGCCGGTCGGCAGCTACGCGGTGCGCGCGGTGGAGGAGTACCTGGTGCGGGGCCGCCCGGCGCTGGCCGCGGCCGGCCGCTCCGGCTTCCGCGGCGCGCTGTTCCTCAACGCGCGCGGCGGCGCGCTGTCCCGGCAGAGCGCCTGGGCGATCCTCCGGACCTCCGCCGAGCGGGCGGGGCTCACGGCGGAGGTGTCCCCGCACACCCTGCGGCACTCGTTCGCCACCCACCTGCTCGACGGCGGCGCCGACGTCCGCGTCGTGCAGGAGCTGCTCGGCCACGCCTCGGTGACGACGACGCAGGTGTACACCCTGGTGACCGTCGACCGGCTGCGCGAGGTCTACGCCAGCAGCCATCCGCGGGCGCTGAGCTGACAGGTCGGCCGCCACCGAATCGGCGCAGGTTGCCATGCCGTTCGGCTTGTGCCGTCACAGGAGTTGTCAGGGGTCGCCAAGTCGACACGGCACGCGGCGTGCCTCCGCGGCAAATCGCTGCCAGGTCCCTACCTTCGTGATCACCCGAGCGGCAGAACGGCTGACCGCGCCGGCGACCAGCCGGGACGGGTACGAGGTGGAGGCAACAGACCGATGGCGATGCGAGGGGACGTGGCCGGTCAGGCCGTCGCGCTCCCGACCGACACCGGACCGGAGATGGGCGCCGCCGCCTCGCGGCTGGACCCTGCTCGCGCGCGGATGCGCCCCCTGCCCGACCCCAAGCCGCTGACGCAGCACGGGCCGGCCAAGATCATCGCGATGTGCAACCAGAAGGGCGGTGTCGGCAAGACGACGTCGACGATCAACCTGGGCGCGTCGCTGGTCGAGTACGGCCGCCGGGTGCTGCTCATCGACCTGGACCCGCAGGGTGCGCTGTCGGTGGGCCTGGGCGTGCCGGCGCAGAACATGGACCGCACCATCTACAACGCGCTCATGGAGCGGCGGACCTCGCTGCGCGACGTCCTCGTGCAGACCGAGATCGCCGGCCTGGACCTGGTGCCCAGCAACATCGACCTGTCCGCCGCCGAGGTGCAGCTGGTCAGCGAGGTCGCCCGCGAGCAGACCCTGCTGCGGGTCCTCGCCGACGTGCGCGACGACTACGACTACGTCCTCATCGACTGCCAGCCCTCGCTGGGCCTGCTCACGGTCAATGCGCTGACCGCGGCCCACGGCGTGGTCATCCCGCTGGAGTGCGAGTTCTTCTCGTTGCGCGGCGTGGCCCTGCTCGTCGACACGATCGAGAAGGTCAAGGAGCGGCTCAACCCGGACCTGGAGATCTCCGGGATCCTCGCCACGATGTACGACGCCCGCACGGTGCACTGCCGCGAGGTCTTCTCCCGCGTGGTCGAGGCGTTCGGCGACACGGTGTTCCAGACCGTCATCCAGCGCACCGTCCGCTTCCCGGAGACCACCGTCGCCGGGCAGCCCATCACCACCTGGGCGCCGACCTCCTCGGGTGCGTCCGCCTACCGCGACCTGGCCAAGGAGGTCCTGGCACTGTGAGCGAGCTCGCGAGCTCACCGACGAGCACGGCAGGCTGCGTCGCGCTCCCGACGAGCGCCGGCGAGGAGGCAGCGTGACGCGGCGTCCCGTCCTCCCGGGTGCGGCCGAGCTGTTCCGCCGCACCGACACCGCGCCGGCCACCCCCGAGGTCACCGAGCTGCCCAGCATCAGCGCCACGGTGAGCTCCCCGGCGCTGCGCGGGGCCGCCCCCCGGCGTCCCGCGCCGGCCGAGCCGACCCCGGCCGAGACCACCGCGCCGCTGACCCTCGTCCCCGGCGGGGCGTCCGACTCCGCCGACGCGCTCGCCGCCTACCGGACGCCGCCGGCCCCGGCGCCGGTGGTCACGCCGTCGCGGCCGACCCGTGGCCGCGCCCAGCGCGCCGAGCGGGTCAAGCACGACGAGAAGATCACCGTCTACATCTCCGCCGAGGAGCTGCTCGCGCTGGAGAGCGCCCGGCTGTCGCTGCGGGCCGAGCACGGCGTGGCCGCCGACCGCGGCCGCATCGTGCGCGAGGCGATCGGCGTCCTGCTCGCCGACCTCTCCGAGCGCGGCGAGGACTCGGTGCTGGTCCGGCGGCTCAAGGGCCGCTGACCCGGCCCCGTCCCGAGGCTCACGCCGAGCCTGCGAGAGAAAGGACCGTCCTGCCCCCCCACCGCTCGCAGGCTCGCGGCGGGACCCTGCAGGAAGCCCAGGGTGGCGGGTCCCTTCTCTACCCTCGGGGGACGTGGAGACTCCCGGCGCGGCTTCCGAGACGACCCCGGAGGCCGCGCCGGGCCGCTTCACCGTCCGGCTGACCAACTTCGAGGGCCCGTTCGACCTGCTGCTGCAGCTCATCGGCAAGCACAAGCTCGACGTCACCGAGATCGCGCTGTCGAAGGTCACCGACGAGTTCATCGCCCACCTGCGCGCGCTCGGTGACCAGCTCGACCTCGACCAGGCCAGCGAGTTCCTGGTCGTCGCCTCGACCCTGCTCGACCTCAAGGCCGCCCGGTTGTTGCCGGCCGCCGACGTCGAGGACGAGGACGACCTCGAGCTGCTGGAGGCCCGCGACCTGCTGTTCGCCCGCCTGCTGCAGTACCGGGCCTACAAGCAGGCCGCCGCGTTCCTCCGCGCGCGCGAGGCCGACGCGGTCCGCCGGTACCCGCGGGACGCCGCCCTCGAGCCGCGCTTCGCCGACCTGGTGCCCGAGGTGCTGCTGGGCGTGACCCCGGAGCAGTTCGCCGCGCTGGCCGCCCGGGCGCTCATCCCCAAGGCCCCCGCGGTGGTCAGCGTGTCGCACCTGCACGCCCCGCCGGTCAGCGTCGCCGAGCAGCTGCTGCTGGTGCGCAACCAGCTGCTGACGGCCGGGACGGCGACCTTCCGGGCACTGTCGGCCGACTGCGGGCACACCCTGGAGGTGGTGGCCCGCTTCCTGGCGCTTCTGGAGCTCTACCGCCAGCAGCGGGTGACCTTCGAGCAGCTGACCCCGCTCGGGGAGCTGCACGTGCGCTGGACCGGGGGCGACGAGCCCGACCCGGGCGACGACGACGCCGCGGACGAGGAGTACCGATGAGTGAGGAGCGCCCGCCGGTCTCCTGGGAGGCGCTGGCCGCGGAGCTGGCCGCCACCCGGGAGGAGGCCGAGGAGCGGGAGGGTCCGGACCCCACGACGTGGGACGCCGTCGCCGCCGAGCTCGCCGCGCGGGTCGCCGACCGGGCGGCGCCGCCCGCCGAGGCCGAGCCGGCGCCGGTGCCCGAGCCGCTGCCCCCGCCGGTGGCGGCCGCGCCCGAGCCCGAACCGGAACCGGAACCCGAGCCCGAGCCCGAGCTCGACCCCGCGGCGCTGCGCGGCGGGCTGGAGGCGCTGCTGTTCGTCGTCGACACCCCCGTCGACGAGGTCACCCTGGCCGGCGCCCTGCGCTGCCCCGTGCCGCGGGTGCGCGGCCTGCTCGCCGAGCTCGCCGAGGACTACGACAGCCGCGGCGCCGGGATCACGCTGCGCCGGGTGGGGGAGGGGTGGCGGCTCTACACCCGCGAGGAGCACGCGCCCGTCGTCGAGCGCTACCTCGGCGAGGGCCAGCGCAGCCGGCTGACCCAGGCGGCGCTGGAGACGCTGGCGGTCATCGCCTACCGGCAGCCGGTCACGCGGGCCCGGGTCTCGGCCGTCCGCGGCGTCGGGGTGGACGGCGTCATGCGCACGCTCATCGCCCGCGGGCTGGTGCACGAGGTGGGCACCGACCCCGACAGCGGCGGCGGGCTGTACGCGACCACGCCGCTGTTCCTGGAGCGGCTCGGGCTGGCCGGCCTCGACGAGCTGCCCGAGCTCGGGCCGCTGCTGCCCGAGGCGTCGTCCCTCCTCGACGAGCACCCCGACGCCTGAGCCGGGGCCGGCGGGCACTGCCGGCGTTCCTCGCGGGTTGCCGGTCCTTCAGCACCGGCAACCCGCGAGGAACGCCGGCAACGGGCCGCGGCCGGACAACTGGCCTCGCCCACCGGGGGCCGTCCGCGCTCCGTGGTCGCCGGCCGCGCCGCACACCGCGCGGTCGGCGACTGCACCGCACGTCCGGCGGCGCGCCCCGCCGGTGGGAGACTGGACGGCGATGAACAGCGCCCCGCACGACGAGACCACCAGCGCCGCCGGCGAGGGCTGGTCCGAGGACATGGAGCTCGCGCCGGCCCACCCCGGCGACCGCGAGCCCGCGACGGCCGCCGAGCGCGAGGGCGACCGGCTGCAGAAGGTGCTCGCCCGCGCCGGGGTGGGCTCGCGCCGGGTGGTCGAGCAGATGGTCGACCAGGGCCGGATCAGCGTGAACGGCCGCACGGTGACGGTGCAGGGGATGGGGGGGGGCCCCCCCCCGGCCCCCCGCCGCGGCCCCCCGCGCCCCCCCCCCCCGGGCCGCGCCCCGCCCCCCCAACCCGCCCCAAACCCCCCCCCCCCCCCCCCCCCCCCCCCCCCCCCCCCCCCCCCCCCCCCCCCCCCGCCCCCCCCCCCCCCCCCCCCCCCGGCCCCCCCCCCCCCCCCCCCCCCCCCCCCCTGCGGGAATGCGGTCCGGCGGACCGGGTGTTGCCGGTCACATGGCCACCGCACGCTGGAACGGGACCGTCCTCGCCGAGTCCGACGACATCGTCACCGTCGAGGGCAACGCCTACTTCCCCCGGGACGCCGTCCGCGACGACGTCCTCCGCCCGTCCGAGACGACCTCGTTCTGCCCGTGGAAGGGGACGGCGTCGTACTACAGCGTGCACGTGGACGGGGAGACCAACGCCGACGCGGCCTGGTTCTACCCGGAGCCGAAGGACGCGGCGCGGGAGATCACCGGCCGGGTGGCGTTCTGGCGCGGCGTCGAGGTGGACTGACCGGCCGCACGGACCGACCGGCCGCGCGCGAGGGGCCGCCGACCGGCCGGCCGGCGGCCCCTCGGCGGTTCCTCAGCTGCCCAGCCGGGCCTTGAGCAGCGCCTTGCCCTGCTCGGCGCCCTTGCGGCTGTCGGCCTGCGCCTTGCGGAACAGCTCGGCGACCTCCCGGTCCCCGTCCCGCTCGGCGTCCTGGATGTAGGTCTCCAGGCGTAGGGCGTTGCTCAGGCACTGCTCGGTGAACCAGACGAGGTCGTAGTCCTTGTCCTTGGTCCCGGTGGTGCCGCCGGTCTCCTGGGTGGTGGTCATGACGCTCCTCCTCGGCGTTGGTGCGACATCCCTGCCCGCCGGGGCCCGTCGACCCGCTCCGCGACCCCGACGGCCCCAGTGCACCGCATCGGCGGCGCCGGCACCAGGCCCGCCGACCGCCCTCAGCGGGGCTGCGTGCCGGCCAGCTCCCGGGCGGCCGCGGCGGCGGCCGGGTCGAGGGCCCGGGCTCGCTCCTGGCGCTCGATGAGCCCCTGGAACAGCGCCCACGCCTCGGCGGGGGTCACGTCGAGCGCCGCGGCGACCTGCTCCCAAGTAGCGCCGCCGCGCAGGGCGGCCCGGAAGCCGACCAGCTGGCTGTCGTGCGCCTTGCGTGCGACCACCTCGCCGAGGGCCAGCAGCTCGAGGGACTCCGGCACGTCCAGCGACGTGGCGGCGTCCTTGAAGGTGGTCCAGTCGTCGGTGTCGACCTCGGCGGCGGTGTTCAGCGTCGTCTCCCCACTGTCCCGCCGGCTCAGGAAGTCCAGGCGGGTCACCGCTGTCGTCAGGGAGAACTCCTGTTCGAGGTCACCCGGTGTGATGCGCATGAGGCATCCCATCCCCGAGGCGGTCCGCGGGTCAAACCCCGGTGTCGCGCAGATCACCCCATGACGGCGCGAGGGCCCGCACCCCGGGGTGGGGTGCGGGCCCTCGTCGGTGTGCGAGTCGTCAGCTGTCGACGCCCACGGCCTCCTTGGCCAGGGCGGCCAGCCGGGTCTGCGTCGCGCTGATGACGCTGGACCGCTTCTTGTGGGTCTCCTCGTAGCGGATCACCACGTTCACGTCGTGCGCCGTCGTGAGCTCCTTGACCGCCTTGACCGCGTCCTGGGTGGACAGCGAGTCGTAGCCCTTGATGGGCAGCTCGTCGGCCGAGACGTCGCCGAGCTCCTCGCGGGCGGCCTTCGCGGCGTCCGCGGCCTCGGTGTTGCCCTCGCGGCGGGCGATCCGCTCGGCCCGGCGCAGCGCGGCGCTGCGGCCGACGGTGAGGGTCTCGCGGACGGCGTCGGTGAACGAGCTGGCCTTGCCGGTGACCTGGCCGAGCTTCTCGCCGGCCTCGTCGCGGCGCTGGCGCGCGGTGTCGAGCGTCTCGTTCACCCGGTTGACCCAGAAGCGCACGGGGGCGTTGGCCACGCGGACCGCGCCGCCGGCCACCCGCTGGAACGGGGTCGGCTGCAGCGCGGCGGGACCGCCGAGGGCCTCCTCGGCCAGCACCACGGTGAGCCACTCGACGGTGGCCTCGTGCGCGGTGATCAGCCGCTCGGCCAGCTGCCGCACCTTCGGCAGCTGTGCCTTCTCGGCCAGCACCTTGAGGTAGGTGGCGCGGTCGAGCAGCTGGTGCTCGAGCTGCAGGTCCTGCAGCAGCGCCTCCTCGACCGGCTCGGCCTGCTCGAGGGCGGCCTTGACGAGGGCGCCCAGGCGGCCGACCGCGGGGGTGACCACGTCGGGCACACCGCCGAGGGCACGCAGCTGCTCGGTGATGGCCTTGGTCCGGTCCGCGGCGTGGTCGGCGTTCTGGGTGAGCTCCCGGCGGACGGCGTCCGTGCGCGCCTGGGCGACGCGGGTGCGCGCGACCTGCTCCTCGGTCTGCGTCAGCAGCACGAGGGCGCGGAGCTGGTTGATGATCTTGGCCGTGTCGGCCGTGAGTCGGGCGTCGGTCATGGCGGGGTCTCCAGACATCGGGGATGACCTGACGTCGTGAGAGTGCCCCAGCCGCGCGCCTGCTAACTAGAGCAAGCGTATTGCTTGCTGTGAGACCGGTCACGTCCTCGGGGGCGGCGGCCTCGCCGCCCCCGAGGGGCTCACCGGGTCGGGACGGCCGGCCTGGACGGGCGCTCGAGGCGCAGCACCGGCTGGGTCAGGGCGTCGGCCAGCGGCGACCGCGGGCGCGGCGCCGGTCGGGGGGACGGCGGCACGGCCGTGCCGCAGCCGACGCAGAACCGGCCGCGCTGGTCGGCAGCCCCGCAGGCAGCACACGTCATGGGGTCCTCCTCGTTGTCGAGTGTCCGGGCGGCGGTCCGGGCGGCGCCGCCGGACGTGGACCCTGCCAGGCCGGACGCCCGGGACACCTCCTCGCGGGAGAGGTGTGACGACACGTCAACGGACCGTTATGGAACGGGAGCCGCCGGTCCCGCTCCGCGCCCGCGCCGCGCGCCCGCCTCGGGGAGGTCGGTCAGCGCCAGCGCCAGCACCAGGGCCGCGTGCCGCTGGGGCGCGTGCACGTCCCCGATGAGCTCCTCGATCCGGTGCAGCCGCAGGTACAGCGTCTGCCGGCGCAGCCGCAGCGCCTCGGCCGTCCGCACCTTCGACGACGAGTGCGCCAGGTAGGTCCGCAGCGTGTGCACCAGCGCGCTGCCGTGGGCGGCGTCGTGCTCGGCGAGCCGGCCGATCTCCTCGGCGACCAGCTGCTGGGCCAGCGGCTCCCGGCAGAGCCCGTCGAGCAGCAACGGCACGGTCATCTGCCCGGCGGCGACCACGCGCTCGCCGGCAGCGGACAGCCGCAGCGCGCTGCGCGCGCGGGCCACGGAGCGGTCGACGTCCTCCAGCCGCCCGACGACCGTGCCGGCGACGACCCGCGCCCAGGTCACCCCGAGGGCGTCGACCGCGGCGAGCACGGCGCGCGCCGCGGTGAGCGCCGCGGAGGTGCGGACGACGGCCACGACGTCCTCGCCGAGGTCGGCGACCAGTGCGGCGCCCGGGGCCAGCGCGCCCGCGCACGCCCGGACGACCGCGTCGAGGTCGGCGCGGCCGAGGTCGGTGACGAGCAGGGCGGTGTACCGACCCTCGGGGGCGAACGGCAGGCCGAGCACCCGGGCCCGGGTGACCAGTTCGCCCGGCGCCCGCCAGCGGCGCTCGGCCAGGTCGGTCAGCAGCTGGCGGCGCCGGTCGTCGAGGTCGCCGCCGGCCGCCGACCGCAGCAGCGCCAGCCCGAGCGCCTCGGCGCCGTAGGAGACCACCGCGGACACCGCCGGGTCGTCGGCCCGGCCCGGCGGCAGGACCGCGACCTGCCCCCAGTGCCGGTCCAGCAGGACGACGTCGCGGCGGGCGACCGGCCGGCCGCGGCGCCGGGTGGTGGGCGGCATCCCCGCGCAGGCGACCAGTGCCCCGTCGGCGGTCGTGACCACGACCGGGGCGTGCGCCTGCTCGGCCATGACCGCCGTCAGCTCCTGCGGGCCGGCCCCGTCGAGCAGCGCGTCGGTGAGCACCTGGCGGACGTCGCGCTCCCGACGGGAGGCGGCCGCGGCCCGCTCCAGCAGCATCGTCAGGATCTGCTCGGTCATCTCCACGAAGGGCACGACCTCCCGCAGCACCACCAGCGGCAGCGAGTGCTCCCGGCAGGCGGCCACCAGCGCGGCCGGCGCCTCGGGGAACGTCCAGCCCAGCTCCAGGGCCAGTGCCGCGGCGCCGCTCTCGGCCAGCGCGGCGACGTAGGCGGACTCCCCCACCGCGCCCCGGCCGCCGATGCCCAGACCGGTGGTGAGCAGCAGCTCCCCGCCCTTGAGCAGGTAGGCCGCCTCGGCCAGCTCGCTGGTGTGCACCCAGCGCACCGGCCGGTCGAGCAGGTCCGCGCCGACGACGACCTCCGGCGCGGCGCGCTGCAGGGCGTCGAGCCGGAGCACCTCACCGAGCGTCGTGACCACGCGGGGAGTCCACCAACGACCGGACACAACGTCCAGTCCCGGACCCACAAGTCGCCACACAACGTCCGTGGAGCGCACCCGCCCGTGCGGCCACGATCGTCCACGCGGCGCGGCGACCCGTACCGCCGCCGGAGGGAGAGAGGACCCCGTGAAACCCGCTCCGTTCGCCTACCTCGCCCCCACCACGGTCGAGGAGACCCTCGACGTGCTGCGCGAGCACGGCGACGACGCCAAGGTGCTGGCCGGCGGCCAGAGCCTGGTGCCGATGCTCAACTTCCGCCTGGCCCGGCCGGCGGTGCTCGTCGACGTCAACGGCGTGGCCGGGCTCGACGACGTCCAGGTGGCCGGCGACGCGCTCACCCTGGGCGCCACCGTGCGGCAGCGTGCGCTGGAGACGCGGCTGCCCGACCGCCTGCCGCCCGCGTCGGCCTGGGCGCTGCTGCCCCGGGCGGTGACCCACGTCGGGCACAAGCAGATCCGGGCCCGGGGCACGCTCGGCGGCAGCCTCGCGCACGCCGACCCCGCGGCGGAGCTCCCCGCCGCGGTCACCGCGCTGGGCGCCACCCTCTGCCTGCGCAGCGCCGACGGGGAGCGCGAGGTCGGCCCCGGCGAGTTCTTCGAGGGCTTCTTCACCACGTGCCTGGCACCCGATGAGCTGCTCGTGGCGATCCGGGTGCCCGTCTGGCCGGCCGGCACGGGCACCTCCTTCCTGGAGGTCAGCCGCCGCCGGGGCGACTTCGCCCAGGTCGCGGTCGCCGCCGTCGTCACCGTGGACGACGGGCGGGTCAGCCGCGCCGGCATCGGGCTCGCCGGCGTGGCCGCGGGCACGGTGGACGCCCAGCCGCTGGTCGACGCGCTGGTCGGCGAGGCGCCCACCGCGGCCACGGTCGCCGCCCTGGCCGCGGACTACGCGGCGACGCTGGACCCGCCGCCCGACGTCCACGGCCCCGCCGCCTACCGCCGGGCGCTCGCCGCCCACCTGCTGGAACGAGCCCTCACCGAGGCGACCGGCCCGCCCGCCGCCGCGGCAGCTTGACCGTGCCGCCCACCACCGCACCCGACCCGACCAGTGCACCGGCCCCGGCCGGCCGAGGAGGAGAGCACACGATGCACGTCGAGGACCGCGCGGCCGCGACCGTCAGCCCCGTCGCGGAGAGGTCGATCCGGGTCACGGTCAACGGGGCCGTCCACGAGCGGACGGTGTCGGTGCGGCGCTCGCTGGCCGACTTCCTGCGGGAGGACCTCGGCCTGACCGGCACGCACGTGGGCTGCGAGCACGGCGTGTGCGGGGCCTGCACCGTCCTCATGGACGGCGAGCCGATCCGGGCGTGCCTGATGTTCGCCGTCCAGGCCGACGGCGCGGCGTTCACCACCGTCGAGGGCTTGGCCGAGGGCGAGCACCTGCACCCCATCCAGCAGGCGTTCTGGGACCACCACGGCCTGCAGTGCGGCTTCTGCACCCCCGGCATCCTGCTGACCACCTACGACCTCCTGCGGGAGTCCCGCGGGGTCGACGAGGGCCAGATCCGGGAGGCGCTGTCGGGCAACCTCTGCCGGTGCACCGGCTACCAGGGGATCGTCCGCTCGGTCCAGGCCGCCGACGAGACCTGGGAGCGGTGACGTGGGCGTGCAGACGATCGGCGCGAACGTCAAGCGCCTGGAGGACCCCCGGCTGCTGCGCGGCGAGGCGGCCTTCGTCGACGACCTGCGCGTGCCCGGGCTGCTGCACATGGCGATCCTGCGCAGCCCGCACGCCCACGCCCGGCTGGTGTCGGTGGACGTGCGCGCCGCCCGGGAGTTGCCCGGCGTCGTGGACGCCTTCTCCGCCGCCGACCTCGGCGCCGACCCCCCGGCCATCCCCGCGCTGTTCGCGCTGGAGACCTTCCACCCGGCGCCGCAGCACCCGCTGGCCACCGACACCGTCCGGTTCGTCGGCGAGCCGGTCGCCGTCGTCGTCGCCGACAGCCGGCACGTCGCCGAGGACGCGCTGGAGCTGATCGAGGTCGAGTACGAGCCGCTCGCCGCGGTCGTCGACGCCCTGGAGGCCATCGCCCCCGGCGCGCCGGTGCTGCACGCCAACGCGCCGGACAACGTGGCCGCCCGCTCGGTGTACGAGTACGGCGACGTCGAGGCCGCCTTCGCCGCGGCCGACCGGGTCGTCAACGAGCGGCTGGACGTGCAGCGCTACACCGGCATCCCGCTGGAGACGCGCGGCGTCGTGGCCTCCCGGGACGCGGTCACCGGTGAGCTCACCGTCTGGGACTCCACCCAGTGGCCGCACACGGTGCGCACCATCCTCGCCGGGATGCTCGGCGTCCCGGCTCGCACCGTCCGGGTCGCCGTCCCCGACATCGGTGGGGGGTTCGGGGTCAAGGCCGACTTCAACGCGGAGGACTTCCTCGTCCCCTTCGCCGCCGTCCGCACCGGCCGGCCGGTGAAGTGGATCGAGGACCGCAACGAGCACTTCCTGTCCATCGCCCACTCCCGCGAGCAGGTGCACGAGGTCGAGATCGCGCTGCGCTCCGACGGCACGATCCTCGGCCTGCGCGCGCGGCACGTCACCGACTGCGGCGCCTACCAGCGGCCGCTCGGCGTCATCAACGCCTCGCTGGCCGCGACCAGCCTGGGCGGGGTCTACCGGGTGCCGGCCTACCGGGTGGAGGCGGTGTGCGCCTCCACCAACAAGGCGCCCGCCTCCCCGTACCGCGGCGCCGGTGCGCCGGAGTCGACGTTCGCCCGCGAGCGGCTGCTCGACATCGTCGCCCGCGAGCTGCGCATCGACCGCGCGGAGCTGCGGCGCAAGAACCTGCTCACCCCCGAGGAGCTGCCGTACGACAGCGGGCTGGTGTCGCTGGAGGCGGCGGTCGTCCTCGACAGCGGGGACTTCCCGGCCGGGCTGGAGCAGGCCCTGGAGATGGTCGACTACGCCGGGTTCGCGGCCCGCCAGCACGCCGCGCGCGCGGAGGGCCGGCTCATCGGCCTGGGCATCTGCGTCTACCACCAGATCACCGGACCGGGCCCGTTCGAGGGCGGCAGCGTGCGGGTCGACCCCACCGGCGAGGTCACGATCGTCTCCGGCGCGGCCCCCATGGGCCAGGGCACCGCCACGATGCTCGCCCAGATCGCCGCCGACGAGCTGCAGGTGCCGCCCGAGTCGATCAAGGTCGTGTTCGGCGACACCGGCCGGCTGCCGTTCGGCATGGGCACCTACGCCAGTCGCAACGCGGTCATGGCCGGGTCGGCCGTGGTGCTGGCCGCGCGCAAGGTCCGGGAGAAGGCCGAGGAACTGGCCGCGCACCTGCTCGAGGCCGACCCGGCCGACCTGGTGCTGGAGGACGGCGCGTTCTCGGTCAAGGGGGTGCCGACCGCGTCGGTGACCTGGGCCCAGGTGGGGACGGCGGCGAGCCCCGGGGGCAGCCGGCCGGCGGGCATGGAGCCGGACCTGGAGTCGGTGCAGTACTTCGAGAACACGGCCGCGCCGTACTCCTACGGCATCCACATCGCCGAGGTGGAGGTCGACCCCGCCACCGGCTGCACGACCGTCGACCGGTACGTCGTGGTCAACGACGCCGGCACGATCGTCAACCCGCGCAACGCCGAGGGCCAGATCGTCGGCGGGGTGGCCCAGGGCCTGGGAGGGGCGCTGATGGAGGAGCTGGTCTACGGCCCCGACGGCCAGCCGCAGTCGACGTCGTTCATGGACTACCTGCTCCCCGGGTCGCTGGACGTGCCCGACGTCGAGATCGGCCACCTGGAGTCGCCGTCGCCCCTCAACCCGCTGGGCGTCAAGGGCATGGGCGAGGGCGGCGCGATCGGCGGGCACTCCGCGGTGGCCAACGCCGTCGCCGACGCCATCGAGCACCTCGGCGTCCGGGTCACCCGGACCCCGCTCAAACCGGCGGTCGTGTGGGAGCTGCTGCGCTCGGCGGAGCAGCAGGCGTGACGCCGGTGACCGTCCTCGCGGGGGCGACGGTCGTGACGATGGACGCCGGGCGCCGGGTCCTGCCCGACGGCGCGGTGGCCTTCTCCGACGCGGGGATCCTCGCGGTCGGCCCGACGTCGGAGGTGCTCGCCGCGCACCCCGGCGCCGACGTCGTCGACTGCACCGGCCGGCTGGTGACACCCGGCTTCGTCAACACCCACACCCACCTGTTCCAGACACTGCTCAAGGGGCTGGGCGACGACCGGGTGCTGTCGGACTGGTTCCTGACGATGACCGGCCCGTCGGCCGTCGAGCTGACCCCGGAGGACTGCTACGCCGGGGCCCTGCACGGCTGCGCCGAGGCACTCACCACCGGCACCACCACGCTGCTCGACTTCATGTACGTGCACCCGCGCCCGGGGCTCGGGGACGCGGTCGCCTCGGCGATGGACGACGTCGGCATCCGCGGCGTGATGGCCCGCGGCTACATGACCGCCGGCACCGACGTCGGCGCCCCGCCCCCGCTGGTGCAGACCCTGGACGACGCGCTGGCCGACGCCGAGCGGCTGATCGGCGCGCGCAACCGGCCGGGGTCCCGGGTGACCGTCGGGCTGGCCCCCTGCATGAGCTGGACGGTGGACGAGCCGACGCTGCGCGAGACCCGCGCGCTGGCCGACGCCACCGGCGCGCTGGTCACCATGCACCTGGCCGAGTCGCCGTTCGACGTCGAGGAGTCCGTGCGCCGGTTCGGGGTGCGCGACGTCCCGTTCGCCGCGCAGACCGGGCTGCTCGGCCCGGACCTGCTGGCCGCGCACTGCGTCCAGGTCGACGACGCCGACCTGGACCTGCTCCGGGAGACCGACACGAAGGTCTCGCACAACCCGTGCTCGAACCTCTACCTCGGCTCGGGGTTCGCCCCGGTGCCGGCGATGCACCGGCGCGGCATCACCGTGGGACTGGCGTCGGACGGCCCGGCCTCGTCGTCGAACCACTCGATGCTGCAGGCGATGAAGTTCGCCGCGCTGCTGCACAAGGGGGTGCACCGCAACCCGGAGGTCATGACCGCCGAGAAGGCGCTGGAGATGGCCACCATCGACGGCGCCCGCGCCCTGGGCATGGCCGACTCGATCGGGTCGCTGGAGGTCGGCAAGCGGGCCGACGTGGTGGTCCTGGACCTGGCCAACCTGTGCGCCTCGCCGGTGCACGCGGCGGTCTCCTCGCTGGTCTACAGCCAGCGCGGGGACGAGGTGGACCGGGTCTACGTCGACGGCCGCCTGGTGGTGGCCGGCGGCGCACTCACGACGGTGGACGAGGCCGACGTGCGGGCCCGGTCGGCGGCGGCGGCCACCGCGCTGGCCGCCCGCGCCGGCACCGGCCGGTTCGCCGTCCGCGAGTGGCGCTCGCTGGTCGGCGCCTGAGGACCCCGCACCGGTCGTCGCCGCCGACCCCCCGCGGCGCGGCGGCCGGTGCGGGCCACCCTCCCGGCCTTCCTCACAGCCCTTCTCACAGGCGGCACGCAGCCGTGTCACAGCCGGGCGGCGCAGACTCCCCTCCCCCGCACCCGGAGGTGGAGACCGTGCGCATCTCCCTGCTCAGCCTCGTCTACCTGGCGATCGGCCTGGTCGTGGCGCTCACCCAGGGCTACAACAGCGTCGCCGGGATCTCGGAGATCCTGTCGCTGGTGGTGGCCGTCGTGCTGTGGCCGCTGGTCCTGCTCGGCGTCGACCTGCACCTGCCGCCGATCGCGACCTAGCTCCCGGGCAGCCGCTCGGTCAGCCGGTCGAGGAAGGGCACCTGCCCCTTCACCAGCTTGGTCCGCGCACCGTCGACGGCGAACCAGGCGGCGCGGTCGACCTCGGGGAACTCCTGCACCCTCCCCGACCGCGGCGGCCACTCCAGCGCGAAGGTGTTGCTGCGGCAGGTGGCGGCGTCCAGGTCGCCCTCGGCGGCCCACACGGTGAGCACCTTGCCGCCGGCGCGCAGCTCCCCGAGGGGCAGGAAGTCGTCGGCCGGCACCGGCGACCCGAGCTCCTCCTCGAACTCCCGGCGGGCGACGGCGAACGGGTCCTCGCCGTCGCCGTACTCGCCCTTGGGGATCGACCAGGCGCCGTCGTCCTTGCGCGCCCAGAACGGGCCGCCCATGTGCCCGATCAGCACCTCGACGCCGCCGGGCCCGCGCCGGTAGAGCAGCACCCCCGCGCTGGTCCTCGCCACCGCCACCTCCCAGGGGCAGGAATGGCCATCTCTGCCCCCGCCTACAGGTGGCTCAGGGCCTCGGGCAGGTCGACCACGTCGGCGTACTTCGCGTCGAGGTCGGCGAGATTGTTGTCGTGCAGGGCGGGCGTGCGGTCGGCGCAGGCCTGGCGCACGACCTGCGGGCGGAACCCGGAGTTGAGCGCGTCCATGGCGGTGGCCCGCACGCAGCCCGACGTCGAGACGCCGGCGACCACGACCGTGTCCACCCCCGCGGCGCGCAGGGTCGAGGCCAGCGAGGTGCCGAAGAACGCCGAGGCGTACTGCTTGGCCACGACCGGCTCGCCGGCCTCCGGCACCAGGGTCAGCTCGCCCCAGGTGCCCGGTGCGTCCTCGACGAAGCAGGCCAGCGCCGGCACCTTGTGCACGAACAGCCCCGCGTCGCCCAGCCCCGCGGCGTAGCGGACGACGGTCCACACGACCAGGTGCCCGTGCGCCCGGGCGGCGTCGACCAGCCGCCGGGTGGCCGCCACCGCCGGCCCCGGGTCGGGCAGCCCGAACGGCCCGTCCCGGTCGGTGTAGGCGCGCACCAGGTCGACCACCACGACCGCGGGCGCGCTGCCCCACCCGACGCGTCCGGAGAACGCCGACCCGTGCGGACCCGGCGCCGGCTCGGGCACCGTCATCCGGCGGCCCACACCGGGCGCCTCGGCGCGGGCAGCCCGGTCTCCTCCTCGCACCGGGCGAGCAGCTCCTCGACTGGTGGGCCCATGTCGAACACCGGCAGCTCGGCCGACCGGTCGGCGCGCAACTGGTCGCGCAGGGTCTCGGTCGCCTCGACGTCCACCTCGCCGCCGTCGCAGACCACGACCCCGTACCGCCGGGCGCCGGCCTGCGTCACCAGCCCGCGCCGCACCTCCTTGGCCACCAGCTCCGGGTCCCGCTCCAGCGGGTCACCCCACCCGCCGCCGCCCCAGGTGACGAAGTGCAGGACGTCGCCCGGTGACACCGGCACCCCGTGGCACTTGCTCGGCAGCACCTCGCGGGTGCCGTCGGCGCGGTCGACCCACTTGCGGCCCCGCGCGCCGGGGTGCCCGCCGTTGACGCCCCACGGATACGTGAGCCAGCGGTCGTCGTGGATGGCGATCTCGCCGGGCTCCTCGAACACGTAGGCGACGTCGACGCCGTTGCCGCCGCGGTGCAGGCCGGGGCCGCCGGTGTCGGCGACGGTCTCCCACGTCTCGATGCGCAGCGGGTAGTAGGACTCGAGGTACTCGCAGGGGATGTTCACGAAGCTCGGCCACAGCGAGTGCCCGTCGGGGCCGTCGCCCAGCGGCCGGCCGGGGATGCCGCCGAAGCCGATCGAGTAGAGCTGGAACCACTCGCCCTTCCGCTCGCCCGACGAGTAGTGCCCGGAGTACATGAAGTGCGGCGAGGAGGAGAAGCCGGCGGCGTTGAGCAGCGCCGGGTTGGTCTGCCCGAGCAGCCCGCCGAACAGGTCGAACACCCGACCGATGCCGTGGTTGCGGCCGTTGAGCGCGGCCGGGTGCGCCGGCTTCCAGTAGGAGCCGTCGGGGATCGTGACGTCGACCAGCGGGTAGAAGCCGTCGTTCCAGAGGATCTGCGGGTCGGCGACGGTGATCATGTAGATCCCGAAGAACATCCGGGTCAGGTTCTCGTTGATGTAGTAGTTGATCGGCCCGGCCGCCTGCGGCGAGGAGCCGGTGAAGTCCAGGTGCACCTTCTCGCCGGTGCGGGTCAGCGACAGCTTGAGCTCGTAGGGGCCGTTGCCGACGCCGTCGTCGCAGATGTAGTCGGTGAACGACAGCGTCCGCCCCTCCTCGAACACCGCCTGCAGCAGCACCTTCATGGCGTCGTAGTTGCGCTGCAGCAGCGCGTCGAGCGCCGACAGGTAGGTCGCCGTCCCGAACCGCTCGCACATCTCCACCACCCGCCGGGCGGCGGTGCGGCAGGCGGCGACCAGCCCGTTGAGGTCGGCGCGGTTCCAGTCGGGCATGCGGACCTGGTTGAGGATGATCCGCAGCGCGTCGTCGTTCAGCTGCCCCCTGCGGTACAGCTTGAACGGCGGGATGACCACGCCCTCCTCGTAGATCGTCCGCGCGTCGGTGGGCATCGATGACGGCGTCTTGCCGCCCACGTCGGACATGTGCCCGAACATCGACGCCCAGCCCACGACCCGGCCCTCGTGGAAGACCGGCATGACCAGCAGCCAGTCGTTGGCGTGGCTGATCGCCGCGCCGCAGGCGTAGGGGTCGCTGGTCAGCAGGACGTCGCCCTCCTCGACGGTGTCGTCGAAGCCCTCGAGGAAGTCGGGGATGGACAGGCCGAACTGGCCGACGACCATCTTCCCGCTCGGGTCGCCGATCAGCGGGAACTCGTCGTGCTGCTCGCGGATGCCCGGCGACAGGGCGGTGCGGAACAGCACCTCGTCCATCTCGTAGCGGGCGTTGCGCAGCCCGTTCTCGATCAGGTCGAGGGTCACCGGGTCGACGTCGACCCGCTCGAGGGTCCCGGTCGCGGTCTCGACGATGCGTGCCATGGCGCTCAGCCCTCCTGCACGGGGTTGATGAGCAGCGAGCCCGAGGGGTGCACGGTGGCCGCGTGCCCGGGCAGGACGAGGGTCGTGGAGTCCATCTCGATGACGATCGCGGGCCCGGGGACGACGTCGCCGGCGCGCAGCCGCTCCCGGGCGTAGATCCCGGCGGTCACCCGCTCGCCCTCGACGTGGACGGGGTGCTCGTCGATGCGGGCGCCGGACGGGTCGCCGTCCCCCTGCTCGAGGTGCACGGGGGCGACGTCGGGCCTCGGACCGGTGACGGTGGCGCGGGCGTTGACCAGCTCGTGGTCGACACCGAGGAGGAAGGAGAACAACCGGTCGTGCTCGGCGTCGAACGCCCGCCCGAGCTCGGCCAGCGCGTCACCCGAATCCAGCCACGCGGGGTCGACCTCCACCGGGATCTCGAAGCCCTGCCCGTGGTACCGGACGTCGACCTGGAAGCCCACCGTCTGGTCGGCGCGGGCCAGGCCCTGCGCGGCCAGCCGCTCCCCCGCCTCGTCGGCGAGCTCGCGCAGGATCGCGGCCAGCTCGGCGCCGGTCAGCTGGCCGAAGCGGCGCAGCACGGTGCGGGCGGACTCGTCGCGCCGGCTGGTGGTCGCGTCGCCGAGGGCGCAGAGCAGGCCGGGGCCCGGCGGGACGATCACCGGCCAGGCGCCGGTCAGCCGGCCGAGGGCGTTGGCGTGCAGCGGGCCGGCCCCGCCGAACGCGACGAGGGCGAAGTCGCGGGGGTCGAAGCCCTGCTGCACCGAGACCAGCCGCAGGCCGCCGAGCATGTTCTCGTTGACGATGTCGACGATCCCGGCGGCCGCCGCCTCCGGGGAGTCCAGCCCGATCGCCTCGGCCACCTTGCTCACCGCGGCCCGCGAGGCCTCGGCGTCGAGGGTGATCTCGCCGCCGGCCAGCGAGGAGGGCAGGTAGCCCAGGACGACGTTGGCGTCGGTGACCGTCGGCTCCACCCCGCCCTTGCCGTAGGCGGCCGGGCCGGGGTCCGCGCCGGCCGACTGCGGGCCGACCCGCAGGGCCCGGGTCAGCTCGGGGACGTGGGCGATCGAGCCGCCGCCGGCCCCGACGGTGCGGACGTCGACGCTGGAGGCCCGCACCGCGAGGTCGCCGACCTTGGTCTCCCGGCCGATCCTCGGCGTGAGGTCGCGGACCAGCGCGACGTCGGTCGACGTGCCGCCCATGTCGAAGGTGATCAGGTCGCGGTACCCGCACTGCTCGGCCACCCAGACCGCGCCGGTGACCCCGCCGGCCGGCCCGGACAGCAGCATGGTCACCGGGGCCTCGACCGCCGCCCGCGCCGACTGCAGCCCGCCGTCGCTGCGCAGGATGGACAGCTCCCCGGCCACCCCGCCCGAGGCCAGCCCGTCGGAGAGGTGCTGCACGTACCGGGCGACCTGCGGCTGGACGTAGCCGTTGGCGACGGTGGTCAGCGTGCGCTCGTACTCGCGCAGCTCGGGCAGGACGTCGGAGGACAGCGACACCGGGACCCCGGGCAGCACGTCGGCGGCGATCGCGGCGATCCGCCGCTCGTGCGCCGGGTCGGCGAAGGAGTTGATGAGGCTGACCGCGAGCGCCTGGATGCCCTGCCCGGCCAGCGTGCCCAGCTGCGCGCGGACGTCGTCCTCGTCCAGCGGCCGGACCACGCTGCCGTCGCTGGCGATCCGCTCGTCGACCTCGACGGTGTTCTCCAGGTCGGCCAGCGGCTCGGGCTTGGGCCAGATGATCCAGCCGGCGAGCCCGCCGGGGACGAAGGAGCGGGCGATCTGCAGCACCTGGCGGAAGCCGCGGGTGGTGACCAGCCCGACGGTGGCGCCCTTGCCCTCGAGGATGGCGTTGGTCGCGACCGTGGTGCCGTGCAGCACCTGCGCGACCTCGCTCATCGCGATGCCCGCGTCGGCGCACACCTTCTCGATGCCGTGCAGCACGCCGACGGCCTGGTCGGCCGGGGTCGAGGCGGTCTTGGCCCGCCAGGTCGCGCCACTGTCCTCGTCGACGAGCAGGACGTCGGTGAACGTGCCGCCGACGTCCACGCCGAGCCGGTAGCTCATGCGGTCTCCTCTTCTCGGGTCCCCTGCAGTCGGGCCGCCCGGACCATGACGGCCCGGGCGTTGGCGATGTGCGAGGTCATGACGGCGCGGGCCCACTCCGGGTCGCCCGCGCGGAGGGCGGCGACGATCTCGCTGTGGTGGGCCAGGCTGCGGCGCAGCGACGCCTCGTCGTAGGTGAGGAAGTTGCGCCGCACGATCGGCGGGTGGATCGCGGCGGCGAGCGCCGAGGCCAGGGTGGGGTGCCCGGCGAGCGCGACCAGCCGGTCGTGGAAGGCGCGGTTGAGCGGGACGAGCGCCTCGAGGTCCTGGTCCGGCCCGGGGCTGCCGACCTCGTGCATGCGGGTGGCCAGGGCGTCGAGCGCGTCGACGTCGGCGGGCGTGGCGTTCGGGACGGCGTGGGCGGTCAGCTGCGGCTCGAGGCTGGAGCGCAGGTCGAACACGCCCTCGAGCTCGGCGACGGTCCAGGTGGCGACGCGGGCGCCCCGGTTGGGCACCAGCTCGACCAGGCCCTCGGCGGCCAGCCGGGAGAGCGCCTCCCGCACCGGGGTGCGGCTCACGCCCAGGCGCTCGGCGAGCTCCACCTCGCCCAGGCGCGCGCCCGGGCGCAGGTCGCCGCCCATGATCATGTCGCGCAGGGTGGTCAGCGCCCGTTCGGCCGAGGTCAGGGAGCGTGTCAGCCGTCACACCTCCTCGCAGATTGTGTGCAAACCTAGGGGCGTCGCCGTGCCATGGGCAATGCTGTCCGGCGAACTTCGGGTGACTGCATACATGCGATTCCCGTTCCGAATTGGAGGAGGTCGCCGTGGGGGACCTGTTGGGGAACGGCCGGGCACCGCGGGCCCGGCTGCGCGAGCTGCTGGCGGCCCCGCGGCCGCTGGTCGCGCCGGGCGCCTACGACGCCCTGTCGGCGCGGCTGGTGGAGCAGGCCGGCTTCGACGCCGTCTACATGACCGGCTTCGGGACGACGGCCTCGCTCATCGGCCGCCCCGACGTGGGCCTGCTGACCGGCGCGGAGATGGTGGACAACGCCCGCCGGATCGCCGCCGCCGTCGAGGTCCCGGTGATCGCCGACGCCGACACCGGCTACGGCAACGCGCTCAACGTCGTCCGCACGGTGCAGCTGTACGAGCAGGCCGGGGTCGCCGGCATCCAGCTCGAGGACCAGGTGATGCCCAAGAAGTGTGGGCACATGAGCGGCAAGGCGCTGATCGGCACCGACGAGATGGCCGGCAAGGTGCGGGCCGCCGTCGCGGCGCGGCAGGACCCGGACCTGGTGGTGATCGCCCGCACCGACGCCGTCGCCGTCACCGGGGTGGACGACGCCCTCGCGCGTGCCCGGGCCTACGCCGACGCGGGCGCGGACCTGCTGTTCGTCGAGGCGCCGACGTCCGAGGCCGACATCGAGCGGATCGCGGCCGAGCTGCAGGGCGTGGCGCCCCTGGTGTTCAACTGGGCCGAGGGCGGCCGCACTCCCCCGCTGTCGCTGGCCCGGATGACCGAGCTGGGCTTCGCGCTGGTCATCTACCCGATCGGCACGCTGCTGGCGGCGACGGCGGGGATGCGCACGCTGCTGGAGTCGCTGAAGGCCGACGGCGTCCCCTCACTCGACGGGCTGCCGGCGTTCGAGGAGTTCACCGACCTCATCGGCCTGCCGGAGGTGCAGCAGCTGGAGCAGCGCTTCGCCTGAGGGAACGCTGCCCCCGCCGCGGCACCCTGACCTCCCGGGTGGTCGTGCTCTGCGTGCCCCGGGTACGCAGCGCACGACCTCCCGCGGACCCACCCCTCCCGCCGGAACTCGTGCTCTGCGTGCATCCGGCACGCAGAGCACGACCTTCCGCAGGACAGGTCGGTCGGCGGCGGCCCCTACCGCCCGGTCCACCTCGGCGGGCGCTTCTCCAGGTGGGCGGCGATGCCCTCGGCGCGGTCCTCGGACAGGTAGGGGTTCGGCCCGACGTCGAGCCGCAGCGCCTGCCACAGCGGGAGCTCCAGGCCCTTGACCGCGGTCTCCTTCATCCGGCGGACGGAGATCGGCGCGTTGGCCGCGATCGCGTCGGCGAGCCGCAGCGCCGTCGGCAGGACCTCCTCGACCTGCACCAGCCGGTTGACCAGGCCCCAGCGCTCGGCGACCTCGCTGGTGACGTACTCGCCGGTGTAGAGCATCTCCAGCGCGATCCCCATGGGGATCCGCTTGGGCAGGACGACGGAGCCGAAGTTGGCGCCCATCCCGATCTTCGCCTCGGGCAGGCCCATCGGGACCCCGGGCGCCGCCACCCGCAGGTCGCAGGCCAGCGCGAGCTCGAAGCCGCCGGCGACCGCGGCACCGGCGATGGCCGCGACGATCGGCACCGGCGTCTCGGTGACCACCTCGAACAGCGACCGGGTCGGTCGGTCCATCGGCGGCCGGAACCGCTCCCCGCGCCGGTCGCCCTCGCGGATCTCCTTGAGGTCGAAGCCGGCACAGAACGCCGGGCCGTTGCCGGTGAGCACGATCGCGCGGACGTCGCCGTCCTCCCCGCAGCGCAACAGCTCCTCGACCAGGTCGGCCTGCAGCGCGGTGGACAGCGCGTTGCGGCGCTCGGGCCGGTCGAGGGTGAGCAGCCGCACGTGCCCGCGGTCCTCGACGACCAGCCCCGACTCCCGCCGCTGCGCTGCGCTCATGCCGGCCAACCTCTCACGAGCCGGCGGTGTGCGGTCGTGGCGCAGGATCGCCGGACGACGCACCGGGAGCGCACATCACCGGCAGGCCGCGCCGCCCCGCCGGGAGCCGGCCGCGTCCTTCGCCCGGTCCGCGCCGCGCCCTTCGGTGCAGCGGGCCGGCTTGCCGTCCTCGGCCGCGGAGGGCTCGCTCGTCGCCGTCTCGGGAGACGCGGTCGGGGCCGCGGTGGCCGGGCGCGTGGGAGCGGGCTCGTCGGCTCCCGCGGCCTCCTCCGCCACCGGCGACCCGGTCACCGCGCCGACGGTCGGGGACGGCGTCGCGGCGTCGTCCCCCGCGAGCCGTCCACCGCGGGCGACCGGCTCGGCGTCCTCGTCGGCGATCGACGGCGCGGCAGCGGTCACCTCCGCCACCGGGCTGCCGCCCGACCGGCCGACGACCAGACCGGCGACCGCGGTGAGGCCGAGCGCCACGAGGACCACCGCGGCGACGGCCCAGCGGCGCCGGGACGGGGACGAGGGGGCGCGGTGCGCCGGCCGGAACCGGACCGTGTCGTCGTCGATGGGAGCCCTCCGGGGTGCGGCTGCGTCCGGCCGACCGTACGAGCGGATCCGTCGGATGCCGTTCCGCAACGCCGGGCGCGAGCGGGGCCGTCGATGTCGCGCGGATCGGCGTCCGGACGGGCGTCCGTGACCCTCCGCAGGTGTCTCGGATGTGATCCGTGGTCAGACCGGCAGCACCCGTCACACCCGCCCCAGACGCCTCCGCCGCCTGACCGGACCGGTCCGTCCAGCCCGGTAGACAGGAGCCCATGAGCACCACGGACCTCCGGCCAGCCGACCCGAGCACGCGGCCGGCCGTGGCGATCTCGGCCACCTCCACCCCGGTGCTGAGCTACGCGCTGGCCCACAACCGGGTGCCGGTCGTCTCCCGGCTGGCGTTCACCAACCACGGCGGCCCGGTGCGCGCGGCGACGGTGCGGCTCGGCGTCCGCGACGCGGAGGGCCCGATCGGCACCCCAGTGGAACTGCTCGTCGACCTCGACGCCGGCCAGACGACGGTGCTCAGCGACGTCGGCCTGGTCATGGACCCCGCCGCGATGCTGCAGATCGAGGAGCAGCGCCCCGGGTCCATCGAGATCGACCTGCTCGTCGACGGCGAGGACGTCGGCGGCACCGCCGTCCCGGTGCAGGTGCTGGCCGCCAACCAGTGGCTGGCCGCGCCCGTCCCGCTCGCGCTGGAGATGCTCGCGGCGCACGTCCTGCCCAACCACCCGACGATCACGACCCTGATCGGCGAGGCCAGCGCGCTGCTCGAGGAGCGCACCGGCAGCGGCTCGGTGCAGGGCTACCAGTCCGGCCCGGAGCGGGTCGACGAGATCGTCGCGGCGCTCACCGAGGCGATGCGGCGCCGGGAGATCCGCTACAGCGAGCCGCCGGCCAGCTGGGCCGACGTCGGCCAGAAGGTGCGCACCCCGGGCGACGTCCTCGACGGGCGCGTGGGCACCTGCCTGGACACCGTCGTCGTCCTCGCCGCCGCCCTGGAGCAGGCCGGCATCCGGCCACTGCTGTGGCTGGCCGACGGGCACGCCTTCCTCGGCTACTGGCGGGAGGAGCGCAGCGCGGAGAGCGCCGCGACCACCGACGTCGCGCCGCTGGTCAACCTGGTCGACCTCGGCCTGGTCCGGCTGGTCGAGACCACGCTGCTGACCAGCCGCGGCGCCGGTGCGGCCGACCTGCACCAGGCCGCCTACGACGCGTGGCTGGCCGGCGACCTGGACCGGGTCCTCGGCGTCACCGACGTGCACCGCGCCCGGCGCGACGGGATCGTGCCGCTGCCGGCCCGCACCCGGGGGCGCGACGGCGCGGTGCAGGTCTTCGAGTACCGGCCCGCGGTGCACAGCGTCGCGGCCAGGCCGGTCGAGCGGGTGCCCGCGCCGCCGGTCCCCGGCCGGGGCGAGACCCCGGCGCGCGTGCAGCAGTGGAAGAACAGCCTGCTGGACCTCTCCCTGCGCAACCGGCTGATCAACTACACCGAGCGCGCCGGCCTGCCGCTGGCCGTCCCGGCCGCGTCGCTGGCGACCCTGGAGAACCTGCTGCACGGCGGCACCGCGGTGCAGCTGCTGCCCAACGACCGGATCGCCGCCGTCCACCGCGAGCGCGGCGTGCGGTCGGCCGCCGAGCTGCCCGCCGACCACCTCGCCGAGCTGCTCGTCGACCGCAAGGCCGTGCACGCCGACGTCACCGAGGGCGGCTACCTGCCCCGGCTGCGCAACCTCGCCTACAAGGCCAAGACCGTCCGCGAGGAGACCGGCGCCAACAACCTCTACCTGGCGCTGGGCAGCCTGGTCTGGGAGCTCGACGGCCGGCCGCTGCGCTCGCCGCTGGTGCTGGTGCCGGTCACGCTCACCCCGACCAGCCGCAACGGTGTCTACCGGCTGACCCTCGACGACACCGGCACCAGCACGCCCAACTACTGCCTGCTGGAGAAGCTGCGGCAGGTGCACGGGCTCTCCGTCCCGGGGCTGTCCGAGCCACGCTCTGTTGACGACGAGTGGGCCGGCGCCGGCATCGACCTCGACCGCGCGCTGCAGGCGATGCGGCAGGCGCTGGCCGACGCCGCCCTCCCCCACCGCGTCGAGCCGACCGCCGACCTCGCCGTCCTCCAGTTCGCCAAGTACCGGCTCTGGAAGGACCTCGACGAGCACTGGGCCGACCTCGCCGCCAACCCGCTGGTGCACCACCTCGTGCACCAGCCCACCGAGCCCTTCGCCGACCCCGTGCCCGACAGCCTGGCCCGGGCCGACCTCGACGAGCTCGCCGCGCAGTGCCCGGTGCCCGCCGACGCCTCGCAGCTGCGCGCGGTCGCCGAGGCCGCCGCCGGCCGCACCTTCGTGCTGGAGGGCCCGCCCGGCACCGGCAAGTCCCAGACCATCACCAACCTGCTCACCCGCGCGGTCGCCGACGGCAAGCGGGTGCTGTTCGTCGCCGAGAAACGGGCGGCGCTCGACGTCGTCGCGCGCCGGCTGGACGCCGTGGGCATGGGCCCGTTCGCGCTGGACCTGCACGACAAGGGCAGTAAGGCGTCAGTGGTGCGCGCGCAGATCCAGGCCGCGCTCGAGCACGCGGTCGCCGTCGACGAGCAGGGCCTGGCCGCCGACAGCGAGGACCTCCGCTCGGCCCGCCGCACGCTGGCCCGCTACGCCGACCGGCTGCACGCCGAGAACGCCGCCGGGCTGTCGTTCTACTCGGCGCGGACGGCGGTGCTCTCGGTGCGGGACGGCGTCCCGGCGCTGCCGCTGCCGACGCCGTTCGTGGCCGCCGCGTCCGAGGAGACGATGACCGCGGTGCGTCGCGCGCTGGCGCTGCTGCCCGACATCGCCGACCTGGTCCGCCCCTCGCCGCGGCACGCCTGGGCGTTCGTGGACACCCCGGAGGTCGACCTGCTCGCCGCGCAGCAGGCCGCGGCCGCCGTCGACGCGGCCGTCCGGGAGCTGCCGGTCGAGCCGCACCTGGCCCGGGCGCTGCGCGAGGTGCGCACCCCCTCCGACCTCGACGCGCTCGCCCACGTGCTCGCCGGCCCGGCGACCACCCTCGACGTCCTCGACGAGGTGCCCACCGAGCGGTGGACGGTGGCGACGACCAGCGTGCTCAGCGAGGTCGCCGCGTTCACCACCGCCGTCCACCCCGGCCTGGAGCTGGCCACCCCGGCGGCGATGGAGCTGCCGCTGGCCGACCTGTACGTGGCCGCGCAGACCGCGCAGGCCGGCCGGTGGCTGGCCCGCCGGAAGGGGCTGCGGGCGGTCCGCGACCGGCTGGCCCCGGTGCTGCGGCCCGGCGTGAAGATGAAGCTCTCCGACGTCCCGGAGCTGACCGCGGCGCTGTGGCGGGTGCAGACCGCCGGGCAGGGCATCGCCGCCCGCGCCTCGGTGATCCCCGGCCTGGCCGTACCCGCCGGCTGGAACCCGCTGGTCGACCCCGAGCTGCTGGTCGGGCAGGTGGAGTGGCTGGAGAAGGCCGGCACCGCCACCGACAGCGACAGCGAGTTCGCCGTCGCGCTGCGCCGCTACGTCGTCCAGGGCCCCGGCCCGGACGCCGCCGCGGCCGCCGCGGTCGCCCGGCTGCGCGACGCCGCCCGGGCGCTGCTGCGGGTCGTCGGCAGCGACGAGCGGCGGCTGGCCGACTGGGCCGGCGACGACGGGCTGGTGCTGCGCTGGCAGATGACCCGCCCCGAGCGGGGGGTGGAGCACACCGGCCTGATGTCGCTGCGCCGCTGGGCGGACTTCGTCGACACCCTCGAGCCGCTGCGCGCGGCCGGGCTGCACGAGGCGCGGGCGCTCCTCGTCAGTGGCGAGCTGCTCGCCGACGACGCCGTCCGCGCGTTCGAGCACGGCATCGCGCGGTCCTCGGTGGCCGAGCGCCGCGGCGCCTCGGGCCTGGACGGGTTCGACGCCGACGTGCACGAGAAGGCGATCGTCCGGTTCACCGCCGCCTCCCGCGCGGTCCGCGAGCACCTGCGCACCGCGCTGCCCGGGTCGGTGCTGGCCGCCCGGCCGTTCGACGCGGCCAGCGGCAACGGCCAGGTCGGTGCGCTGCAGCGGGAGCTGGCGAAGTCCCGCAGCCGGCTGGGCGTGCGCGGGCTGCTCGCGCAGTACGGCGAGCTGGTCACCGCCGTCATGCCGTGCGTGCTGGTCAGCCCCGACTCGGTGGCGCGGTTCTTCCCGGCCGAGGCCGGCCTGTTCGACCTGGTCGTGTTCGACGAGGCCTCGCAGATCCGGGTCGCCGACGCCGTCGGGGCGCTGGGCCGGGCGAAGGCCGCCGTCGTCGTCGGTGACAGCAAGCAGATGCCGCCGACGTCGTTCATGGAGCCCTCCTCGGGCTCGGCCGAGGACGACGCGATCGAGCTGCTGGGCACCGCGGTCGAGGACGAGGAGTCGATCCTCTCCGAGTGCGTCCAGGCGCGGGTGCCGCGGCAGTGGCTGTCCTGGCACTACCGCAGCCAGGACGAGTCGCTCATCGCGTTCAGCAACGCCAACTACTACGAGAACCGGCTCTCCTCGTTCCCGGCGCCGACCCACGGCCGGCCGACGGCGGACGTCGACGGGCGGGGCATCTCGCTGGTGCGGGTCAACGGCACCTTCCACCGCTCCGGCGCCGGGCGGCTGCTGCGCACCAACCCGATGGAGGCCAAGGCGGTCGTGGCGGAGATCCGCCGCCGGTTCGACGCCTCCCCCGACACCCTGCCGTCGATCGGCGTGGTCACGTTCAACGCGCAGCAGCGGGCCTACATCGAGGGCCTGCTCAGGGACGCCGGTGACGAGCGTCTGGTCGAGGCGCTGGATCGCACCGACGGCGAGGGGCTGTTCGTCAAGAACCTGGAGAACGTGCAGGGCGACGAGCGCGACGTGGTGCTGTTCTCCACCGGGTTCAGCGTCAACGACCGCGGCTTCCTGCCGCTGAACTTCGGCCCGCTCAACCGGGTCGGGGGCGAGCGGCGGCTCAACGTCGCGGTCACCCGCGCCCGCCGGCAGGTCGTCGTCTTCACCTCGTTCGACCCGTCGCAGCTGCGCGCCGAGCAGACCTCGTCGGTCGGCGTGAAGCACCTGCGCGCCTACCTCGACCTCGCCGCCCTGGGCACCGACGCGCTGCCCAAGGACGCCCGTCCGGTGGCCGTCCCCGACCGGCACCGCGAGGAGATCGCCGCGGCGCTGCGCGAGCGTGGCCTGGTCGTGCGCACCGACGTCGGCCTGTCGGAGTTCCGCGTCGACCTCTCGGTCGCCCGCGCCGACGCGCCCGACGCCCCGGTGATGGCCGTGCTGCTCGACGGGCCGGCCTGGGCCCGCCGGCGCACGGTCGGCGACCGCGACGGCCTGCCGGTGGAGGTGCTGGCCGGGATGCTGCGCTGGCCGGCCGTCGAGCGGGTCTGGCTGCCGACCTGGCTGCGCGACCGCGAGGCGGTGCTCGACCGGCTGGCCGCCGCCGTCGCCGCCGTCCCGGTGCCGGAGGTCCCCGCCTCCGGAGGGACAGGGATGGCCACTTCTGCCCCTCCGGAGGAGACGGCGCCGGCCGTGGAGGAGCTGGCGCCGGTCGTCGTGCCGGTGCCCGCCCCGGCCGAGCCGGCCGACCGCGAGGTGCCGGAGCTCAAGGCCGTGGCCCCGCTGCGGGCCGCCCCCTCCGCGGTGGTCGAGGCCCCGGTCGTCGAGGCCCCGGTCGTCGAGGCCCACGCCGTCGCCGAGACGCCGGCCGAGGAGGCGATGGCCCGGCCCGCGCGGCGGAAGGTGCCGGCCGCGGCCCCCGTGGACGGCGAGGCCCCGTTCGTGCCCTGGGTGCCCAAGACCGCCGGCGAGCGCAAGCTGCTCGACCAGCTCTCCGACGCCCGCGTGGCCCGCACGGTCAAGCGCGTGCTGACCGCCGGCGTCAAGGCCGAGGGGCCGGTGCACCGCGACCGGCTGGCCCGCCTGACCGGGAGCGCCTTCGGGCTGTCCCGGGTCAGCGAGGCCCGCCGCGACGCGCTGCTGGCGCTGCTGCCGGCGGGCTCCGTCGACGGCGAGTTCGTCTGGCCCGAGGCGCTGGACCGCGCGACCTGGTCGGGCTACCGCCGCCAGGCGGCCAGCGCCGACCGGCCGCTGGAGCACGTCGCCCCGCAGGAGGTCGGCAACGCGATGGTCGCGCTGTGCCGGGCCAGTGCCGGGATGACCGAGGACGAGCTGTTCCTGCGGACGGCGGAGGTCTTCGGCTACCGCCGCCGGACGCCGTCGCTGGCCCCGCTGCTGCAGGCGGCGCTGGCGCGGGTGCTCGACGCCGGGCGGCTGACCCGCCAGGAGTCGGGGCTGCTCACCGCCGCGTGAGCACGGCCGTCCCGCGCGGAGCCGGGCCTACGGACGCGTCAACCACGCGACCGGTGGCCGGCTCCGCCGGGCGGCGAAGGCCTGGACCTGCTCCGCGCTGAGGCGGCAGCCGCCCGGACAGTCGAACTCGACGGGGAAGGCGTTCACCCAGCCGACCGCCGCCACCCGCCGGCAGACCGGGCAGTCCTCCCAGGTGACCCGCTCACTTGCTTCCATCGAGATGCCTCCGGGGCCGCGTGGTGCGACCGGACGGGGGCCGGGCCAGTCTGTTGAAGCCACGGCACCGCGGACGGCGTCTCGTTACCCGGTGTCGCGCGGCAACCACGTCCACCCGGAGGACGGCTTGTTCCGGTTCCCCGCGGTCTCGTTCAACGCCGGACGGGGGTCAGGGGATGCGGTAGTCGTCGCCGTAGGTGGACCAGCGCAGCGGCGGAGTCAGGTGCAGGTCGCCCTCGTCGAGGAAGACCCGTTGCGCGTCGTCCACCCGGCTGGTGTCGCGGTGCGCCCGGAGTCCTCCGCGCTGGAGACCAGCTGCATCGCGACGTCCCGCTTGGCCGGGTCGCTGAGGTCGGAGGTGTCCTCGGGCGTCGGGCCCGCCTCCGGAGCCGGCTGGGTGTCCGGCTGCCCGCCGAACCGCGCGACGACGACCAGGAGCACGAGTAGCACCGCCAGCGCGGCCGCTGCCGACCCGAGGACGACCGACGGCGAGGGGCCCCCCCGCGGCGCCCGGTGCGAGCGGACGGCGGTGTCCGGCCGGGAGCCGGTGCCCACACTGCCCATCCCACACCCCGAGGTCGTTCGCGATCGCAACGACTCTCGTTGTCCGCAGTTCCGGCTGCTGCCACCGGCGGGGGCGGAACTCCATGGATGTTCACAGCTTCGCGATCTACCGTCGGGTCCCACCTGCCGACGACAGGGAGCCTGCCACGCCAACCGTGGATCCACGGGTGGCGTGCCGGTATCGGTCCGGTCGTCGCGCAGGGGCCGTGCGGGGCACGAGCCCCGCACGGCCCCTGCGCACCGGCTCGTCAATCCCCGTCAGGGCACAGGTGCGACAGGTGGTCGGGGACGATCAGCTGCCTGTGCGGTTCCGAGCAGAGGAAGTCCCGGAGGACCGGCAACGGATTTTCGATGGGCGGAAGAGACGGCAGATTGATCGGCTGGCTCGGCTCCGAGGACTCCGAGGACTCCGATGGCGACGTTGGCGATTGCGGTGGTTGCTCGCACTCCGGTCCACGATCTGTGCCGATGCAGAAGTAGGGGGGCGGGTCGGCTGCTGTCTGAGCGGACGCGACACCCGCGAGGGCAGGGATCAGGAGTACAACGCCAATCGATGCAAGGGCGAGCCGGTGAACCAGTCCCGATCTTGACCACGTTCCGGACATCAGGGCCTCCAATGCGTTGGAGCACGAGCGCTCCAGGGTGTTTGCTGGACGCTCAACAGCATCGGCCCCAGCTCGCCCGCTGCGACATCTTCTCGCCCGCAGGACTTGATTGCTCGAGTAGCAGACTTTTCTTGGTCGATCGTCAGTTGGACTGGCCGCACCGGATCGCCCGCGGACGGTCAGCAGAAGGCGCGGGCTGAATCGCCGGAGTAGACCGGACGCGGACGGCGTAATCGTCAGCCGGGCCATCGTGACAACGCATCAGGTCGTGAGTTTGATGGCGCGACGGGCCATCTGGGTGGACAAGTGCCAGGCAGTGCAGTCTGGACAATAGGCCATCCATGTTGTGGCGGCGTGCCGATAGCAGGGCTGCATCCGAGACGCGACACCGTTCGGACCTACGCCCGAATTCAATGATCGTGCGGGCATCGGATGCCTCCCTGCCGTCTACCGGTCCTTCCACCTGGGGACCATCGGTAGAGGTGTCCCGACGACTGCGATTTCGGTATGGCGCCGCACGAGACGCTTCCTCTGGGTCCGCGTGAGAGTTCTGTTCCAGGGACCCAAGGGTTGGGACACGGCGTTGACGTGTGCCGGTGCACCATCCACGAACTCGCAAACGATGCTGACCGTCGCTGCCCACGCCCCAGGTGGTCGGGCGTACCGGGATCGATGGGGACTTGGCGAGGAGGGGCATGTCGGTAGGCTCGACCGGCTAGCCCTGGTAGCGGTCTCCGAGGAGACTTGCCATGTCGCCACGCTCGATCCGAGAGCCAGTCAGTGAACGGCCGGGGCGTGGCCGCGAACTGCGCCTCGGTGGGGGACGGCAGCCATGACGGCGTATCTGGAGGTGTGGAAGCCGTCGGGCGTCGAGCTGATCCTGTTGGAGACGCGCCGGGTGACGGTGGGCCGCAGCGCCGCGAACGACGTAGCCCTGCCCCACGACAAGGGCGTTTCGGGCCTGCACGCGGTCCTGGAGCCGGTCGGTGCAGGATGGTGCGTCCAGGATGTCGGCAGCCGCAACGGCACCTTCGTCCGGGGTGAGCGCATCCTCGGGATGTGCGTCCTGCGGCACGGTGACGAGGTCGCGGTCGGGCGGACGAAGCTGGTGTTCCGCGCGGCAGATGCTGCGCCGGTCACCCGGACCGAAGGGGCAGCCCCGGTGCCGGAGCTGACCCGTCGCGAGCGCGACGTGCTGCGGGCCCTGTGTCGGCCGCTCTTCGGCAGCACGGTGTTCACCGAGCCGGCATCCCTGCACGACATCGCGACCGCGCTGGTCGTCACCGAAGCCGCGGTGCAGCAACACCTGCTCCACCTCTACGACAAGTTCGGCATCGAAACCGGAACCAGCAGTCGTCGCAGCCTGTTGGCCAACGAAGCCATCCGCCGCGGGGCGGTGACCTTCGCCGACCTGCGGAATCCGTCGCCGTGACGAGCGGCTCCCTGCCAGCCGGCACGGACATCGGGTCGTTCACGATCGAAGCGTTGATCGGCCGAGGCGGGATGGGCGAGGTGTACCGGGCGATCCATCGCGACCTCGGACGCCCGGAGGCGCTGAAGCTGCTGCATCCGGCCCTGGCGGGGCAGGAGGAGTTCGCCGCCCGGTTCGTCCGCGAGGCCCGGATGATGCAGAGCCTCGACCATCCGGGCATCGTGACCGTGTTCGACGCCGGGGACGCCGGCGGACGGCTGTACCTGGCGATGCGCCTGATCGGCGGGATCAGCCTCAAAGAACTCCTCGCCCAGGGCCGGCTGCCGCCCGAGGAAGCCCTCCGCATCCTCGCTGAGCTCGCCGAAGCGCTCGATTACGCGCACAGCCGTGGTGTGATCCATCGCGACATCAAGCCGTCCAACGTGCTGATCGACTCGGGAGGGCGGCCGGTGCTGGCCGACTTCGGGTTGGCCAAGGCCCTCGGCGACGCGTCCGTCACGGTGAGCCGCCAGTATCTGGGCACGCCCACGTACATGGCCCCCGAGCAGGCCTCCGGCAGTGCAGTAGGCCACCGGGCCGATCTGTACTCGGTGGCGTGCCTGGCCTTCGAGATGCTGACCGGCACCCCGCCGTACACGCAGCAGGACCCCCTGGCACTGATGCTGGCCCACGCGAGCCAGCCTGTACCGCGCGCCACCGACCGGGACCCACAGCTTCCTGCGCCAGTGGATGCCGTCTTCCAGCGCGGGTTGGCGAAGTCACCCACACAGCGGTACCCCTCCGCGGGTCAGTTCGTCGACGCACTCGAGACATCGCTCACGGCCGACCGCCGCCGGCTGAGCCGGCGCACGGTCCTGCTCGCCGGCCTGGGCTCGGCGGCGGCGCTGGTGGCCGGCGGGACGGCCGTGCGCTGGAACGTCCTCGATGCCGAACCGCAACGGTCAGCCGGTCCGGAGGCTGGGCCCGGGGTCGTCCGGGTCTCGGCCGGCCAGGTTCACAACCTGGCACTGCTTGCCGACGGCAGCGTCAAGGCTTGGGGCTTCAACGACGTCGGTCAGGTCGGCGACGGACCCGTCGGGTCGCGGCGGTCCACTCCGGTGGAGCTAGCCGGGTTGTCCGACGTCACCGACGTCGACGCCGGTGTCTGGCACAGCGTGGCGTTGCTGAGAGAGGGCACGGTCAGGATCTGGGGCGACAACCAGTTCGGCGAGCTGGGCGATGGCACCACCAACCGACTGCTCACCCCGACGGTGGTTCCCGATCTGACCGGAGTAGCCGCCATCGCGGTCGGCGGGTTCTACGGGACCGACGGCCGCTTTGACGAAGTCGGCTACGCCCACACCCTCGCTCTCCTCGCGAACGGCACCGTCCTGGCCTGGGGCAGCAACAACGACGGCCAGCTCGGCGACGGCACCACCACCGACCGCCCGGCCCCGGCCGCGGTACCCGGCCTTGCCGCGGTGACCGCCATCGCAGCGGGCGGCACACACAGCCTGGCCCTGCTCGCCGACGGCACGGTCTGGGCTTGGGGAGACAGCGGCCTACGCGGTCCGACCGGTGATGGCACCCCACGGACCGCCCTCACCGTCCCAGTCCAGATACCGCGACTGGGCGATGTTGCCGCGATCGCCGCCGGCAACTTCCACAGCCTGGCCCTGTTGATGGACGGGACCGTTCGGGCTTGGGGGTGGAACGACGACGGTCAACTGGGCGACGGCACGACGGCGGACCGGCCGTCCCCGGTCACGGTGTCCGGCTTGACCGACATCGCCGCCATCGCCGCCGGCGATCGGTTCAGCCTCGCTCTGCGCAGCAACGGCCGGGTCACCACGTGGGGCGCCAACGAACGCGGCCAACTCGGCGATGGCACCTTCGACGATCACTCCGTTCCCGTGGACGTACGGAACCTCACCGGTGTGGCTGCCGCCTCAACCTCGACCCAGCACACCCTCGCGCTGCTCACCGACGGCACGGTCATGGCCTGGGGCTGGAATGCCGACGGTCAGCTGGGCGACGGCACCACGGACGATCAACCCGCTCCTGTCAGGGTGTCCGGATTCTCCCGCTAGGCACAAGATGCGGGCCATTCGTGGGCCAGCGAATACGAGATGCCCGGCGGTGGTCTCAGATCGAGAACGGCGGCTCGGTCCGGGGTGGGAGCCGCCCGCCCTCGCCCCGGTCCCAGCGGCGCGCCCGATCCCTCATCCACCGGCCCTTCCCGGGACGAACCAGCAGAGATTGTTGCTCGTCCCGAACTCCGTGTTCCACTGGCCCTCCCAAGCCGTGCAGACCTCTCTCGGAGTCGGAACGACTTCGGGATGAAGAATCGCGTGGCAGACAGGATCCGTTCTCTCCAGGTCTGAACCCCGGTAGCACCCGATTCCCGGCGGCTCCGCGGCGGTCGAGTGGCTCACGGCAGCATTCGTCTCCGGGAGGGGAGCCGCTAGAGCCGTGGTCGGGGTCGAGAGCGCGGCCGCCAGGACCAATGCACCTGTCGACGTGAAGGTCAGTCGCCGCCCCAGCTTCGGCCACGATGGCAGTGCAGACATTGCTCCTCCTTCGGTCGACCGGAGCGGCATCTCGACTGGCGCTCCGGCGCTTGCAATGGCAGCAGAAGTGTCGATCTTGCCCACTGCGGGGCGACATCCTCTCGACCGGAGACTCTCATCGCGGAGGCGTGAGGATTTCCTTGCGCGTTTCTTAGATCGGTCGGCCGCGGGGCAGGCCGGGCGCCCCCCGTGGTGCCGAGGTCTCCTGAAATGGTGTGACTCAGGTCTCCGCCGCGGTCCCCGGTGCTCGTGGGCACAACCCGGGATCGATCGCGAACGCAACGCCCCCGGTCGGACCCGCAGGCCCGGGGCCGTGCGCCACCGGGGGCGAACTCCATGGATGTTCACAGCTTCGCGATCTACCGTCGGGTCCCACCTGCCGACGACAGGGAGCCTGCCCACGTGGACGACCCCACCGGAGCCGTCGCCGACCTGGCCGGGACGCGGCAGGTCGACCTGCTCGAGCCCGGCGACCCCGACCGCATCGGCCCCTACCAGCTGCTGTGCCGGCTGCCGCGCGGCGGCCAGGGCGCGGACGTGTTCGTCGGCTCCACCGCACCGGACAGCCCGCTCGTGGTCATCAAGCGGCTGCCCGAGGGCGCGCCGGAGCTGGCCCGCAAGCGGCTGGCCCGCGAGGTGGAGAACGCCGCGCGGGTGAAGAGCTCGCGGGTGGCGCACATCGTCGACCAGGACCTCGCCGCCGACGCGCCGTACTACGTGCAGGAGTACGTGACCGGGACGCCGCTGGACGAGTTCCTGGCCCGCCGCGCGGCCGGGCTCAACGCCGAGGAGCTGCGCCGGATCGCGATCGGCCTGCTCCGGGCGCTGCGGGACGTGCACGCCGCCGGCGTGGTCCACCGGGACGTGAAGCCGGGCAACATCATCATCTCGGGCGCCGACGTGTGGCTGGTCGACTTCGGCATCAGCCGCTACATCGGCCCGGAGCCGCCGTCGGGCACCTCGACCACCGGCATCGCGGCGCTGGGCACCAAGCTGTTCGCCAGCCCCGAGCAGCTGCAGGGCGCGGTGCTCACCGAGGCCAGCGACGTCTACAGCTGGGGCATGGTGATCGCCTACGCCGCCGGCGCGGTCCACCCGGTGGACCCCGACGACACCATGCCCGACTCCGACTACTTCCTCGCGCTGCGCGCCGGCCGGCTCAACCTCTCCGCCGTGCCGCCCAACCTGCTCGACAGCGTGTCGGCGGCGCTGAAGTTCGCGCCGGAGAAGCGGCCGTCGGTGGCGCGGTTGGCCAAGCAGGTCGAGCAGCACACCCGGTGGCTGGGCGAGACCTCGCAGATCCCCGACCCGCGGACGACGATGCGCGACCTGCAGTCGGTCGGCGCCGTCGTGGAGGCGGCCCGCTACGAGCTGGCCCGGCTGGAGCGCGCCGTGGCCGACACCTGGACCGGTTTCGGAGCGGCCATCGCGGTCGTGGCGGTGCTCGGGATCCTCGCGGGGCTGGTGCTCGCCGTCCTCTACCACCTCGTCTTCTAGGAGGCCGACCGTGTCCGGGATGTACGAGCGGGCCCTCGCCCAGCAGCGCCTCGACGCGCGGCGGCACCGCTACCGCGAGCGCCAGCGGGTGCTGCTGGCGGTGTTCTGCGCGGTCGCCGTCGTCTTCTTCGTCGTGTTCGTCCGCTGATGAAGCGCCGCGTCTGCCCCCGCTGCCTGGAGCCGCTGTCGACCCCCGTGTGGCGGGACGCGCACGGTGTCGCGCACCGCCCGCCGGTCGAGCGCCGCACCCGCTGGCAGCGGTTCCTCGAGCCGCTGCGCGGCGAGCCGGCCCCGCCGCCGACCCCCAAGGACGCCGCCGGGGCCGCGGCGGCCAACGTCAGCCCCACCTGTCCGCGCGGGCACCGCCTGCCGCCGGACTACCTCGACCGGCCCACGATCGTCGTCGGCCTGGTCGGACTGACCGGCGCGTCGAAGAGCACCTACCTCACCGTGCTCATCGACCTGCTGCACGAGGGCGCGCTGGCCCCGCTGGGCATCTCGGTGGAGATGGACGAGGAGAGCGCCGCCCGCTTCGACGACTACCGCTACCGGCTGATGGTCCAGCGCCGGCAGCTGCCGCTGACCCTGCCGCTGCTGGGCGAGGGCAGCTCGCCGGAGCCGTTCATGCTCGTGCTGCGCGGCACCGGCCGCAACGGCGCCGAGCGCGCGGTCAACCTGGTCTTCTTCGACGCCTCCGGCGAGCAGCTCTACCGCGCCGAGGACATGGGCCAGTACGGCAAGTTCCTCTACGCGGCGACCTCGGTGCTGGTGCTGCTCTCCCCCGGCGTCTTCCCGCGGCTGCGGCACCTGGCCGACCCCGGCGAGGAGTCGATGGGCCTGGCCCGGCACACCCAGATGGTGGTGAACCTGGCCAACCTGCTGCGCACCGCCCGCAACCTGCACCCCGACAGCCCGCTCTCCGGTGTCTCGGCGGCGGTGGTGCTCACCAAGGCCGACAAGCTGCGCGGCGTCCCCGACTTCCCCACCGACACCCTGCGCGACACCGACCTGGCCGCCATGCCACTGGCGCACTGGTTCGGGGACGTGCGCGACACCAGCTCGCGGCTGGTCGACTTCCTCGAGGTGAGCGGCGGCTCCAACCTGCTCACCGCGGTGCTCAACCGGTTGCCGCGGCCGACCGTGCACGCGGTGTCGGCCACCGGCGCCGACGCGAAGGACGGCGGCTACCCGGAGATCGCCCCGGTGGGCTGCCTGGACCCGCTGCTGGTGCTCCTGGCCCGCCACGGCTTCCTCTCCGAGGACGGGCTGGACCCGGAGGAGGCCGGCTCGGCGCCGGTCCGCGAGTGGTTCGGATGAGCGGGCGGGCCTGCGCGCAGGCGGTCTACACCTCCGCCCCGCGGACGCTGGAGGGGCCCGGCTTCGGCGTCTTCGCCCACTCGGCGGACTGGCCGGCCGAGGTCGGGCGCACCCGCAAGGCCCTCGGCGCGCTGGTCGGCTTCACGCCCGACGCCGTCGAGACCTTCGGGCTGGTGCACCGCCCCGGCGGCCGGCTGCTGCACCGCACGGTCGCGGCCAGCGCCGACGGCTTCGGCCGGCCGGGCAACTACCTGGTCCACCTGCTCTGGGACGACGGCGACCGGCTGGGCGTCCGCGACCTGCTGGCGCTGCGCCGCACCGGGCGGTTCCTCGACGCGCTCCCCGCGGACGCCGTCCCCACCGCCGACCTGCCGCCGCTGCGAGTGCCGCCCGCCGACCGCACCGTCCCGGTGCTGACCTCCGACGAGGTCGACGCCCTGGTCCCCGCGCTGGCCGGGCTGCTCGCCGCGCTCGCCGCCGGGGAGGGGTCCTGCCTGCTGCCGCGCCGGACGCCGGCGGGCCGGGAGGTCGCCGACGTCCTGTTCGACGTGCTACCGCGGGCGCTGACCGCGCCGGTCTCGCTGGCCGCCGGCCCGCGGGGGGACGACGGCGACACCGCCCGTATCTGCGTGGAACTGGTCGACGCCGCGCCGCGGTCGGCCACGCGGGCCGCCGACACCGAGCGCGCCCGCACCCTGCTGGAGGCCGCGAGCAAGGGTGAGCTGCCCCCGGACACGATCGGCGACCTGCGCCGGCTGGACGCGTGGCTGTTCGCCGACGCGTGGGCCGAGCAGGACGCCGCCGAGCTGACCGCCGCGCAGGTGGCCTGCGTGCTGGAGTCCGACGCCGCTCCGCGCTGGCTGGCCCGCGGGCGCAACGCCGCCGCCGCGCTGGAGGTCGCCGCGGGCGACCGGGCGGTGGAGGCCGGGCTGCGCGGGACGGTCCGGCGGTCGCCCGCCGCCGCCGAGCGCGTGCGCGGCGGGGTGCTCACCGCGCTGCTCGACGAGGTGTTCGACGGCGCGGACGGGCCAGCCGAGCGGGCGGTGGAGATCGCCGGGCTGACCCAGGGCGACCTGTGCACCGCGCTGGCCGCCGAGGTCGCCCGCGGCCGGCGGATCGCCTCGCTGGACCGCGCGGCGGGGCTGCTGGTCGAGCAGGCGCTCAGCCTCGGGGTCGCACTGCCGCTGCTGGAGCTCACCGACGACAGCTGGGAGCTGGCGCTGCTGGCCACCCGCCGGCGCGTGGTCGGGGACGCGCTCGTGGCGCAGTGGACCCGGACCGGCGGCCGGTGGGAGGAGTCGCACCGCACGCTGCTGGGGCACCTCCTGGTCGCCGACGTCGGCTGGCTGGCCCGGCTGGAGGGGGTCGTCCCGCGCTCCGAGCTGCCCGCGGTGCTGCGCTGGGCCGCGCTGCGGATGGACGTCGCCGGCGTCGAGAAGCTGGCCGTCGCGGTGGCCGCCGGCAGCGGCGCGGGCAACGGCTGGGCGCTGCGCGAGGTGGTGTTCGGCTCGGAACTGCCGGCGCCGGACGTCGACGGCATCCTCGGCCGCCGGCTCGCCCTCCTGCTGGTGGACGACGGCTGGCCCGCCGACCTCGCCGAGTCCTTCGCCCGCAGCCGCGGTGCCGACGACGAGCTTCCCCGCCGGCGCCGCCGCCGTCCGGACTGAGCCGCGCCCAGCCCTTGCTCCGCGGGGGCTCGTGCTCTGCTTCCTCGGCGGAGCAGAGCACGACCACCCGCCGGGACACCCGTGCCGGTCGGAGCAGCACACAGTGCAGCCTTCTGGCTACAGTCCGTACATGCACGTGGCCGGGGTCCTGCCCCTCGCCGGCCTGGTGCTGTTCGGCTCCGGCTGACCCAGCCGTCACACCCACCCCACACGCCCCGAGGGCCTCGGCCCCGGCTCATACGCTCGAGAACGACCACGCGCGGAAGGACAACAACGTGGCCCGACACCTGCTCGACGAGACCGCAGAGTTCACGATGCCCACCCTCGGGCGGCACGCTGCGGACGACGATGACGCCCCTGCGGACCTGACCCAGCGACTGGACGGCATGGGGCGCCGGCAGCCGCCGCTCACCGGCCGCCGGTTCGGCGACGACCGCGCCGAGTAGCAGCCACCGGCCCCGCCCCGCCCTGCCCCGGGCTCAGTCCCGGCTCCGCCCTCAGACCCGGCCGAGGCCGACCAGGGTGACGTCGTCGTCGTGTGGCGGGTCGAGCGCGGCGAGGACGTCGTCCAGCAGCGTGTCCGGGTCGCGCCCGGCGGCGACGGCGGCGCGCAGCTCCGCCAGCCGCTCCTCCAGCGGGGCGTCCCGGCGCTCGACCAGGCCGTCGCTGTACAGCAGCAGCCGGTCGTCGCCGGTCAGGTGCAGCCGCGCCTCCGGGTAGTCGGCGTCGTCGAGGAGCCCAAGCGCGGGCCCGTGGCCGGCGACCAGCAGGTCGGCACCGCCGGGCGTCACGTGCAGCACCGGCAGGTGCCCGGCGTTGGCGATCGCGACCGCGCCGGTGAGCGGGTCCAGCACGGCGACGACGGCCGTGGCGAGCTCGCCGGGCAGCAGCGCGGCGATCACCTCGTTGAGCCCGCGCAGCGCCGCGGCCGGCCCGAGGTCGCGGAGCAGGTGCGCGCGCAGGGCGTGCCGCAACTGGGCGGTGATCGCCGCGGCGGCCAGCCCGTGCCCGGCGACGTCGCCGAGCACGATCGACACCCGGCCGCTGGGCAGCGGCACCAGGTCGTACCAGTCCCCGCCCACGACGTCGGCGGCGCTGGGCCGGTAGCGGGCGGCCAGCGCCACCCCGGGCACCTTGGGCAGCTGCTCCAGCAGCAGCGTGCGCTGCAGCACGGCGGCCAGCCGGTTGTCCTCGCCGGCCTGCTGCAGCGCGGACTCGGCCAGGTGCGCGGCCAGCGCCTGCGCCGCGGCGACCTCGTGCTCCCGCCAGGGCGTGGCCGTGCCGCGCACGGTCTCCCGCCACGCGGCGAACGAGCGGCGCGGGGACAGCCGCGGGCCGGCGTCGGTCTCGACCGTCTTCGGGGTGTGCGGGTTGCCGCCCCAGGTGACCTCCCGCACCGTCTCGGGCCGGAACCAGGCGAGGAAGTCCCCGCTCCCGCTGCCCACCTCGACGGCGAGCAGCCCGCTGGCGGTGTCCGCGACGTCGGCCGCGTCGGGGACCACCCGACCCAGGGCGTCGGACGCCGGCCGGCCGGTGGCGAGCAGGCCCGCGACCACGCCGGGCACCCGGTCGGCCGGCGGGGTGCTGCCGAGCAGGTGCAGCCGGCCGCCCAGGCGTACCGCGGCGCCGGCGGCGGGCAGCAGGTCCAGCACCGTCAGGTCGCCCTGCGTGAGCGCCGCCGCCGGGGTGCGCGGGCTGCGGCCCAGCGCGGCCACCAGCCGCGCCTGCCGCTGCGCGACGCCGACGACGTCGCGTTGCTCGGCGGCGCCGACGGTGGTGTGCAGCAGCAGCGACGCGGTGCGGCCGAGGAACTCGGCGGCCACCCGGTCGGCGTAGGACGGGCGGTGCGGACCGGCGTAGTGGTGGCAGGAGACCAGCCCCCACAGGCGGCCGCGGTCGATCAGCGAGACCGACATCGAGGCGACCACGCCCATGTTGGCCAGGTACTCCAGGTGCACCGGGGAGACGCTGCGCAGCACCGCGCCGGAGAGGTCCAGCGGCCGGCCGGTGAGCGGGTTGGCCGCCGGCCGCAGCGGCGCCGGCCGGTAGGTGGCGTCGGGGATCAGCCGCAGCCAGTTGGTCGTGTAGAGGGCGCGCGCCTGGGCGGGGATGTCGCTGGCCGGGTAGCGCAGGCCGAGGAAGGGCTCGAGGTCCGCGCGGCGGTCCTCGGCGACCACCTCGCCGTTCCACTCAGGGTCGAAGCGGTAGACCATCACGCGGTCGAACCCGGTGAGCTCCCGGACGTCGCGGGCGAGGGTCGCGGTGAGCTCCTCCAGGGACGTCGCGGCCGACAGGCGCTGCAGCACGGTGGGCAGCCGCCGGTGCCACTCGGCACCGGCCTGCTCCGCGCCGGTCAGCGGCTCCCACTCGGTGACCAGCAGCCCCTCGGCGCGGTGCACGACGAGGTCCACCTCGGTGCCGGCGACGGTCACCCGCAGCGGGTTGAGCTGGGCGAGGTCCCCGGCCAGGCCGTCGCGCAGGCGGACCAGGTCAGCCGGTGCCAGCAGCTCGGGGAGGGACGCCGGCGCGCTGCCGAGGACGGCGGCGGCGTTGGCCGAGGCGACCACCACCGCGAGGTCGGGCTCGGTGACGGCGAGCAGGGCGCCGTGCGGCTGGACCGCGCCGGGGACGGCGATCGGCTCGTCGGCGCAGCGCGCCAGCGCCTCGGCGCCGACCTCGGAGGACGGGGTGGTCACCGCCGCGACCCTACGGGCCGACCTCGCCCTCGGTGAGGCTGGCCGTCTCGACGATCGGCACCAGCGCCTCGAGCTCGAGCAGGTCGATGACCAGCCGGACGGGTCGGTTGGCGCGGGGGCAGACGACCTGCAGCCGCACGCCGGCGCGGGTCGCCCGCCGGGCGCTCCAGGCCAGCTGGCGGGCACCGGAGGAGTCCATGAAGGTGGTGCCGCTCAGGTCGACGACCATCGACCGGGGTCCGGCGGCCAGCACGGCGTCGACGGCCTCGGCGAGCTGCGGCGCGGTGGCGAGGTCGAGCTCGCCGCGCACGCCCAGCGCCGGCCGCCCGAGGACCGTCGTCCGCTCGATCTCGAACAGCAACGGATCGGCCCCCTCGTCGTGGTCCACTGGCCTCCCGCAGGGTAGTTCCCCTCGCGGAGGAAAGGGGACCCCAGTCGTGGACATCGCGTTCACCGTCCGCCTCCCGGTGGACCGCAGCAGCGTGCCGTTCGTCCGGGGGCTGCTCCGGCAGGCGCTCGAGCACCTGCGGGTGGAGCGGAACGTGGTCGACGAGGTCGCGCTCGCGCTGACCGAGGCGTGCGCGAACGTCGTCCGGCACGCCGGCGACCACGCCGACTACGAGGTGCAGGTCGCCATCGACGACGCGCTGTGCCGGATCAGCGTGTTCGACGACGGAGCCGGCTTCGACCCCGACGCGCCGCGCGAGGGCCGCGGCGACTCCCCGCTGGACGGCGGCCGCGGGCTGCTGCTCATGCAGGCGCTGGTCGACCGGCTGGACTTCCGGCACGACGACGGCCGGCACCGGGTGACCCTGGAGAAGCGGCTGGCCGCTCCCCCGCCGCTGCGGCTGGTCGACCCGGTCTGATCCCGGCCGCGTGCCGGTTCGCCGCGGGGTCCGCCGATACCGGGTGGTGCGGTGTGCGATCCCACGAGCGAGGAGCTGACCTGTGGACCTGGCGGGCTGCGTCCTCGGCGACCGGTACGCGCTGGAGGACCTCCTGGCGACCGGTGGCATGGGCCAGGTGTGGCGTGCCCGGGACGTCGTCCTGGAGCGGCCGGTGGCCGTCAAGCTGCTGCGCAGCGAGTACACCGGCGACCCGGAGTTCCTCGCCCGCTTCCGCGCGGAGGCCCGGCTGACGGCGGGCCTGACCGCGCCGTCCATCGCGACGCTGCACGACGTCGGGGAGTCCCTCGGCCCTGCCGGGGAGCGGTTGGCGTTCCTGGTCATGGAGCTCGTGGACGGCGAGCCGCTGTCGGCGCTGCTGGCGCGGGAGGGCCGGCTGGGGTCCGACCGGACGCGCGAGGTGCTGCGGCAGGCCGCCGCGGGGCTGGCCGTCGCCCATGCCGCGGGCGTGGTCCACCGGGACGTCAAGCCGGCCAACCTCCTGGTGGCCGTGGACGGCACCGTGAAGGTCACCGACTTCGGGATCGCGCGGACGGCGTCGTGCGTGCCGATCACGCGGACCGGCCAGCTGATGGGCACGGTGCACTACCTCTCTCCCGAGCAGGTCCAGGGCGCTCCGGCGAGCCCGGCCAGCGACGTCTACGCACTGGGCCTGGTCGCGTACCAGTGCCTGACCGGCAACCGGGCCGTCGACGGGGAGAACTCCGCGCAGGTCCTCGCCCACCAGGTCCACCGGACGCCCGAGCCGCTGCCCTCCGACGTCCCGGCCGACCTGCGCCGGGTCGTCGAACGGGCCCTCGCCAAGGACCCCGCGGACCGCTTCCCCGACGGCGCCGCGCTGCTGCGGGCCCTGGACGGCGGGGCCCCCGAGCGCGACCGGACCCGGGTGCTGCCCGTGCCCGACTCGTCGACGGCGACCCGCGTGCTGCCGACCGGGACCGCCGACCGGCCGGGGCGCGACCGGCCGGCGCGGCGGCTGCTGGTGCCGCTGGTCGCGCTGCTCACCCTCGCGGTCGTGGCGGGGGCGGTGGTGCTCGGCACCCGCGGCTCCGCCGCGCCCGCGGCGCAGCCGACCCCCTCGCCGTCCACACCGGCCGGGGTGGAGGTCGTCTCCGGCGACTACGTGGGCCGGCCGGCGTCCGACGTCGAGGCCGAGCTGAGCGGGCTGGGCCTGACCGTCCGGCCGCGGCCGCTGCAGACCGCGGACGTCCCCGACGGGCAGGTGATCGCCCTCGACCCGCTCGGCCGCCTGCAGCCGGGGGCCACGGTGACCGTCACGCACGCCGTCGCCCCGCCGGTGCCGTCAGCCGCACCTCCCGAGGAGCCCGACGAGGACGAGCCCGACGAGGACGAGGGCGGCAACGGCAACGGCAACGGCAACGGCGCCGACAAGCCGAAGAAGGGCAAGGACAAGGGCAAGGGCAAGGAGGACTGAGGCCCCGCGCGGGGTACCGGTCGGGCGTGGAGAAGATCAGCGACCGCCTCTACAACTGGGCGTCGATCCTGGAGCCCACCACCCGGATGCAGGCCGAGCGGACGGCGTCGATGCCGTTCATCCACCCGCACATGGCGCTGATGCCCGACGCGCACCTGGGCCTGGGCGCGACCGTCGGGTCGGTGATCCCGACCGACGGCGCGATCATCCCGGCGGCGGTCGGGGTGGACATCGGCTGCGGGATGATGGCCGTCCGCACCCAGTTCACCGGCGACGACCTGCGCGGCCGGAACCTCGCGACGCTGCACGAGCAGATCTCCCGGGCGATCCCGCTGTCGGCCGGCCGGTACAACAAGAAGCTGCGCGAGACGGCGGCGGCCCGGGTCGAGGAGCTGCGCGACCTCCCCGGCGCCGCGCAGGCCGACGGCGTCGCCCACAACTGGCCGCTGCAACTGGGCTCGCTCGGCTCGGGCAACCACTTCATCGAGGTGTCCCTGGACGAAGCCGACCGGGTGTGGCTGTTCCTGCACTCCGGTTCGCGCGGGGTGGGCAACCGGCTGGCCTCCAAGCACATCCGGGTGGCCAAGGACGTCACCGCCGCGCGGGACGTCGACCTGCCCGACCGCGACCTGGCCTACCTCAGCGAGGGGACGCCGGAGTTCGACACCTACCTGGAGGCGCTGCTGTGGGCGCAGCGGTTCGCCTACCTCAACCGCGAGGAGATGATGGACCGCGTCGCCGAGCAGGTGTCCCGGTTCTTGAGTCGGCGTGGCCTGACGACGGAGGTCCAGCGGCTGCAGGTGGTCAACGCGCACCACAACTACACCGAGCGCGAGGAGCATTACGGCGAGCGGGTGTGGGTGTCCCGCAAGGGGGCCATCTCCGCGCGGGCGGGCCAGTGGGGCCTCATCCCCGGCTCGATGGGCGCGGCCTCCTACATCGTCGTCGGCCTGGGCAACGTCGAGGCGCTGCACTCGGCGCCGCACGGCGCGGGCCGCAACCACTCCCGCGGCCAGGCGCGCAGGCTGTTCACCCGCGCGGACCTCGACCGCCGGATGAAGGGCATCGCCTGGGGCCGGTCGGACGCGTTCCTCGACGAGCACCCCGACGCGTACAAGAGCATCGACGTCGTCATGGCCGACGCCGCCGACCTGGTGGAGATCCGGCACACGCTGCGCCAGGTGGTCAACGTCAAGGGCGACTGAGCCGGCGCCGGCCGGTGCCCACCTGCGGGAGGTCGTGCTCTGCGTGCCCGCGGTACGCAGAGCACGACCTCCCGCAGGTGTGGTCCCGCCCGCCCGGGTGCCCCGTCGCGTGCTCGTGCTCTGCTTCCCTGGCGAAGCAGAGCACCACCTTCCCAGGAGCACGTCCCGGGCCCGGGTCAGCCCTCGTCCGGGTCCCGCAGGGTCCGGACGTAGCCGAGGCCGACCGGGCGCTCACCGGCCAGCGCCAGCGCTTCCATCGCGCCGGCGTCGTCCAGACCGTCGCGGCCGCCGCTGACCTCGTGGAGCTCGACCTGCTCCTCGATCCACCGCTGGTGCCGGTTCCAGGCGTTGAGCGGCGTGGTGCCGAGCGAGTCGCCGATGCGGGCCCACGACGCCCCGCACCGCAGCGCCGCCCGGATGCCCAGGTGCTGCGCGTCGTAGGCCCGGCGGGCGACGACGACGCCCAGGTCGAGCAGCTCCAGGGACTCCTCGAGGTCGAGGGGCTCCACCGCGCCGCGCAGGTGGGCGGTCCAGGAGTGCGTCGGCCCGGCGGCGCGGCGCCGCGGGCCCGCCGACGCGTTGTCCCGCCGGCTCAGGTAGTCCAGCCGGGTCACCGCGGTGACCATCGGCAACGCCAGCCCGGGCACACCGATCCTCATGCCGACCGAGCCTCGGGCAGCGGGAGGCGACCCCCGCTCCACCGCAGGCCGTGTCGCCGGCATCCGGCCGCGACACGCGCCCGGCGTGACCCTCCGCGACCGACCGCGGACGCAACCGTCAGGGCGTCCAGCCGGTGCGTGCCAGCCAGGTGGGCAGGTCCTGCAGGTCGGGCGACAGGGCGCGGGTGGCCGCGAAGTCCGCCCGGTAGGCGGGCGGCGCGGCGAACCAGGCGAACATCGCGAGGGAGTCCTCGTCCTCGCCCAGGGCGTCGAGCGGCAGCGGCTCGTAGCGCGCCGGCAGCCCCGCGCGCTCACCGAAGGCCACGGCGACCTGCTCGCCGGTGCGCTCGTCCCCGCCGATCTCGACGGCGCCGCCCGGCACCCGGGACGGGTCGAGCAGGACGGCGGCGGTGACCGCACCGATGTCGGCGACGGCGATCATCTGCAGCGGCACCCCGGCGGCCAGCGCCATCCGGACGACGACCCCGCCGTCGTGGGCCGACGCCATCCACCGCAGGTTCTCCATGAAGAAGACCGGCCGGACGAACGTCGCGGGCAGACCGAGGCCCTCGATGTGCTCCTCGACCCGGCGCTTGCTCTCGAAGTGCGGGATGCCGGTGTGCCGCTCGGCCCCGCCGACGGAGCTGAACACCAGGTGCTCGACGCCGGCGTCGGCGGCCGCGTCGGCCAGCGCGATCCCGTCCGCCAGCTCGCCGTCCACCCCGCGCGGGCCGAACGGCGTGGTCATCGCGAACACCCGCTGCGCGCCGCGGAACGCCGTCCGCAGGCTGTCGGGGTCCTGCAGGTCGGCGCGGACCAGGTCGGCGCCGCGGTCGGCGAGGTCGCGGGCCCGGTCGGGATCGCGGACCAGCGCGCGGACCCGGGCCCCGGCGGCCAGCAGCGCACGGGCGGTGGCGCCGCCCTGCTGCCCGGTGGCTCCGACGACGGCGATCACGGGTCCGGGCACGCTGCGCTCCTCGAGGAGGGGTCGGTTCCCCCTAGGGTGCCCGACCATGGCGGATCGGCAGCTCAGGACGGTTCTGGAGGGCGGCGGGTTCTTCGAGGGCCCGCGCTGGCACGAGGGCACCTGGTGGGTGTCGGACTTCTACCGGCACACGGTCAGCCGGGTGACCGCGGACGGCGCCGAGACCGTCGTCGTCGAGGTCGAGCAGCAGCCCTCCGGGCTGGGCTGGCTGCCCGACGGCTCGCTGGTGGTCGTGTCGATGAAGGACCGGCGGGTGCTGCGGTACGCCGACGGGTCGCTGACCACCTTTGCCGACCTCGCCGAGCACTGCGGCGGGCACCTCAACGACCTGGTGGTCGACGCGCACGGCCACGTCTTCGTCGGCGACTTCGGCTTCGACCTCATGGGCGGCGGCGCCGCCGCGACCGCGTCGCTCAAGCGGATCGACCCCGACGGGACGGTGTCGGTCGCCGCCGAGGGGCTGCAGTTCCCGAACGGCTCGGTGATCACCCCGGACGGCGGCACGCTCGTCGTCGGAGAGACGCTGGGCAACCGGTACACCGCGTTCGACCTCGGTGCCGACGGGACGCTGGGCAACAGGCGGGTGTGGGCGTCGCTGGGCCCGGAGGTCACCGGATCGACGGTCGACGAGGTGCTCGGCCAGCTGGTGGTGGCCCCCGACGGCTGCGCGCTGGACGCCGAGGGACGGATCTGGGCCGCCGACGCGGTCGGCGGCCGGGTGGTGCGGGTGGCCGAGGGCGGGGAGGTCGTCGACGAGGTCGCCGCGCCGGACGGGCTCGGGGTCTACGCCTGCATGCTCGGCGGGGACGACGGCCGCACGCTGCTGATGTGCTGCGCGCCGGACTTCTACGAGCACAACCGCGCGCCGGTGCGCGAGGCGGTGCTGGTGGCGACCGAGGTCGACGTCCCCCACGCCGGCCGCCCGTAGGTCAGCTCCCGGTGGCCCCGGGCGGCGGCTGGCTGGAGCTGTGCGGGACGCTGGGGTCCTCGGTCCCGATGGTGCCGCCCTTCGCGGCGCGCGGCTCCTCCGCCTCCGACGGGGGCCCGACCAGGTCCTCCTCCGGACGCGTGCCCGGGACCTCGTCGGTCGGTTCGTTGACGCCCCCGGCGGGACGGCCGGTCATGTTGCCTTCGGACATGCCTGCCCGGTACCCGGGACGGGCGGTGGTCAGTCGGCTCGGAGGACCCGGACCGGGGAGCCGACGAGGAAGGCGGCGACGTCCTCGACGGCCTCCCGGTAGAAGACCTCGTAGGTGCGGCAGACAGTGACGCCGCGCTCGCGGGCGGCGGCCAGGTCGATGGCGGCGTTGCGCGCGCCGGTGGTGACCAGCAGCCGCAGGTTCGGCAGGCGGTCGAGCAGGCTGCGCGGGAACGGGGTGCGCTCGCGCATGACCACGACGACGTCGAAGGGAGCGAGCCGCTCGGCGACGGCATCCTCTACGTCGAGGTGGTCGGGGAAGGTGACGACGTCCAGCGGTTGGGGGACGCGGGACCAGTCGGCGAACTCCGCCGCGGCGGACTGGTAGTCGTCGAGGACGGCGACCCGGTGCACGCGGCCCCCGCCCGGGACCGGGCGGGGGCCGCGTGCGGGCGGCTCAGCGGCCGTAGCCCTTGCCGCCGCGGTTCTTCCCGGCCTGCTTGGCCTGGAAGTCCGCGATGAACTGCTTGATCTTGGCCTGGTTCTGCGGCTTGCGGGCCTCCTGGATGACCTTCGCCGCGATCCCCGACGCCACCAGCTTCCGGATCATGCCGGCCATGGGGGTGTCCCTCCTCGTTCTCGGTTACCTGCAGTCGTGCCCGCCCAACGGTCGCGCCAATCCCCGGGTTCCGGACGCCGTCCGCAGTGCGTCCGTCACTGCGCGTGCGGACACTCCGCGACCCGACGACTTTGGTCCCGACGCCTTGACCTGCGAAAACGCATCCATGACATTCCCGCGCGCTCCGTAGTGACGCGTGGTCGCGGCGGCGTGTCGCCATGCGGACACGCCGCCGTTGCGCGGCCGATCGGCCGGCTGCGACGCCCGGGAACCGCCCATACGGTCGTGCGCGGTCCTGCCGGGCCCCTCGTCACCGAACCGTGGTGACACCGGCCGGACTACGCCGAACCGGACACGGTCATCCGCCGTGCCCGGACCGGGGACCCACCGAATCCCTGGGGTGAAGCGCGTTCGCGCGCCGGGCGACTCCCCCGTCCGAACCCGTCAGCTAACCCGGTAGGCGGCCGTGGAGAACAGGAGAACCGTCGTCGATGACGACTGCCCGCACGTCCTTCGCTCGTCGCTCGTTCCGCGGGATCGCCGTCGCCGCTGTTGCCGGCGCCGCCGTGACCCTCGCCCCCGCCACCGCCTCGGCTGACGCCGGTGACGGCGGCTCCGGCGCCGTCGCCGTCGCTGCTGCCGCGGCCCCGAACGGGGCTGCGCAGAAGGCCGTCGACACCGCCCTCGCCCAGCAGGGCGACCCGTACGGCTGGGGCGCCGCCGGCCCCAACGCCTTCGACTGCTCGGGGCTGACCAGCTTCGCCTACCGCGAGGCCGGCATCTCGATCCCGCGGACCTCGCGGGCGCAGTCCGGCTTCGGCACCCCGGTGGCGAAGTCCGACCTCAAGCCCGGTGACCTGGTGTTCTTCTACAGCCCGGTCTCGCACGTCGGCATGTACATCGGCAACGGCCAGATGGTGCACGCCTCCACGGCCGGCCAGCCGGTGAAGGTCGTCAACCTCGACTCGATGCCCGGCTTCAACGGGGCTCGCCGGGTCGCGTGAGTCGCGGCGCCCGGGCGGTTCTCCCGAGCGGCCCGGGCGCTCACTCCAGCCGGCAGGGCACGGGGGCCTGCTCGGCCGACTGGAGTGAGAAGACCGCGCCGGCGTCACCCGGCCAGGAGTGCAGGAACAGCAGCCCGACGCGGGTGTTCAGGAACCCGCCCGGGCCCTGTGCCTGCACCAGGGCCGTGAGGGCGCCGGTGTCGTGGTTGCGGTAGCGCCGCAACTCGTCGCCGGCGGCCAGGGTGACGACGTCGTCGTCGACCGCGCCCATGACGAGCACCGCCTGCCAGTGGTCGGCGGGGTCGTTCTGGCACAGCCGGACGTGCACCGGGTGCGGCGCGTGGCCGCGGGCGCGCCGGTCGCACGCGGTGGCGTGCTCGACCCGGCTCGGGCCCGGGTACGGCTCGAGGTGGTCGGACACCGGCTCCCCCTTCGAAACGTGCGCGGCCGGATCACCGGCCGACCATCAGTGCAGCACGGGACATGACCCGTGAGCGGGGCCGACGAACGCGGTGGACGCCGAAGTCGCCCGCTCGCGTGGGTGAGCCCGTGGCCCGGTGACGCAGCGTGCCCGGGGTGCGCGGCCCGCCGGCGGGGTACCGCACCCCCATGGCCGACGTCCCGATCCTGCTGCTGGACGTCGACGGGGTGCTCAACGCGGCCTGCGTGGACCTGCCCGAGGGCTGGCAGCGCGGCACGTTCAACGGGTTCGTGCTGTCGTGGGACCCGACGGTCACCGCGCGGCTGCGCGAGCTGCACGAGTCGGGCCGGGTGGAGATCCACTGGCTGACCACGTGGGCCGGGGACGCCGACCGGCTGCTGGCCGAGCCGATGGGGCTGCCGCGCGGACTGCGCACCCACGAGCGGAACGGCGCCAGCCCGACCGGGTTCGCCGGACCGCTGGGTGGCGCGTCGGGCTGGTGGAAGCTCGACCTGGCCCGCGAGGTGGCCGAGGCCGAACCGGACCGGCGGATCGTCTGGATCGACGACGACCTCGCCGAGCAGGCCGAGGACACCGGCGAGTGGCTCGCCGCGCACCCGCACGTGCTCGTCGTCGCACCGGACCTGTGGGCCGGGCTCACCCACGCGCAGCTCGACGAGATCGAGGCCTGGCTCTGATCCGGCTCAACCGGGCACGCGGACGAAGCCGTGCCCGTCCCAGTGCCAGCGCACCGTGATCGGCACCGACGGGCCGCTGGCGTGGGAGTCCTCCGGCGCGTAGGCCGTCATGCGGGCGACCACGTCGCCGTCCTCGACCGACAGCCCGGCCGGGTCGTACAGCGGCGCCAGGATCGTCGCCTCGCGCAGCGTGCGCGGGCTGGGCAGGACGCCGAGCCGGTCGCCCGAGGCGGCGAAGACCTGCACCTCCTCGACGATCCCGTTGGACGGCTGCGGCGAGCACTGCAGCAGCACGACCGTGTCCGGCGCGCCGTCCCCGTCGACGTCGCCCTGCGCCTCGGCCTGGAGCCGGACGTCGTAGTGGTCGTAGTACGGGCTGCGGTCCGGGTCGGCGGGCACCCGGGCGACCCCCTCGACGAGCGTCGCCGGGAAGCCGTCCGGGACGATCTCGTCGCAGGTCACGCTGAGGGTGGCATCGCCCCAGTCCCGCGGCGTCCCCGTGCCCGGCGCGGCCGCGCTGCCGCCCGTGGCGGCGCACCCGGCCAGCAGGCACGCCGCCAGGCCGCCCCCCGCCCTCGCCAGCCGTCGCGGCACGATCCAGGACATCGGGCGATCACCTCGACGGCGGAGCGCGGGGTACCCCTCGGGACACCGAGGGTCCCACGATGCGGTCGTCGCCGGGACCTCCCCGCGAACGGCGTCGGGCACCCTCTCCCCGTGGACGCACCCCGCTGGCCCCGCCCCGCCGGCGCCGGCCCGGTCGTGGCGCTGGGCAAGCTGGTGGCCGACCAGGTGCTGGAGCTCTCCGAGCCGCTGGTCGTCGGCGGGCAGCAGCGGGTCGTGCGGACGACGACGGCCGGTGGCGCACCGGCCAACGTGACGGCGAACCTCGCGCGGCTGGACGTGCCGGCGCGGCTGGCCGGCTGGGCCGGTGCCGACCCGGTGGCCGACGGGCTGCTCGCCGCGCTGGCCGGCCGCGGGGTCGAGGTCGCGGTGGTGCGCCGCGGCCGGACGCCGCTGACCACGGTGCTGGTCTCCCCGGACGGGGAGCGGACGCTGCTGGCCGACCGCGGGGAGGGCGGCCTCTCGCCGGCCGACGTCCGCGCGCAGGAGGTGGCCGACGCCGCCGTCGTCCACCTCGACGGCTACGACCTGCTGCGCTTCCCGGACGCGCTGCGGGCCGCGGCGTCGCTGGCGCACGAGGCCGGCGTGCCGGTCAGCGTGGACGCGGCGGCCGCGGCGCGGGTCCGGCGGTTCGGGACCGAGCGCTACGCCGACCTGCTCGCCGGGCTCCGGCCCGACGTGCTGTTCGCCAACGCGGACGAGGCCGCGGTGCTGGGCCTGGACGGCGGCCTGCCGGGGTGGACGCCGGGGCTGGTGCTGGTGCACGCCGGAGCGCGGCCGACGCGGGCGCTGACGCGGTCCGGGACCGCGGAGGTGCCGGTGCCGCCGGTCCCGGCACTGCGGGACACCACCGGCTGCGGGGACGCCTTCGCCGCCGGGGTGCTGGCCGGCTGGCGCGCCGGGGCCGGTGTCCTCGACGCCGTCCGGACGGGGCACGCGGCGGCTGCCGTGGTCGCGGGCGTGGTCGGCGCCCAACCGCCGTCCTGACCGTCGCCCTCCGCGTCAGCGCGGGACGATCCGGAGCCGGTCGGCGATCTCCTCGGCGTCGGCTGCGCCGGCAGAAGCGTGCGCGCCCGGGCGTTCAGCGCGAGAGGAAGGTCAGGCCTGAGGAGGTCGTCGAGGTCCTCAGGCCGCACTCACGCCCTGCCCAGCCGGTTCAGCACATCACCCCATCTGCCGGTCAGCCGGGCCGAGCTCTCCTGGACCCGCGCTGCGTGGCCGCTCCTCTCGTACCGCTCGACGGCCTCGCGCCGCAGGACCCCCTGACGCGACGGGTCCTCGGAGTCGGCCGACGCCTTCGCGGGCTGGTCATCGCTTCGCGGCGCCGGAGGCATGTCCGCGACGGTATCGCTCAGCAGCCGCCGGCGACGTCCCAAGACCGGCCCGACTCACGTGGCGAGCAGTCGGTGCACCTGCTGGATGGCGACCCCGCCCTCGCCGACCGCGGAGGCCACCCGCTTGACCGACCCGTGCCGGACGTCCCCGGCCGCAAGCACCCCCGGCACGCTGGTCTCCAGCGCCTGAGGGCGGTGACCGAGCGCCCGGATCGCCTCGGCGCTGAGCTCGGACCCGGTCACGATGAAGCCGTCGCCGTCCCGCTCGACCGTCGGCGGCAGCCACTCGGTGTGCGGCCGGGCGCCGATCATCAGGAACAGGGCGCAGGCGTCGACCGTCTCCTGCTCCCCGGTCCCGCGGTCGCGCAGCACCAGGTGCGCCAGCCGGCTGTCACCCCCGCCGCCGACGACCTCGGCGTCGGTCCGGACGTCGATGTTCGCGGTCGTACCTAGGGCCCTGTCACGCGTCGAGCAGCGCCTCGGCCATCTCGACGGCGCGCGACTCGTTCGCGACGGCGTCGTCGACCGGGGCGACCGCCGAGTTGAACGGCGCGCAGACCGCGGTGAGGACCTGGAGGTCGGCCGGGTCCTCGGCCTCGACGACCACGTAGCCGCCGAGGTCGCCCAGGCGGACCACCGACTCGCGAACAGTGAGGCTCCCGGGCATCTCCTGGCTCTCGAGGACGTCGAGGATGCGCTGGTGCGCGGCCTCGTACTCCGGGAGCGACCCCGCCGGCCGCTCCTGCCAGGTGACGACGTACTTCATCGCGTGCTCCCCCTCGTACGTTCCGGAGGGGCACGGTCCCTCGGGCCGGAGCGGCGGCGCAAGGGAGACGGCGACGGTTGGCCAGACGTTCAGCCGATGGATACCTCGGGGGCTCACCCATCGGGGGTCCGGAACGTGCACCGGGGCCCCGACGCGTCGTCGTGGCCGGGTATCGGGGTCGGGTTCGGCTAGGTTCTGCGCGCCATGGATGCCGCCCTGCCCGAGGTCCCGCCGGTCGAGGTCCCGTCGGTCGACGTACCGCCCGCCGAGGCCCCGCCGGTCGCGGTGTCCGTGCTGGGGCCGGTGCAGGCCACGGTCGCCGGGCAGCCGGCGGCGCTGGGCGGTCCGCGGCAGCGGTCAGTGCTCGCCCGGCTGGTGCTCGCCGGCGGGCACGTGGTCTCCGCCGACCGGCTGGTCGAGGACCTGTGGGACGGCGAGCCGCCGCCCAAGGCGCTGGCCTCCCTCCAGGTCCACGTCTCCCGGCTGCGCCGCGCACTGGAGCCCGCCGGCGGCCAGCGGAGCGGTGCGACGGTGCTCGTGAGTGCCGCGCCCGGGTACCGCCTGCAACTGCCACGCGAGGCCGTGGACGCCTGGCTGTTCGAGGACCTCGTCGCCCGCGCCTCCGCCACCGACGACGTCGCCGCCCGCCGGGAGCTGCTGGAGCGGGCGCTGGCCTGCTGGTCGGGCCCCGCCTACGCCGGGTCGGCCGACGCCTCCTGGGCCGCACCGGAGATCGCGCGGCTGGAGGAGCTGCGGCTGGTCGCCGTCGAGCTGCGTGCCGACGCCGACCTGGCGCTCGGGCGGGCGGCGACCGTCGTCCCGGAGCTGGAGCGCCACCTGCACGACTCCCCCGCCCGGGAGGAGGCCGTGCGGCTGCTCGCGCTGGCGCTGTACCGCAGCGGCCGGCAGGGCGACGCGCTCACCGTGCTGCGCCGGGCCCGCGAGCACCTGGCCGACGAGCTCGGCGTCGACCCCGGCCCCCGGCTGCGCGAGCTGGAGGCCGCCGTGCTCGGGCAGGAGCCGGCGCTGGACCTGCCCGCCCCGCCCGTCGCGCTGCCGGCGACACCCGCCCCCGCTCCCCCGGCGCCCGCGCCGGCCCGGGCCGCGGAGCTGCGGCAGTTGCTGGACCTGGCCGCCGAGGGGGCGCGGGTCGTCTGGATCGCCGGCGAGGCCGGCGCGGGCAAGACCACGCTGGTCGAGGCCGCCGCGGCCCGGCTGCGCGAGGACGGCTGGCGGGTGGCCGAGGGCCGCTGCCCGGAGGTGGACGGCGCTCCCCCGGCCTGGCCGTGGACGGAGATCACCCGGGCGCTGGGCGCCGCTCCGCTGGAGGAGGGCACCGCCTTCTGGCGGGCCCGCGCGGTCGCCGACCTGCTGCGCGCGGCCGCCGCCGAGCAGCCGCTGCTGGTCGTGCTCGACGACGTGCACCGCGCCGACGAGCTGACCCTCCAGTTGCTGCGCTCCGTCGTGGACTCCCTCGCCGGGGAGCCGCTGCTGGTGCTGGCCACCTACCGCGACGCCGAGACCGGGGAGGCGCTCGCGGCCACCCGCGCGGCGCTGGCCTCGGCCGGGGCGCGGCACCTGGAGCTGCGCGGGCTGGACGACGAGGGCGTCGCCGTCCTGGCGCGGCAGTCCGGGCTCGAGGACGCCGGGCCCGCGGAGCTGGCGCTGCTGCGCGAGCGCACCGACGGCAACCCGCTCTACGTCCGCGAGCTGACCCGGCTGCTCGTCGCCGAGGGCCGGGGCGCCGCGCGCACCGGCGTGCCGGCCGGGCTGCGCGACGTGCTGCGCCGCCGGGCCGAGCGGCTGCCCGGCCCGGCGGTGACCGCGCTGCGCCAGGCGGCGGTGCTGGGCCGGGAGGCCGACGTCGACGTGCTGGCGGCCGTGGCCGGGCGGGACGTCGACGAACTGCTCGACGCGCTGGAGACCGCGGTGCTGGCCGGGCTGCTCGACGAGCCGGCGCCCGGGCGGGTGCGGTTCACCCACGCGCTGGTGCGCGACGTGCTCTACGAGGACACCCCGCTGCTGCGCCGCGGTCGGGTGCACGCGGCCGCGCTCGCCGTGCTGCGGGAGTCCGACGGGGTGGACGCCGCGACGCTGGCCCACCACGCGGTCGCCGCGGCCGGGCCGCGCACCGCCGCCGACGCCGTCCCCTACGTCGCCGCGGCGGCGCGCGAGGCCGGCCGGCTGGGCGCGGCGGCGGAGGAGGCGCGGCAGTGGGCCTCGGCGCTGCGACTGCTGGAGATGGCCGGCCGGCGCGGGACGGCCGAGGAGCTCGACGTGCTGCTGGCCGCGATCCCCGCGCACGCCCGCGCCGGGGACGTCGTCGCCGCCCGCGCCCAGCAGCGGGATGCCGTCCGGACCGCCCGGCGGCTGGGCCGGCGCGACCTGCTGGTCGCCGCGCTGGCCGCGTGGGACGCGCCGCTGGTGTGGACCGTCCGCGACGACGGCGCGCAGGACCCCGAGCTGCTCGACCCGCTGCTGGAGCTGCTGGAGACCCCCGCCGGCGAGGACCTGCCCGGCGACGTGCGCTGCCGGCTGCTGGTCGCGCTGGTGCGGGAGGTGGAGGGCGTCGACGACGAGCGCACCGACGCCGCCAGCGCGAAGGCGCTGCGTCTGGCGCGGGCGGCGACCGGTCCGGACGCCGCCCGACTGCTGTGCGCGGCGCTCAACGTGCGGGCGTACGCGGCGCTGGGCCCGCACCTGGCTGCGGTCCGGGAGCCGCTGGCCGAGGAGCTGCGCGCGGTGGCGACCGCGGCCGGGATGACCGACCACCGGGCGGTGGCCCACTGGCTGCTGTTCCTCGCCGCCTCGGCGCGGACCGACCTGGTCGCGGCCCGGAAGCACGTCGACACCGCGGTCGCGCTGGCCGACGCCGGCCAGCTGGGCCACGTGCTCGGCGCGCTGCACATCTTCTCCGGCGCGCTGCTCGTGCTGGCCGGCCGCCACGACGAGGGGCGGGCGCGCTACGAGCAGGTGGCCGCGCACCTGGTCGAGACCGGCGCCATGAACGGCGGGCTGATGGCGCTGGTCGGCCGGTTCGCGGCCGGCTTCGCCCGCGGCGACCTCACCCCGGTGGTGCCCGAGCTGGAGTGGCTGCACGCGGCGATGCCCGGGGCGCTCACCGACGCCGTCGTCCTCGGGCTGCTCGACGCCGGGCGGGCGGACGACGCCCGCGCGGCCTGGGCGGTGCGCCGGCCGATCAGCCGCGACTACTACTGGCTGGCCTCCACGACGCTGCGCGCGCACGCCGCCGCACGGCTGGGCGACCTGGCCGTTGCCGCGCAGGTGCGCGAGGAGCTGCTGCCGTGGGCGGGGCGGATCGCCGGCCTGGACTCCGGCACGCTCGTCGTCGGCCCGGTGGACGACGCGCTGGCCGCGGTCGCCGACGCCCTCGGGGACGCCGGCGCCGCGGCCGCCGCCCGGCGCGGTGCCGAGCGGGTGCGGGCGGAGCTGGCCGTGCAGCTGGCCGCCGTCGGCGTCTGACTAGCTCCCGAACACGGCGCGCTCGCGGCGGCGGAACGGCGGGATGAGCACCGCGAGGATGACCCTGAGAGCCAGCCCGCCGTCGGCCTCGATCGTGGCGCGCTCGGCCTCGGTGGCGACGGCGAGCACCCGCGGGGCCTCGAAGGACAGCTTGGCGCGCTTGCGGATGCGGGCCTCGACCGCGGCCCAGTCGCCGACCGACACGTAGCGCTCGATCACCGGGAAGACCGAGGCCTCCTCGTCGCCGATGTGCTCGGTGAGGGTGTCGCGCAGCTCGGCGAGCTCGACGGCGAGTGCGGTGGCGGTGTCCTCGCCGGGCCGGGCGCGGAAGGCGTCGGCGGTGGCCCGCAGCCGGTGCAGGGCGGGGTCGAGGGCGGCGTGGTCGTCGGAGAGCTCGGTGAGGTCGACGTGCGGGCCGGCGGAGGCGGCGAGCACGGGCCAGAGCACTTCGTCCTCGACGCTGTGGTGGTGGTGCACCGAGTCGGCGAAGTCGCGGACGTAGCGGGCGACGGCGTCGGCGCGCTTCCCGTCTCCCGTCGGCTCGGCGGCGAGCCGCTGGGCGAGGTCGGTGAGCCGGTTGGCGTCGCGCAGCATCGCGCGGTGCGCCAGCCGCATGCCCATGACATCGGGGACCGGGTCGGCGTCGGTGCGGGGGTGGACGCGGATGGCGTCGGAGCGGGTCATCGCAGATCTCCTCGGGTGGGGGCTGTTGCCCGAGACGCTCGCGCGGTCCGCTTACCGGCCGCTTGCAGCGCGGCTGCAAGTGGGCGGTCAGCGCAGCCGGCCACGGTTCTCGCCGACCGGGTTCCCCGGACTCCGACTCACCGCGAGGACACGCCATGACCGCCACCGCCCTGCCCGCTCCGACATCCCCGGCCGCCGCCGCCGACCACCGCCCGCCGCTCGCCCTGCGCGGGCTGGCCGTCACCGCCGGGGGCGTGCTGTTCGCCGTCGGCAACGCCCTGCACCCGATGGAGCACAGCGAGGCGGCCCACTCCGCCGCGACGTGGGTGGCCGCGCACGTCGTCTTCAGCGCCGGTGCGCTGCTGATGGCGGCCGGGGCCGGCGCGCTGGCCGCCCGGTTGCGCGGCTCGCGGGTGGCCACGATCGGGCTGGGGGTGCTGTGGGTCGGGCTGGTGCTGATGCCGATCGGGGGCTACACGGAGGCCTACGTCGCGCCGGCGATGCACCACGGGTTCGCCGCCGTCGAGGAGGCGACCCTGTGGTTCTCGGGGCTGGCCGGCACCGCCACGCTGCTCGGCCCGCTGCTGATCGCCGTCGGGGCGCTGCGCTCCCGGCTGCTGCCCGTGCCGGTGGCGCTGTCGCTGCTCGCCCTGCCGGTCGGCGGGGTGCTCGCCGGCGCCCTGCCGGTGGAGGGCTGGGGGATCATCCCGGGCACCGTCGTGTTCGGCCTGGGCATCGCCGCCGCCGGGTGGCTGAGCCGCCGGCCCTGAGGTTCCCCTGAGGCGCCCCGGTCCCGCTGCCTGCGGGGCCGGGGCGCTGCGCTGTCCCGTCAGGGGCCGGCGAGGTGAAGGGGTATCGCCCATCGTCGTGCTCTGCGTGCCCCTGGCATGCAGAGCACGACGTACGGCGGCGACTCCCCGCAGCCTCGGTGACGAGCGAGACGGCTCGGCGACTCGAAGAGGCGTCCGACCTCGTCGGCATCCAGCCGCCGCCGGGACCGCGGACAGGGTCAGGACGTGGCCGTCACCTGTTCGGCAGGGCGTCCCGCCACTGGATCGCGCGGTTCTCGGCGGCGACGGCGTCCATGACGTCGAGCACGGGTTCGACGGTGAAGGCGAACCCGGCGTAGACGGTCGTCAGGTACTGCAGGTCGGCCGGCACGTCGGTCTCGATCACGGCGTACCCGCCGAACTCACCGACGCGGACGACGAACTGGTGGAACGTCAGGCTCGTCGGCATCTCCCACTGCGAGAAGACGTCGAGGATCCGCTTCTGCGCCGCCTCGTACTCGGAGGCCGAGCCGGTGGGCCGTTCCCGCCAGGTGACGACGTACTTCATGTCGCTCTCCCCTCGGACGCATCGAGGTTCCCGAGGTGCGGGGCGGGCGCACAAGGCGGACGACGACAACCCCGCGGAACCGTGCGCTCGGTCACGGGGGTGTCGTGCACGTCATGGCCCACCGGGGTGCGTCGGTCACGCGCGGAAGCCCGCGCGGTGGCACCGTGGAGACGGAGCCCGAGGAAGTGCTCGCCTCGTCCCTCGTCGAGCCGTCCCGAGACGGCCGGCGCGCCCGCCCCACCGTGGGGGCCTCTCGTCAGTGGCGCGCCCCACCCGGAAGGAACCCGGCGTGAGCCCTGTCCTCGACCGTGCCCGCACGTCCGCACCCGCCGTCTCGGCCGCGCTGCAGCAGCTACGCGTCGCCGTCGCCGTCCTGTTCGCGATGGACGGCTTCGTGTTCGGCACCTGGGCCGCCCGCATCCCCGACGTGAGCGCCCGGGTCGGCGCCTCGCACAGCGCACTGGGGATCGCCGTCCTGTGCATGTCCCTCGGCGCGCTCGCCTGCATGCAGCTGACCGGCGCGCTCAGCGCCCGCCTCGGCCCCGGCCGGGTCGCCCTGGGCGCCGCGGTGCTGGTCAGCCTGGCGGTCGCGCTGCCGGCGACGGCGACGTCGGTGCCACAGCTGTGCGGAGCGCTGCTCGTGTTCGGCGCCGCGACCGGCGCGGTGAACGTGGCGGCCAACAGCCTCGGGGTACAGGTGGAGGCCCGGTGGCCCCGGCCGCTGCTGTCCTCGCTGCACGCCGGGTTCAGCTTCGGCGGTCTGGTCGGTGCCCTGGTCGGCGGGCTGGTGGCTGCGTCGGTCGGCGTCGTGCCGCACCTGGCCGGCGTCACCGTGGCCGGGCTGGCGCTGCTGGCCTGGATCGGGCCGACGTTGGCCCGCGCCGACGAGGCCGCGCCGCGGGCCGTCGCCTCCGTCGCCACGGACGAGGGGGCCGAACGCCGTGGCGTCCCGACGGCCGTCCTCGTCGTGCTCGGCGCGGTCGCCGGGTGCACCGCCTACGGCGAGGGTGCGCTGACCGACTGGGGTGCGCTCTTCCTGCGGGAGGACCTCGGCGCGACGCCGGTCCTGGCCGCCGCCGGCTACGCCGGGTTCTCGCTGGCCATGGCCTGTGGCCGCCTGGTCGGCAGCTCGCTGGTGGTGCAGTTCGGCGAGGGGCGGCTGCTGGTCGGCGGGGCCCTGCTGGCGGCGCTCGGCATGCTGCTCGCCGCGTGGTCGGGCTCGGTGACCGTCGCGCTGGCCGGCTTCGTGCTCGTCGGGCTCGGACTGGCCAACGTGTTCCCGCTGGCCATCGGCCGGGCCGGCGCGCTCGGCGGGGCCGGTGGCGTGGCGCTGGCCTCGACCGTCGGCTACAGCGGCCTGCTGGGCGGTCCGCCGCTGCTCGGGTTCCTGGCCGAGCTGACCGGGCTGGCCGCTGCGCTCAGCACGGTCTCGGTGGCGGCGGGGGTCGCCGCGGTGCTGGTGCGTTCGCTCGGTGGCGACCCGGTCTCGGTGCGCCGTCCTCCGCTGCCGGGCCTCCCCCGGCCGGCGATGGTGACCTGGGCGAACGCGCGCCTGCAGCCCGTGGGTCTCGCCGCCCGCGTCAACGTGCGGCGGGCCGCGCAGGACCTGCGCCTGCTCGCGGTCTCCTGACCAGTCGCGCGCGGTTGTCGTCGTCCCGAGGGCGGTGGGTACGGGAGCGACGTGGATGCGCGGACGCTGCTCCTGGGCGACTGGACGCCGATCGTCCGGGACGGCATCGACGTCCTCCGGCTGGTGATCCTGGGCGGGGCCGTGGTCTACGCGGTCGCCGGGGACTGGGGGTCGGCGGCGCTGCTGGCCGCGCTGGGCGGCATCACGCTGGTCGCGCGGCTGGTGAACCTGCCGCGGCTCTACGACCTGTCGCTGACGCTGGGCATGGCGCTGCAGGGGTTCGGCGAGACGCTCGGCCTGTACGACCAGTTCGTCCGCTTCGACGACCTGGTGCACTTCACCCTGCCGATGCTCACGGCCCCGGTCGTCTACATCGCGCTGGCCCGGGCGGACGTCGTCCCTGATCCCCGCGACGAGACGCACCTGCAGCACTACATCGGCATCGGGGTCGTCACCCTCGCCCTGGGCATCTCCGTGGGGGCGCTGTGGGAGCTGTTCGAGTGGCGGTCCGACGTCTGGTTCGGGACGGACCTGTCGGAGGACAACGACGACACCAACGGCGACCTGTTCCGCGACACCCTGGGCTCGCTCGTCGGCGCGGCACTGCTGGTCGTGTGGGCGCGCTTCGGCTGGGGGTCAGTGCGGCGCATCCCCGGGGTGAACACCCACGAGGAGGTCAGCGCCTGACGGTGCCCCACGGCAGTACCGTGCTCGCCCGCCGTCCATCGAGGAGACGACGATGGACGATCGGTCAGCTGCCCAGTCGGCACCGCGCATCCTCAGGGCCGCGGACGGCGTGGTGATGGGCGACCCGGCCGGGGTCCGCGACCGGTTCATGATCGACGACGAGGACGCCGGTGGCCGGTTCGCCCTCGTCCAGCACCTGTTCGCGCCTCGGCCGCCCCGTACCAGTGCGATGCCGACCCGGACGCGACGCAGCGCATCATCGAGCGCCAGGGCCTGACGTTCTGACCCGCGCGCCGGGGCACCTCTCTGCCGGGTTCGTCGCCTCGCGCTCCGGGCTCCTCGACGCGACCCCGATGCGATCACCTGATCGACGCAGTTCCTGAACCCCTTGTCCGCGCCAGGCCCACGGGTCCACGCTCCCCGGCGAGGGGATGACGTCTGTCCACGGGGCCTGGCACCGAGGAGCAGTCATGACCAGCGCCGCTCCGTCCCGGGAGGGGGCCGGGGGAGACCTCGCCCAGCGCCGGCCGCTCACCGCGTTCCTGCTGCTCGCATTCGCCATCGGGGTGCCGGGACTGGTCGTCCCGCTCCTGGCCGGGATCCCGCAGGCGCCGTTCCTGCTCCTGCTGGTCTTCGTCGCCCTGCTCGGCGCTGCGCTCCTGGTCACGTGGCTGGCCGACGGTCCGGCCGGCCTCCGGAAGCTGCTGTTCCGCGTGGTGCAGTGGCGGTTCAGCGCCTGGCGCTGGGCGATCGTCCTCTTCGGGGTGCCGGTGCTGACCGTCGCGGTGGCCGCCGTCTCAGGGACGCTGACCAGTCCCGAGCGCGGCTGGGCCGTCGAGATCGGCTGGTACCTGTTCAACACGTTGATCTTCGGCGCGCTGAGCCTCAACCTGTGGGAGGAGACCGCCTGGGCCGGCTTCGCCCAGTCCCGGTGGATGGCCCGGCACGGTCTGCTGGTCGCCTCCCTGATCACCGCGGTGTTCTTCGCAGCCATCCACCTGCCGCTCCAGTTCGCGGGTGACCCGAGCGGGTCACGGCTCCTCGCCGGCATCGGGTTCCTGTTCCTGACCGCGCTCGTCGCCCGGTACCTGGTCGGCATGCACCTGCTGGACACCGGCGGCAGCATCCTCGCGGCCGGCATCCAGCACGCCTCCTGGAACGCCGCCCAGAACATCGAGGCCGTCGAGGGGGGCGACTGGCCGTGGCAGATGGCCACCGCCCTCGCGCTGCTCACCGCGCTCCTGGCCGTCGGCCGCCGGGTCCACCGGCCGCAGGGCCGACCGATCGGACCGGAAGCCGAGAAGGCCGCCGCGGCGCAGTGGGTCGCACCACCGGCTACCCCGAGTCCGGCCCCGTCCCACCCTGAGCCGACGACCGGCAGGAGTTGAACTCGCGGACCGTGAGCTCGGGGGGACACGGCCGAGGAGGTGGTCGGCATGACGCGGACCGGACGGACGGCGCGTCCCGGCGCAGCGGGCGCCCCGCCGGCGCAGCCGACGACCACGGGGGCGGTTGCGGGCGACCACACCGAGGAGGAGGTCACGGGCTACGAGCGGTCCCCCAGTGACGTCCTCCGCACCGTCGTCTTCGCCGTCGTCACCCTGGCGGTCCTCGCCCTCGCCCGGTGGTCGCGCGACGCCGCCGCCTCGCTGGACGACGACCTCGCCCGGCGGCTGTCGTTCCTGACGCCGACCGTCGGGCAGCTCCTGCTGGGGACGGCGTCCCTGCTGGTCCTGGCGGGCGTCACCGCGGCGTGGGTCGCCCCGCTGGTGACCCGCTCCCACCGGCTGTTCGGCCACCTCCTGCTCAGCGGCCTGCTCTCGGTGGCACTCCTGCGCGGCGCCGGGTGGGTGGTCGACCAGGGGGACACCGACGTCGGGCGAGACGGTGGTGGAGACGGCGCGCTGACCGTGGACGGCCTCGCCGTGGCCGCGGCCGCGTTCGTCGTCCTCGCGCCGTTCGTGTCCCGGCGGTGGCGGCGGGCCGGGGCGGTGCTGCTGGCAGTGGTCGTGCTGCTGCGGCTGCTGGTGCCGGTCGCCTTCCCCGCCGCGCTGGTGCTCGCGCTCCTGACCGGGAGCCTCGCGGGGTCCGGGACGCTCCTGCTGCTCGGCCGTCCCAGCAGCCGGCCGACGCCGGGCGCGGTCGCCGCCGCACTGACCGGGGGTGGCCTGCCCGTGGCGCACCTGCAGCCGGCCTCGGTCGACGCCCGCGGGTCGGTTCCCTACGTCGCCACGCTGCAGGACGGCAGTTCCGTCTTCGCCAAGGTGATGGGCGCGGACAACCGGGCGGCCGACCTGCTCTTCCGCGCCTGGCGGTTCCTGCGGCTGAAGAACGTCGGCGACGAGCGCCCGTTCTCCTCGCTGCGCCGTACCGTCGAGCACGAGGCGCTGGTGTCGCTGCTCGCCCGGGACGCCGGCGCGCGGACGCCGCGGCTGCGGACGATCGCGCCGGTGGGGCGCGACTCGTTCCTGCTGTCCTACGACCTCGTCGACGGCACCACCCTCGACCGGCTCCCGGACGACGCCCTCACGACGCCGGTGCTGCACGGGATCTGGGCTCAGGTGGCCGTGCTGCGGCGGCACTCCGTCGCCCACCGCGACCTGCGCCGCGCCAACGTCCTGCTCGACCGCGAGGGCTCTCCGTGGCTCATCGACTGGGGGTTCAGCGAGGTGGCGGCGGGGGGTGCCCTCCTCGACGCGGACGTCGCCCAGCTCCTCGTCGCGCTCGCCCTGCAGGCGGGGGTGGACCCCGTCGTCGACGCCGCGATCGCCGAGCTCGGCCCGGAGGCGGTGGCCGCGGCGCTGCCCCGGCTGCAGCCCAACTCGTTCAGCGGGGCCACGCGGGACGCCCTGCACTCCCGCAAGCAGCTCGTGGGTCAGCTGCGCGCGACGGTGTCCGAGCGGTGCGGGGTCCCGGCGCCCCGGCTCGTCGACCTGGAGCGTGTCCACCCGAAGACGGTGGCGACCGTCGTCCTGCTGGTCGTGGCCACCTACCTGCTCGCACCGCAGTTCGGCGACGTGCCCGGCATGGTCGACCGCGTCCGCGAGGCCGACTGGGTCTGGGCGCCGGCCATCCTGGCGATGTCCGCGCTGACCTACGGAGGCGCCGCGCTGAGCCTGGCCGGCGCCGTGCCCGCTCGGCTGCGCGCGCTGCCCACGTTCGTGGCGCAGCTCGCCTCGTCGTTCGCCTCCAAGCTCGCACCGGCCGGTCTCGGCGGCATGGCGCTGCAGGTGCGCTACCTGCAGCGGAGCGGCGTCGACCCGGCGGTGGCCACCTCCGCGGTCGGCCTGGACTACGTGGCGGGTTCGGTCGTCCACGTCTTCCTGATGGTGGTGTTCGCGATCTGGGCCGGCCGGTCGGCCTTCCGCTCACTGCGGCTGCCGGACCCGCAGGTCTTCCTCTGGGGCGCCCTGGTGGTACTCGTCCTGGCGGGTCTCATGCTCGCCTGGCCGACGGTCCGGCGGCGGCTGGCGAGCCGGTTGGTCCCGGTGCTGCGCCGATCGGTGGACGGCGTCGGGCACGCCCTGCGCAGGCCGGGCAAGGTCGCGCTGCTGCTGGGCGGTTCCGCCGTGATCACCCTCGGTTACCTGGTGTGCCTGTACCTGTCCACGCGGGCGTTCGGCGGTGACCTCGGCCTCGCCACCGTGGGCGCGGTCTACCTCGTCGGCGCCGCGGTGGGGGCCGCGGCTCCCACGCCGGGCGGCCTCGGTGCGGTGGAGGTGGCCTTGATCGCGGGGCTGGTGGCCGCCGGGATGGACCACACCATCGCCGTCCCGGCCGTGTTCCTCTACCGGATCGCGACGTTCTGGCTGCCGATCCTGCCGGGCTGGGCGGCCTTCGTCTGGCTCCGCAGGTCGGAGTTCGTGTAGTCCATCTGACGCTCGTCGTCGAGCCCGTCATCAGCCTTGACTGCCGAAGGGGTCGGAATCACCTCCCACGTCGCCGTCCCTCCGTGGTCAACCGGTGGTGACTGCGCCCGTGCTGTTGGGGACCAGCTCGACCCAGGTTGTCCCGGGCGCCAGCGTCACCGGGGCGCCGTCCGCACGGGTCAGCGTCACCCGGTCGCCCGTCGCCGGCTTGGACCAGGTGGCGTCGACCACGTGCCCACCGGAGGCGACGAGGGCCCGGCCGGTGCCGGTCAGGATGGTCTCCGGGACGGGGTTCCCTGCGGGATCCCGGGCCTCGGTCGCGACGACGTCGACGCGCAGGACGACGACGTTGGTGGCGCCGAGCCGCCGGCCGTCGGCCTCGACCGCCGGGGTGCTCCCCTCGCTGCGCAGCCAGCGGCCGTCAGCAGCGTTCCAGGTCCACCGGGGGTGGCTGACCCCGGACAGCGCGAGCTCCAGGGTGGTCGTCGGTCGTCCCGCGGCGACGGCGGTGGGCCGTTCGCCGGCCGCGGGGTGGTCGAACTGGGCGCCTGGTGCGGCTCGGTGGGTGGCGTCGGCCTGGTCGACGAGGGTCTGCGGCACCGCGTAGACGTTGTGCGGCGCCACGCGGGTCGACGTCCGGGAGAAGCCGGCGGCCCCGGAGTCCTGGCGGATGACCTGCAGCCCGGCGTCCTGGGCGGCGGTGACGTAGGTCTGCACGCCACCGGAGAACGCGAGCAGGCCGCCCAGCGGCGCGGCGATCGCGGGGTCCATCGGCCGGATCGACCGCACCGGGCCGATCTCGGATGGGAGGTCGGAGTGGTAGACGGCGACGAACCGGGTGATCCCGCCCTCGACGACCTGCTCCCACACCATGTCCGCGGCGGTGAGACCGGTCTGCGGGCGGGCGTCGACGGAGTTCTCGATCTTGACCGCGAGCGCCGGGCGGTCGGCGATCGCGTCGGCCGGGACCCCTGTCAGCGGCCAGGCGGGCGCGGACGGCGGCGTGAGCGCGGCGACGACGGACCCGAGGAACGGCAGCGCGGACAGCCGCTGCTGGAGTGCCGGCCAGGCGACCACGCCGGCGGCCACCAGCACCACGAGCAGCACCGCTCGAAGACCACGGCCGGACCTCGACCGGCGGCGGCCCTTCGCCGTCCTCTTGCTGGCTTGGGAGCCCTTCGTGGACCGGGAGCCCTTCGTGTTGCGGGCGCCCTTCGCGGACCGAGAGCCCTTCGTGGTGCGGGCGCCCCTGCTCGCCCCGGAGCGGGACCGGGGCGCGGTGGACCTGGGCACGTCGGGGCTCCTGGTTCGGCGAGGTGGTGCCCTACCTGTATCGGCACGGCCCGCCGAGCACGGCACCACGATCCTGGAGGGCCGCCGCCGAACGCAGGGGGAAGGGTCCACCCCCGTCCCAGGACGGGGGTCTGCCTCGGCGGCGTTCTGGCTGCCTCCCTCGTTCCCGCTCGTGCTCGACCCCACGCTCGATCAGGCACGAGCACCTCCGACCGTGGTGGCCGGAGTGCTCCAGCGGACCCGCGTGGAGGAGGCAGACCTGTGAGCACTGGCGAGACCCGACCCGCGACCCACGGTCGAGGTGAACTGGCCTGGGTCCTCTTGGGCGTCTTCGCTCTGGCGATCGTCGCGGTCAAGGTCAGCAACCGGTTCGACCTCCACCTGCCCTGGCTGTACGCAGTGGCGGCCGGCGTGAACGTCGCGATCGTCAGCGCCTGGGCGGCCCGACGGCGCCGTCGACAGCTGCCCGACTGAGCAGGCCACCCAGCCCTTGGCCTGGACGGGCGAGCGGTAGCGGCTACGGCATCCGGTCCCGTCGGTGTTCTGCGTCGACGCCGTCGAGGACCGACGCGCACTCCCGGCAGGTCCCTGCGGCGCCGACGAACCACTCGGGGGCGTGGGCGCGGCGGCAGGAACGGCACCAGCGGAACGAGCGGCGCCGGCGAGCGGCGATGGCCTCGGCCGCTTCGGCGACCACCCCCGGAGTCCACAGGAGGTCGTCGCGGCTGAACTCGCGCCGGTCGGCGGGCTGCAGCTCGGTCCGCTCCCCCCAGCGGGTCAGCGGACGGGCGAGCACGAACCACGGCCCCTCGACGCCGACCACGACCTGCGCCGGCTCGCCGCTGACGAACCACTGCACCAGATCATCCGCGGCGCCCTGCCGTCGCCATCCCCTGCCGAGGGCGCGGACGACGTCGGCGTACCGGACGCCGAGCAGATCGGCCAGCGCCTGCTCGTCGGTGGTCGGGTCCTCTTCGCGCCCCCACTCGAGCCCGCACGACCGGCAGGTGAAGGCGGGGTCCTCCTGCGGCAGCATGCAGCCGCCGAGCGCGACCAGGCCGCGCTCGGCGAGCCGCAAGTCCTCGAGCGCGGGCAGGCCCCAGCGCAGCGGGACCGAGTCCTCCCGCCCGCACTGCGGGCAGACCCGCCCCACCTGGACGCCGACCGGTTCGGCCATGCCACTCCCCGTCTCGTTGACCGTCCGCGCGACGGCCGGGCGCGCATGCTGACAAGCACCACCGACAGGAATCGTGAGACCGCCGAGAGCGGTCAGCCGGCACCCGGGGTGCAGTTGCGCGAGAGGGGTGAGGGCGCACAGGTCGAGCTGCCCCGGCTTGCCGACGTGCCTCTCGACCCGAGGCATGGTGGGCGTGGCGAAGTTCGACACTCGGTCCGAATGGGCGCCACCGCTTGGCACGGCCGCACCATCCACGTAGATCACTCCCGCAGGAGGTCAAGAGGCATGACGCTCCACCGCTCGTCCCGCGTCGCCGGCGCGCTGGTGGGCTCGGCCGTCGGCGACGCGCTCGGCGCACCCTTCGAGTTCGGCCCGCCCGGGCGGTTCACCGCCCGCTTCCCGGAGCCGGCCCGCGGCACGCACACCGAGATGTGCGGCGGTGGCTCGCTCGGTTGGCAGCCGGGTGAGTTCACCGACGACACGCAGATGGCGCTGCTCGTCGCGGAGTCCCTCGCCGAGCGCGGCGGCCTGGACGAGGGCGACCTGTTCGACCGGTTTCGCGCCTGGGTCCAGGCCGGTCCTCCGGACGTCGACATCCAGACCCGCGCCGTCCTGCAGTCCGGGCTCCCCTGGGACCGCGCCGCGGCCGAGCACTTCCGCCGCACCGGACGGGCCGCCGGCAATGGGTCGCTGATGCGGACGACGCCCGCGGCGATCCGGTTCGCCCGCGAGGGGCGCGAGGCGACGATGGACGCCGCCCGCCGGATCTCGGCGCTGACCCACGGCGACCCGTCCGCCGGTGAGGGCTGCGCCGTCTTCCACGAGCTGGTGCGGGTGGCGCTCGACGGCGGCGACCCGCTGGCCGCGATCCCGTCGGCGCTGGAGGCCGTGCACGACGAGCACCGCGGGCGGTGGGCGGAGGTGCTGGCGGCGGGCTGGACGCCCGCGCCCGGCATGCCCAACGGCGCGGTGTGGCCGACGCTCGGCCAGGCGGTGTGGGCGCTCCGGCACGGGCGGGACTTCTCCGAGGTCATGCGGCTGGTCATCGACCTGGGCGGGGACACCGACACGGTGGCCGCGGTCGCCGGCGGGCTGGCCGGGGCGGTCTACGGCATGGGCGGGATCCCGGCGCGGTGGGCCTCGGTGGTGCAGGGCCGCGTGCCGGGCCACGGCGGAAAGGTGTGGCGGCTGGCCGACCTGCAGGAGCTCGCGGCCGCGCTCGACGGCAAGGACGGCGGACCGTACGACCCCGGCGTCATCCCGCGGATCGGCCCGCGTGAGGTCATCCCCGGCATCTGGGCAGGAAACCTCGACGGTGCCCGGTACAGCGAGGAGGACTGCGCCGTCATCTCGCTGTGCCGGCTCGGCGAGCCGTTCCCCCACCGGACGCACCGGATGGCCTACATCGCCGACAACGAGCACAACCACGACCTGGACGCCGTCCTGGCCGACGTCCTCGACGACATGGCCGCGCTGCGCGCCGAGGGTCACCGGCTGCTCGTGCACTGCCACGGCGGCGCCTCGCGCACCGGCCTCGTGCTGCGCGGCTGGCTGGTCCGTGAGGAGGGGATGTCGGTCGCCGCAGCCACCGACTACGTCGCCCGGCGGTGGGAGCACCTGGGGCTGTGGAACGACAGCTTCACTGCCGCACTGCACCGTCTTCGCCGATCAGGTCCCCCGACGTCGCCTGGGAAGACGACTGAGGGCCCCCCGCCGGTGTCGGCGGAAGGCCCTCAGTGAGTGCTGGGCTTACTGCAGGTTGACGGTCACGCCACCCGAGAACATCGAGTCGTGGAGCTCGATCGAGGTCGGGGCCGTACCAGCGGGGACGTCGAAGACGACCTTGCTGTTCAGCGTGTTGCCCGGGTTGACCTCCTCGTACAGCGACGAGGAGTCCTCCAGGTACATGGCAGCCTCGCTGTCGGCCGAGAACTCCTGGCCCTGGGCGTTGAACAGCTTCGCGTTGTCGCCGAAGAAGCTCTGCGCCTCGTCGCCGATGTTGGTGATCGTCACGTCGACGATGCAGAACTGACCCTGGGCCTTGGTGTTCAGGTACTGGCTGCCGATCTCGGTGACGCTGCAGTCGACACCGTTCACGACGAAGTTGAAGTCACCGTCGGCGGCCGGCTGCCCGATCCCCGGATTGGTGTCCGCGGGGGCCTCGGCCGGCTCGTCGGCGGCCGGCGCGTCGGCGGCAGGCGCGTCAGCCGCCGGAGCGTCGGCGACCGGGGCGGTCGCAACGTCGCCCGACGAGGACGAGTCACCTGCAGCACTGGTCGAGTCACCGCCGTCCTTGCTGCCCTGGGTAGCGATGACGGCGATGACGATGATGGCCAGGACGATGAACCAGGCCTTCTTGTAGAACGGCTTCTTGGCCGGGGCGGCCTCGGGCATCGGAGGCGGACCGACGGGCGCGGTGGTCTGGGACATGTCTCCCCTTGATGGGCTGTGACGATCGAGGCGCCGGTGCTGCGGCCACGTCATCGGTGGTGCGTCCGTGCTGTCTCCTCGAGGTGGACACGGGGACAGTGACACGGGGAAGTGCCGGAACACCGCAGGCTCAAAGGGACGCAACCCCACCTTGCGCCTCCTGTCACAGGGCTTGCCTGGCGCCTCGCCACGTCCCGAGCGGACACTCGCAGCACACGAGACCCTCGAGTTCCGTCGCGGCGCGGCAATCGCCACGAGGCGGCCACAGCGGGCGAGCCTTCCGCGGTCAACCGACTCCGTGCCCCCGGGGAGCACCCCTTGACCGACGTCGCCACACTGCGCGAGACCTTCAACGCGACACCGGCCGCCACGATCGCCGCCTCGATCGACGCAGGACTCGTCCGCGTCGAGAGCGGGTCCCGGCGATTCGCCTGCTTCGGTGACGCCACGACGCTGCTGGTGGTGGCGGGTGAGCAGGAAGCCCGGAATGTCGAGCTCGCGCTGGCATACGGCGTGGCCTGGGCCGGTGCGCGACGCCTGCTCCTCGCCCTGCCCGAGCAGATGAGCAACGCGACCGCGCAGCGGATCCCGTGGCTCCGAGCCGACAAGCGGCCGACGCTGTGGCTGCACGACGGGCGTCAGGCCGTACCGGCGCGGATCCGCAGCCGCGACGACACGATCGACGCCGTCCGCACCTCGCTCGGCGACGTGACGCCCGACGTGGAGTTCCGCCGCGCCGCAACTGCGCTGCACCTGCGGGACCGCGCGGACTGGGTGACGGAGCTGGTCGGCCTGGCCACGAGCGACCCCCGGCTGGACGCGGCACACACGCAGTCCGAGCGGTCCTGGCACCACCGGGGTCAGCGTGTGCTCTCCCTCGTGCGCTCGGTCGACGGTGTCCGCATCAAGGCGGGGATCCACCACTCCGGACCCGACCGGGCGCCTCGGGAATGGCCCCTGACTGGTCACCTCACGTCCGCCTGGCTGGCCGAGATCGAGGCCGCGATCGAGGCAGCCGTCATCTCGCGGTCGGCCGGCGACGACCCGGCGATACGTCGGGACGACGAACACCTGCTGCAGTCCGTCCTGCGCCGCTCTCCCACCGTCGTCGGCATCGACCAGCAGGCCCTGCGCGAGGTGCCGGCCTGGCGACCTACGGACACCGACCGCGGGTGGACCCGCGGGTACGTCGACCTCGTCGGGCTGGACGGCAACGGTGACGTCCTGATCGCCGAGACGAAGATCGAGAAGAACGCCGATCCACTCTTCGTCCTGCAGGGCCTCGACTACGTGGTGTGGGCGCACGCGTACCGCTCAGCGCTGGTCGGGCGCCTGGGGGCCGCCGACGACGCTCGGATCCGCCTGGCGCTCGTGATCGGGGCGCACTCGGACGGTTCTCCGCACCTGCCCTCGTACACGCGCGCTCTGGCCGCCGCCCTCGACGACGACGTCACATGGAGCGCACGGGTGGTCCGGGGTTGGGCGGACGCCGATCCGCGGCCGGTCGCCGAACCGCTGGGCCTCCTCGGGTGACAGCACGCGACCACAGCTACCGGGACCGCTGTCGGGTCCAGGCGGCGGCGTGGAAGGCGACCACGCCGTCCCTTCCGGAGGAGGCGCGCCGGCCGGCCCGCTGGCTGTCGGGCGCCGGCGTCGAAGTGGGACCGCCGGTTCCGTTCTGCCTCCCAGCGACATCGGCCGAGCTGAACCTCCTGCCCCACGTCCGCGACGGCGCCCTGGCCCTGTTCCGCGAGCTCGACATCCCCTGGCACATGGGTGCCCGGGGTGGGCCCGGCAACCACCTGCTGTCCTCGCAGGTGCAGTGCGTCAACGCCCTCTTCCCGATGGTCACGGATGCCGATCGCCTGGTCCGTGCCTTCGGCACCGTGCTGGACATCGCCGAGGTGCTCGAGATCGAGCCGGGACGCCGGCTGACGTTCGAGTACATCGGGGATGAGGACGTCCTCGGCGAGAGTCCTGGGCGTCCCCGCCGGCGCGGCACGATGGCGACCAGCTGTGACGCGGCGTTCCTCTACAAGACGTCGACTGGCAGAAGCGAGCTCGCCCTGGTCGAGTGGAAGTACACCGAGGACTACCGGGAGCCGCGGACCCCGCATCCACGCTCGGATGCCACCCGGCGACGGCGGTATGCCCACCTCGTCGCCGCGCCGGACGGACCCCTCGACGGCTCGGTCCTGGACTTCGACGACCTGCTCGACGAGCCCTTCTACCAGCTGATGCGCCAGCAGCTGTTCGCGTCCGAGCTGGAGAAGCGGAGGGCTCAGGGAGCCGAGGTGGTTCGAATCGTGCACGTGCTCCCGCCCGCCAACGACGCGTACCAGGCGAGCCTGACGCGCCCTGCCCACCGCGCGGATGGGACAACGGTGTCGGAGGTGTGGCAGCGCCTGCTGCGCCATCCGGATCGCTTTATCTCCCTGGACCCAGCCGTCTTCACCGACGCGTCCGTAACGACGGACGAGTACTGCGCCCGCTACGGGGAGACCGCTCCCCCGCACCACGAGGAGATCGCATGAGCTACCGCCTGCCCGAGGCCCTGCAGACCGAGGACGACACAAGAGCGCTGGCGTACCTGCGCGAGTACTACGGCCTCGACGGCGGCACTGCCTACACCGGCTCGTACTTCGACGACTGGGGCGACGAGCAGGACCCGAACCGCTTCACGGCAGAGGACGTCGTCGCCGTTACCTTCCTCTCCGTCGTCGTCCCACCGATGGCCGCCCACCGGCTGCTGATCGAGCACACGGAGTTGTTGGCCGGACTGCTCGAGGACCTCGGCCCGGACCGCGACCTGGTCGACGAGGACAGGACCATCGACGACGCCTGGCCCGGGCGCCGGCTGAACCGTGCGCTCCAGGATCGGCTCGCGGGGGTCGGCCCGACCATCGCCAGCAAGCTCTGCGCCCGGAAGCGGCCGCGGATGATCCCGATCTACGACTCCATCGTCCGCGACGTCACCGACGCGCGGCTCGCCCAGTGGGAACCGCTCCGGCAGGAGCTGCGCGCCAACGGCGGCGTCCTGCACGACCGCCTGCTGCGTCTCCGGGACGAGGTCGGTCTGGACGACCGGATCTCCGCCATCCGCGTCCACGACGTCGTCACGTGGATGGAGGGCAAGTACGGCAACGTGCAGCCGACCGGGCTGGACGAGAAGCTGGGCGCCGCCCTCACCGGGGAGTGAGCGGAGTTTCCTCCGCCGAAACGGGGCTTTTCCGCAGCGAGTTCTCGCGGTGCCATTGGAAGAAGTCAGCCGTTGCCTTGTTGAAGGCAGCGCACGTCCGTCCCGTCAGGCGCTCCGCCTGGCGGGACAGGGCGCTGCCGGCAGGGACGCTGTTGGCCGTCATGATCCGCCCCTGTCCGTCCACCCCGACGTAGCCGGCCTCGAAAAGAGCATCACAACCGAAGAGGCAGGCTGGCATGGCGATGCGTGACAGCTGGCGACGTTCATCCTCCGAACACGCGCGACGCGGCTTGATGTGGGCGGCAACCAAAAGTGAGACCGGATATTCCTGCCCACACAATGCGCAGGTTCCAGTCTCCCGCTGACCAAATAGCAGCGCACGGAGTGGCCGCTGCTCCCTGCGCGTTTCCACCATTCTCCGGAGAGATGTATCTCCCTCAAAGGCCTCGAACGGCCAAGGGGTTCCTGCATCGTCATACTCGGGCAGGGAGACGACTGGGGGAGAGCCAGCAACCGATACTCCGGGCAGGGTGGCGAGCACGGCCCCGATGAACGAGCTGCGGTGACCGAGCGTCTCGACGTTGACGGTCACGGCACCGTGGCGGCGAAGAAGCTGCAACCCGTTGTCCACCCACGCAATGGGAACCGGCTGACCTTCTGGCGACTTCTCGGTCCCCACGACGACATTCGGCGGCTCAAGCGAGAGGATACGGTTCCACCGACCCCTCCGAGCCGTCGCAAGCTCCCGCCCCACCAAACCGGTCAGGACCTGTACCGCGTCGCGGATATCCCGCGTGGCGGCGCTCGCCACTTCGTGGCCAGGGGCGTCCAGTCCCCATGAATGAACGATCTCGTCGTCCACAACGGCCCAGCCATGCTGCCGCATCCGGAGGGCGGCTGGCCGAGAGACGTAGAGCTCCCTGACCGGCTTCGCGTGCCAGGCGAGGTAGACACCGGGCTCGTCCGGCTTGTCGGCCGTGTAGGGGTCGGACCAGACGTCTGCCTCCGACAAGGCGTGGAACTCGGCGATGGGTCGCACTGCCTCCGCCACGCGGTTGAACGTGCCTCGGATGAGACCCGTCACCTCCACCTCCCAGCTCAACCGACAGCCGCCAGGCCAGGACTCGACGAGGATGACGTGATCCCCCTCAGACAACTCCGCCCACGGAGACAAGCGGCGCTGCCAAAGGTTCCAGAAGTCCCACTCCTCGACATCCGTGCCGGTCGACCGCTCCGGCTCCGAGGAACAGGTCGAGTTGTGGAAGTAGATGTTCATAAAGTTCTCCGCTCCGTACCCCCATAAACTGTCACAAGCTCAGGAAGAACAGTTGCCATCTCGACGAGCCGACAGAGCGCGTTGACCTGCCGCAACTGCTCCGGCGTCCGCACGGTGGCGTCCAACAGGTCCTCGCTCATCACGACGACGGCCAGCGCCTTCGCGCGCGACACCGCCACATTGAGCCGGTGCAGGTCGTAGAGGAACGAGACCCCTCGCGGGGCGTCCTCGGCCGACGTCGACGTCATCGAGTAGACGACGACCGGCGCCTCCTGCCCCTGGAACCTGTCCACGGTCCCGACCCGCGCGCCGTCGGGCAGCAGACTCCGGATACGAGCGACCTGGTTGTTGTACGGCGCGACCACGAGCACGTCGTCCGCACCGATGACAGACCGCTCCCCCGCCGCATCGACCCAGCCGACGCCCTGCAGCGAGCGCCACAGCTCGGCCACCGCACGAGCCTCGTCGTCCGACGCAGCGGCAGCAGGCTTCGTGTGCTCGACGAACCGGACGGCGAGCCCGCTCGTCCAGCCGTCCACCGCGATCCGCTCACGACCGGCCGCCGACTCCAGCCGCCCCTCGTACGCGAGGTCGGAGACGAACGCGGTCAGCGCGGGATGCATCCGGTAGGTCCGGTCGAGGAAGACGCCGCGGTCCTCCGGCACGGTCGGATGCCCCTCGAGCAGGTGCTCGAGCGCCGAGAGCCCCGACTCCCCCGGGTGCACGGCCTGCGTCGGCTGCGCCAGCTGCTGCGGGTCGCCGAGCAGCACCAGCGACTTCGCAGCGCGCGCCACGGCGACCGCGTTGGCGAGCGAGAACTGCCCCGCCTCGTCGATCACCAGGACGTCGACCGCCTCGGCCAGCTCGGGACGGGTCCAGAACCACGATGTCCCGCCCACCAGCGACGCCGAACCGTCCAGCAGCCGGGAGGCCACCTCGGCGGAGTCCTTCGACCACTCCACGCCCGGCGCCCCGCAGGCCTGGTGCTCCTCGCACTTCTGCAGCGCCGGCCGGCCGACGGCCTGCAGCACGTTGCCGATCACCGCGTGGGACTGCGCCGTGACGCCGACCTTCTTGCCGGCGTCCAGCAGCGCGCGGATCAGCCGCGACGCCGCCCGCGTCTTCCCGCTCCCGGGCGGCCCCTGCACGGCGAGCACCTCACAGTCCAACTCCAGTCCGAGCCGGACGACGGCGTCCCCGGCCTGCTCCCCCGGCAGCCGCCGGCAGTCGGCCGGGACGACGCGGTCGAGCAGCGCCTGCCCAAGACACGGCCGGCCGGCGAGGACGTCGTCCGCGGTGGCGACGATCGCCGCGCGCATCTGCTTGTCGTCGAGCGGTCCCTCGGGGCCGAGCCCGCGGACGGCGCCCGGCTGCTTCGTGCTCTTGATGACGATCCGCCCACCGACGGCGTCGATCTCGTGGACCTGACCGATGCGGGCGCGAGTGTCGACGTCAAAGGCGACCGACTTGACCGACAGCTTCGTGTCCTGCGGCAGGAAGGTGAACTCGTACAGCCGGCTCTTCTTCTCCGCGCCGATGTCAACCGCGACGGAGAGCCCGCCGAGCGCGGTGCGGTCCTCGACGAGCTGCTCGTCCTCCAGGTCGCCGCGGCTGAAGAACTCCCACCACCCCGGCCGGGCCTCGCGGCGGTGCCACTGCACGAGGTCGCCGAGCAGGTCGTGGCCCCTCGTCTGCAGCTGCTCGACCAGGGCCAGCTCCGCCACCTCGGCGTCCGACTGCGGCTTGGGCGCATCGATCTCGGACAGCACCGGGCGCGGCAGCTCGCCGTGCTCCGCCTCCAGCTCGGCGCGCTGGGTCTCCAGCCAGTCGTGCAGCTCGCGGGTGGAGTCGACGTCGTCGCGGTTGTAGTCGTGGATGGCCCGCAGGCGGGCCGGGTCGCGGTCCATCAGCCACTTCTCGTACTCGACGACGCTGGACATCGCGTCGGCGACGTCGCCGGTGTGCTCGCGCCCGTAGAAGGCCTCGACCTTCTTGATCGAGTAGGACTCCTTGCTGATCCGCATCGACTGGCAGACGACGGGATAGAGGTCGACGAACCGCTCGGCGCGCAGCAGCTGGTCGAGCTCGGCCTCGCGGACGCCGTACCGGCCGGTGAGCCGCTTGAGCGCGCTGACCTCGTAGGCGGCGTAGTGGTAGACGTGCATGCCGGGGTCTGCGCGCCAGGCGTCGACGACGTGGTCGATCAGGTCCTCGACCATGCGGCGTTCCTTGGCGGCGTCGTGCGCCCAGAGGGCGGTGAAGCGGCCCTGCCGGTCGCCGAGGCCGGCCAGGTACTCCAGGCCCTGGCCGTCGCCGGAGAGCGGGTCGCCCTCGAAGTCGAGGTAGAGGTCGCCGGGGCTGGGCGCGGGGAGCCTCGAGAGTCCCTGGGCGGGGTTGGGTGCGAGCAGGGTCCGGGTGGGCGATCCGGCCTGGCGGCCGCGCAGCTGCTCGCGGGCCTGGTCACGCAGCCGCTCCCGGGTGCCCTTCGTGATGCCGGTGGCCTTGAGGACGTCGTCTGTGGCGTTCGCGAGCTGCTCGAGCGTGGTGACGCCGACGCCGATCAGCGCGCCTCGCTGGTCGCGGCGCATGCCGGCGACGAGGCTGAGGTCGTCGCCGGTGCGCAGCTCGTCCTCACACCGGGCCTTCCACGAGCACTGGCCGCAGTGCGCGATCGGGACGGGGCCAGTGCTTCCGGGGTTGGCGACGAAGGTCTCCAGTCGGGTGCGGGCGCGGCGGGCGTAGGCGGCGACGTCGACCAGCCGCCACGGCCGGGACTCGCCGTCACCGGTGACGACGCAGATGCGCTCCGGCGCGCGGCCCTGGAGAATCGCGAGCCGGTCGGCGTAGGTGGCCATCTGCAGCAGCGCCGGCACCTTGATGCGGCGGGCGAGCTTGGCGTCGGCGACCTCGTAGGACCAGTCGCCGAGGTCGGACGGCGCGGCCGTCTTCAGGAGGAAGTCGGCCTGGCCACCCCAGGTGCCGTCGAACAGCGTCGCCTGGTGGATGACGTCGACGCCGGCGCGCATCGCCTCGAGCGTCGCCGCCTCGCTGCGGCTCTGGTGGAGGCGGACGACCTCAAGGCCCTGCTCCTCCAGTGACTCCAGGTAGCGGAGCTCGTGGGCGATGCCGAGGTCGGCGACGAGCACCGTTTGGTCATTGACCCCCTCGGCGAGCGGCTGCAGGTGGCCGCCGGCCACCGCGAGGTTGAGGGCGGTGAGGTGGTGACACTCCTGGTGCTGGGTCAGGTCACTGGGGCTGAGGACCAGCCGCCCGTCGACGCGGTACACGACTCAGCCCTCCGTCGGACGGACCGCGGGCAGGGATGAGTGCGGCAACGTTCCCCCGTGGTGCTGTGCGCAGAGCCTCGGGGAGGTTGTCACGGACGACGCCGTCCCGGAAGTTCCCGCGCCGTGCGCGTGCGCTGTCGCCCTGTCCAACACCACCGGACCGTTGGCTGAACCGGGGACCGTTCGACCTATTGCCTGATGTCTACAGAGGGGCTCGCCGGTCGCATCCGGGGCCGGTCAGTCGCAATCGAGGCCGGCACCGCCGACGAGTTGGACAGTGACCTTGCGGTTCTGGGCTGCAGCCCCCTCGATGAGGTGACCGTTCGCGTCGTGGTCCTCGACGTAGCCCGGGAAGTCGCTACCGAGTCCGATGGCAGCCATTGCGTCCGGCTGGACGTCGAGGTTCTGCTCCAGGAGTGACCGCACGGCCTCGGCCCGGCTCAGGCTCAGCTCCACCTGACCGGCCTCATCCCCCACGTTGGCCGTCGTCCCGATCAGGACCGCAGAGACGCCGGGCTGGGCGAGCTGCTGTGCCAGCGGTTCCAGAAGCTCCACGGTCGCGTCGCGGTTCATCAAGTCCGCGCTGTCCGCGTTGAACTGCACCGATTCGCTGGTCAGCGTGACGGTGCAGGTCTGCCCGCCACGCACCTCGACGGGAGTGACCCAGGGCAAACCATTGGCCGGGGCCTTGGTCAGCGGTGTCTGCTGGATGACCACGTCAACGTCACTGGCCGCTCGGATGATGGCCGTCCAGATAGCAACGAGGTTCATCCTCTGGGGCCGCTCAAGCGGCACCTGAGGAGCGAAGGTGTCACCGATTCCCTGGAACACGACCCTGACGCCCTCGAGGTCAGGCAGGTAGCCGGCCTCGGCTCGGTCGGCCGCCAGCGTGTCGGGGCTCGCGTCGAGCAGACCCGGCTCCCGGAAGTCCAAGGCTCCAGCCGTGGACAGCCCTGAGTCGATGACGACCACGGTGCGGTCACCGTGCGCGGACTCGATGGACCGGACTGCGAGGTCGATGGCAGCGAGCAGATCGGTCTCCTCGTCTTCCGCCCGCGCCGAAGTCAGCCCGTCGATGACCTCCTGTCGGTTCTCCTCTTTGCTGGCCTGGCGCGCCTGACTCGTCGCTCCTTCGGCGATCAGCTGCTTCGTCCCCAGCAGGTTCGGCTCGCCGTCTGCCACGACGATCGCCACTAGCGACTGGTCCTCGACCGCGGTGTCGAGCGCCTCCAGCGCCTGGCCGTCCAGGTGGACGGCTGGCATGTTGTTGCGGGCGCCGACCACGAAGGCCACACCGCCGGTCGGTTCTGGTCCGTCGTCGCCGCAGCCGGCGAGGCCGGCGACGAGGGCGGCTGAGGCGGCAACCGTCAGCAGACGGCGCACGGGACGAGGAGTCGACACGGTCAGTTCTTCCGTTCTGGGTTTGGTGCGGTGGAGCCGTCAGGAGGTGGGGCCCCGGCCGGTGACGAGACCCGTAGTCGCCTCAGGGAGACCCAGGTGGGTTGCCACCTCGACGCGCACCAACTCCTTGAGCTCGTCGATCTGGGCGTCGACCTGGGCGACGGCGTCCAGGGCGAGCTGCGACGCGCGGTCGGCGTCGGCACGGGCCTGCTCGAGCGCCTGCTTTACCTCGTTGAGCTTCTGCACCTCGTCCGCAACCGCCTTGCGCTCCTTCGGCAGCCGCTTGCGCAGCGACAGGTAGGTCTTCATGCGCGGGTGGTGGGTGGAGAAGCCGGAGTAGTACGCGAGCAGCCCGGACGCCAGGAACAAGCCCGCCAGCAGCGCGGCCGACAGCAGCGGGTCGGTGCCCGTGGTCGTCGCCGTGGCGGTCCCGAAGCCCCCGGTCGTCGTACCGGAGTCCTCCGCGTTGAGGCGGAAGACGAAGGCGACGCCACCGAGTGTCAGCCAGCCGAGGGCCATCAGGGTGATCGCCACCCGGCCGATGCCACCCCGCGCCTCGCGGAGGTCCTTCACCGCGCGGCCGATCCCGTGCATGAGACCGACGGATGCGGCCGCGAAGGCGAGCGTGAGCGCGCCGATGATCAACTCGCCGGACTCGCGGTACGCCTTGGCGAGGACGATGTAGAAGGTGGCCACGTCACCGACCGCGGCCAGGAACAGCAGTCCCTTGGTCACGAGGCCGTGCGCCCAGTCGTTGACCAGCCCCTCCAGGGGGTCGAGCGTCGGCCGCGGCCGGCGGCGACGCTCGCGGGACTCGACGGGTGACCGCTCAGCCTGCCCGAGCAGCCGCGCCTCGTGGAGGTCGATCAGGTGCTCGGTGTGCTCCACCTCGGCGGTCGCCGCCTCGAGGCGCTGCTCCGCGACGAGCACCTCGGCCTCGAGCCGGCCGACCTCACGCTGCGCCGCGAGCTCCGCCTTCGTGCGGCCGGCCGCGACCTCCGCGCGCCGGGTGCGGCGCACCCCTTCCAGCCAGGGGTCGAGGACGTCACCGTTGGCGGCGTCGAGCGAGCCGGCCTGAGCCAGCTCCCCGACGCGGCGCCGGACGTCCTCGCGCGCGTCGCGGTGACCGGCGAACGGCCAGGCGACGTCGATCGTGACGGCGGGCTGGTCGTTCTGCGGCGAGCGGGACCACGGACGGCTCACGCGGACACTCCCGAGGGTTCGTCGGTCGGCAGGGACAGGTCGACCGCGGCCCAGGCCGGCGGTCGGGCGAGGTCGGTGCTCCACCGGCGCACCAGCTCCTCGCGCTCCGGGTGCCGGCGGATGAGGGCGCGGCGGTAGACGGCGGCCTGGCGGTTGGTGAACTTGCTCAGCCGCACCACACGCGAGCGGGCGACGTCGGCCTTGGCGCGGGCTCGGGCCTGCAGGTCGGCCCGCTCGGCCAGCGCCTCGTCGAGCTGCTGCTGGACGTCGGCCTGCGCCGCGCGGGCCCGGTCAAGCTGGCGACGGTGGGCGACCATCCGGCGCTCGCGGGTGGCCGACTCGGTCATCGCCTCCTCGCCGGGATAGCGCATGGCCAGCCACTCCTCCGTCGGCGGCTGCGCGCAGCGCGCGACCTCGTCGGACTGGCGGGCCAGGGCGCTGGCCAGCGACGTCACCTGGGCCTCGAGCTGGCCCAGCCGGACCACGAGGGGGTCGACCTCGGCGAGGTACCGGGTGCGCTCGCGCTCGCAGGCGTCGCCGAACTGGGCGACGAGCTCATGCAGGACGGGCGTGGTGGCGGCGTCCAGCCCGACGGGCAGACCGGCGCGTCGGTCGTTGCGGGCGTACCACCGCAGCCTCAGCCGCTGATCCAGCGGGATGCGCAGGGTGCGGAAGCCGAAGTCGACCTGGTCCGTGCTGAGTCCGACCACGCTCACTCCCGTCGCAATTGGGGCGCCGTCCAACCATGGACTGGCTGACGCGGAGCACCGACGGCTGACGGTTCCCCGGTCGCCTACACGCGCGGTTACGGCGCAGGGGTGGGCGGCGATCGGAACCTATGTGTGCCGGAATGCCGTTGGCGTGGCTTCGGTGGGCGCCCTCATCCCAAGGAGGGAGTGCGGCTACGCGCTCGCCCCGGGTTGGACGGACTGCTCTCGGCGGCGGATGACGATGGCCGGCTCGCCCGGTGGGAAGTAGGCGGCCCGACGGCGTGCGAGCCGACGGAGCTCCCAGTTCCAGGGCACCCGGGCCGACTTCCGCTTGTTGTGCCACGGGCACAGCGCCTGACCGTTCCCGACGCTGGTCGCGCCACCGCGGCTGTGCGGTGGACGTGGTCGGCCTGCAGGTCCTCGGTGGCCGTACAGCGCCCCTCGAGCAGCGAGTGGTGCTCGCACCGGTGGCCCGCCCGCTCCAAGATCACCCGCCTGTCGGCGCGCGAGAACCGACGCACCGGGTCGGGCCGGCGCCGCCTGTGGATCTCGGAGCGGCCCGCCCGGACGACGGTGCTCACCGCGGCGACCACGAGCAACGCAACGAGCCACGGCTCGTGCGGGACGGAGGCGAGCACGCCGCGGATGACGTCGCCGAGCGCTGCGGTCGGGTCAACGGCGGAGGACGTGGCCACGGAGGCCGGGATCGGTCGTTCGTTGACGGCAGTTGAGACCGACGGCGCAGTTTCGCTCCTCGGGGTGGCGCCCTCATGACTCCACAGCTCATCCTCAGGAGGGAATTGGAGTGTCCTCTCGACGCTGACTGAGTCCCTCCCGGTTTACGACTGGTCGCCCGCGCTTGCGTTGTCGCATTTGGATCTTCGCCAACAGTCGCTGCGCAACCTGCTGACGGTCGGTTGAGTGGTGCATGCGGTCGTGGCACGTCCCGCAAAGTGCGGCAATCCAGTCCACCAGGTCGATATCAGCGTCGATGTGGTGCGCTTGGAAGTGGGGTCGCCCGTCCTCACGAACCCATCCCGCCGGCACCTCGCAGAGCTCACAGGCACCGCCGGACTCGATGGCGCGCTGGACGACATAGTCCGTCTTCAACGGATCGGACAGCCGCTTGTCGACGTGTGTCTTCGCTCCACGGCGCCGCTCTCCCGCAGCCGCTGCACCGCGCTGGATGGCGTCCCAGAGCTCCTGCTCGGTGGGAAGACGGGGTGGCGCCACAGGCGGAAGCCGCGGAGTCGAAACGGGTCGAGAGGCTCTCGGTGTTACCAGTGCAAAGCGAAACCGCAGGTCACGCCGTACGACGCCGTCGTCCCCGTGACTGGTGCCCCAGGTGTGCTCGGCAACGCGATAACCACCCATGTGGACCCACGCCGAGCCCTCACGCTTTGTCTTGACGAAGAGCATCACCGGCTCGGCGGAGTCTTCGTGTTCGATGAGCCGAAGGTTCCCTCCCGTCTCCGTCTGGTCCCCGCTACTGCCCTCACCGGAATACGTGAATTCCCGCGGCTCCTCGATCCAGCGGTTGGCGTAGAGCCGCTTGAACGGATTCCAGAAGATGCAGAGGTGCTCGCCGACAACGGTGATGCCGGAGTAGCGGTTGCCGTAGGGCAGGCCTGCTCGCCGCGCCGCCTCGTGAAGGTTATCGCGGTCGTAGATTCGGCCCACCTCGTAGCTGCCAGAGCCAGGGACGTCCTCGACGGTGACATCGCCAGGGACGTCGGTGGGTTCGGGCTGCGCCGCGGCGGAAGAGCTCGCGACTGGCGGGGACCCACTGATCGTCACGCCAGGCCGGGTCGCAAGGACAGCACCAAGAAAAGAGCCGCGATGTCCCAGCGTCGGCACGTCGATCGTCACGGCGCCGTCCCGACGCAGGAGGTCGAGTGCGCGCTGCAAATCCGAGACCGGCACAGGCTGGCCCTGCGGCGACCGCTCCGTGGCGACGATGACGACGGGCGGCTCCACCCTGAGGACCCGGTTCACCTGCCCGGTCACCGTCGTCAGCCGTCGCCCCACGAGCTGGGTAAGGACGGCGGCGGCCTCGCCATCAACCACTTGCTCCGGAGCTGGCGCCGAGAAGAGGGACGCCATAGCGGCTTGCAGCGCCGCGTGACCCGCCAGCGGCGCGGTCAGCTTCTCGATGGCGCGCTGACGGAAGGCCGAGTCCTCCCGCACGAGGCGGTGAACTTCGCGGGTCAGGCCGGCGACTGGGTCCTCGCGCCGCACGAAGTCCATACCCCCGCGGGTGACCGGACCGTCCGGCTCGGGCGACAGCTGCCACCAGGGAGACCTCCGGAGGGCAAACCACGGCAGCTCGGGGTCCGGCGCGCTCTCGCCCACCGCGAAGGGCGCAAGGAGAACTCGCAACTCGTCACCCGCGGAAGAGAACGACCGTAAGCGGTCACCACCCAGAACCGCTTCAGCGATGGCCCACAGGAGGACGAGCTGCTGGTACGGCGCTGGCCGGCCCAGCTGACGGTCGACCTTTAGGTCGTCGAGCGCCTGGAGGAGCGGGTGATCAGTCGCCGACGGCTGCGCGGGCGCGACGGCGTTCAGCTGGCCGTGGGACCGGTAGCCGTCCGAGAGCAGCACGGTCAGCCGCTCAGCGTGCTGGGCATCGAGGCGTGGGAAGCGCGGCAGCTGGATGGTGCCTATCCCGAGGGTGCGCTCGATCTCCGAGCCGGACATCGCCAGGGGTACCTCGGGCTCGCCGAGCACCTCAATGGGGATGAGCGCGATGTACCGCTCAGGGTCCGGCCACGGGACGTCGTCGACCCCGCCTGGACGGCGCGCGTCAGCAGTGACCCGGCACCGAGCGAGCCAGCCCCGCTGGGAACCCCAGATGAACAGCTCGTCGCCTTCGCGGACACCGAGCGCTGTCGGTGTGTTCGAGCCGAAGAGAGATGTGCGCTTGCAGATCTCCCAGTTGTCCCGCTGCTCGAAGGAGATCGAGCCGACCCAATGCGTCACTCATCCGCGCCGTCCGGTGTTCGCAGCGGGTGAGGGCATGTCCTGACGGAAGCCCGTTGGGCCGTGCTCGCGATGCCAACGCTTCTCCACGCCGACCCCTCCACTATGCGGAAGCTTCGGCGCTCACGAGGCGATGACACTCCGCACGGGCGAGTTCACGCCTTGGAGGGCGCCACGCTCCGGTGGTCTTCCGGTGGGAAGCGCTCCTCGTTCCCCCGGAGCTTCGACGCAGCGGCCTCGGCGAGGTCGACACCGACCACGTCCGCCAGGCGCAGCAGGTACAGCAGGACGTCGGACATCTCTTCCGCCAGCCGACCCTGCAGGGGCTGCGCGCGAACGACCTCCGCCTGTTCCTCGTGGGGCAGCCACTGCAGGAGCTCGGCCAACTCCCCCACCTCGCCGACCAGCGCGAGCGTCAGCGACTTGGGGTCGTGGAACCGCATCCAGTCGCGGGCCTCGGTGAAGTGGCGCATGCGGCCGGTGAGGTCCTCGATGTCTGACACGGGCCGAGTATCGCCACGAGCCCTGGCGTCGATGCCATCTACTGTCGAGATACGCGGCCCGACAGGCTTCCGCACTGCGGACACGCCTCCACCCGCACGAGTCGATTCGTGCTGCCCGGAGACTGTCCTTGCCCCTGTTGCGCACTTCCGCGCGAGGCCTCGCCGACCTGGCCCGAGAGGGTCGGATCGGCGCCGTTCTCGCCGAGCAGATGTCCTTCCAGATGAAGCGCCAGGCCTCGGCCGCCGAAATCCGCTCCTGGGATGCGAGCCTCCGTGTACTCGCCGACGACCTCCTGCAGGCCGGGTTGGGCCAGATCGACGTCCTGCTCGAGTACCAGCTCCCGTTGAGCAGCAAGCGGATCGACGTCGTCCTCGCCGGCCGGCATTCGCGCCGTGACGGCCCTTCCTACGTCCTCGTCGAGCTGAAGCAGTGGACCGAGGCTCAGGAATTCGAGGACGACGTCGAACTCGTCGTCCAGCCGTCGTACGGACCTCGGCCGATCCTGCACCCGGTCGCGCAGGTGCGGTCGTACGGCGAGTACCTGCTCGACTTCACCACCGTCCTGCACGGGACGACGGACGTCTTGGCCGGCGCGGCCTACCTCCACAACGCGACGTCGGCCAAGGTCGGCGGGCTCTACAACTACCCGCAGGACGAACTCGGCCGGCTCTTCACCGGGCAAAACCGCGGTGAGTGGCTCGACTTCCTGCGCAGCCGGCTCGCGCCCATCGACGGGAGCGTCTACGCGGACCGGTTGCTGCACTCCGCCATCGCGCCCAGCAAGCAATTGATGGCCGTCGCCGCGGAGGAGGTCCGCCGCAGAGAGCAGTTCGTCCTGCTCGACGAGCAGCGCGTCGCCTTCGACCTGGTGATGCACGAGGTGGAGAAGGCTCGCGCCGGCGACCACAAGAGCGTCGTCATCGTCTCGGGTGGCCCAGGGAGCGGGAAGAGCGTCATTGCACTGTCGCTGCTCGGGGAGCTGAACCGGCGAGGGCGGTCGGCGATCCACGCCACGGGATCCCGCTCCTTCACCCAGACGCTGCGCAAGGTGGCGGGCAGCGGCTCCCGTCAGGTCCAGTCCCTGTTCAAGTACTTCAACAGCTTCATGGACGCCGACAAGAACGGCTTCGACGTCCTCATCGCCGATGAGGCGCACCGGCTGCGCGAGACCTCGGCGAACCGGTGGACGCGAGCCGATCAGCGGACCAGCAAGGCGCAGGTCGATGAGTTGATCGACGCGGCGCGCGTGCCGGTGTTCCTGCTCGACCAGAACCAGGTCGTGCGGCCGGGCGAGCTCGGGACGGTCGAGGACATCGAGAAGGCCGCCCGGGAGCGAGGCCTCGCCGTCCACCATGTCGACCTGAGCGCCCAGTACCGCTGTGGCGGCTCGGAGGCCTACATCGACTGGGTAGAGCGGCTACTTGGCCTCAAGCCTGGCGGCCCGGTGCCGTGGGACGGCGACCCGAACTTCGAGGTACGGGTGGTGGAGTCACCGTCCGCCATGGAGTCCGCCCTGCAGGCCAAGCTCGACGAGCACTACGGCGCTCGGATGGCGGCAGGCTACTGCTGGCCGTGGAGCGATCCCCGCAAGGACGGCTCCCTGGTACCCGACGTGCAGATCGGTGACTGGGCACGGCCTTGGAACCTCAAGGGAGATCGGTCGGTCGGCGGCGCTCCCCCATCCGCGCTGTGGGCCAGCGAGCCGGCCGGCTTCGGTCAGGTCGGCTGCGTCTACACCGCACAGGGTTTCGAGTACGACTGGAACGGCGTGCTCATCGGACCGGACGTCGTGTGGCGCACCGACCGATGGGTGACCGTTCGGTCTGCCAACCGGGATCCGGACTTCCGGAACACCAAGCGCGTCAGCGACCAGGAGTTCGACGCGTTGGTGAGGAACGTCTACAAGGTCCTTCTCAGCCGCGGAATGCGTGGGACTCTGCTCTTCTCCACGGATGCCGAGACTCAGGCTCTCCTCCGGTCGCTTGTTGACGCCTTTGGCTCAGGACCCGTGTAAAGGTCGGACTGCAGTCAGGTGAGGGGCTGGAACAGAGGGACCCCAGCGGTCCTGAGCCAGCTACCAACTGACCTCTGTCACGTCGTCTCGGTCGCCTAAAGGCGATCCACTACCGCTCACGGGGATCTGGTCATGACTGAACGCGATTGGGAGTACACGCCCATCTCGGCCCACCACTTCGGTGATCAGGGCCCGTGGACATGGGAGGTTCCAACCCTCTGGCGCGGCCTCGCCGATCCGGACGGCCCATGGGCCCCTCCCCCGCCGCCCTGGCGCGGTGAGGACGACCTCGCCACGCGCATCGCGTTCTGGGCACCCTTGCTAACGCTGACCTACGGCGTCCTGGGATGGCCTCGGCCAGAGGTCGGTGTACAGAGGTGGGTCGAAGCGGGATGCCCCGACGAGGATGCAGCCCTGAACCTGCTGAACCGTTGGTGGGGGCGTGACGTGCTCGGCTTGACCGCCTGGGCGCAGAGATCGCAACAAATCGAGCACTACAGCCACGCCATCGCTTCGGCGACTGCGACCACGCTGGGACCGACCACACCCATGCCTCGGGTCGAGTCCGAGGAACGGTGGCACCTCGCCGCGGACGGCGGCGGGGATCCGTTGCACCTCGGCCACGTCCTCGACCACCTCCTCGGCGGTCCGGAGTTCGGAGGCCTCCCGCCGCTGACCGGCCGCATCATCCACGACCCGCCCACGGCGCCCCAACGAGAGGCGAGTCTCCTCCTGGACCGATACGCGGGCTGGTACGGCACTCTGGCCCGTCTAGGTGCTCACCTCCCCGACCGACCGGACGGCCGGTCCTGGCAGGTGCACGTGACGGTCGCGCCCTTAGGACACCTGGGCACCTACCGGCGGTCTCGAGTGACGGGTCGCTGGTTCGCCGGTCGGCACAAGTGGCACATGCTGGGGTGGACGGGGTGACAGCAGGTCCTGTCGCCCCGAGCACACTGCGGACGCATCCCACGGGCGCCTCGTAGGCCTGATACCGCTGAACGACCAGCCGGCTCGTCAGCGTGACGGCATTCGGACGCGACACCGTCACTTCCGCTGATTGTCCTGGCGGTGCTGCGCCGCCTTCCCTGGCTACAGTTCCCAGACGTGGTCGGGGTCGTCGAGCGCCTTCCGCACCTGGGTCAGGTCGCCGATGTCGGCCAGCGGTGAGGACTTTGCCAGGTCGACGATGCCCTGCAGCGCCGCCGTGGCCGCCGTCCCGTCGCCTCGCGTCATCGCGTCGTCGAGGTGCTCGAAGAGCCCGTCGATGGTCCGCGAACGCTCCGCGAAGACGTGCTCGAAGTACTGCTTGAGGAAGGCGCCGGCTTCCTTGATACGGGTGACCTCGACCGTCGCGTACGCGTCGATGTTGGCGCGCTTGGTGCGCTCCTCCTCGCGCACCCGCAGGAACTCGAGCGTCCCGTCGACGACGTTGTTGAGGGCGCTCAGCGCGTCTACACCGGGCAGAGCGGACTTCGCCGCGGGCGGCAACACAGTGCCTTCCACCGGCTTCTTGGCGGCAGTCACTTCATCTCCTTGTACTTCAGCATCAGCCGGTTCATGTCTGCGTTCATCTGCCCGTCGTCACCGATCAGCGGCACCTTGCAGACGTCACGCACCGCGAACGTCAGCGAGAGCGCGCGCTGGAACTCGGCGGTGTGCTGCTTCGGGTCGAAGTCGAGCTGCTCGAGAATGGAGAGGGCCTCTTGCGCTCGCGTCACCAGCCCGGCAAGCACGTCGCTCACCTCAGTGATCCTGGTGTCGAGGGTGTCGAGAAATGATCGGAAGGCGGCTTGCTCCTCCACGGCCACGGCGACCTTCGCCTGGTACTTCTTGGCCTTTGTCACCGCCTTCTCACCCTGGACGTTCAGGGTGAGGCCACCGATGAGCATCGTCGGACCGAGGGTCACCACGCCGAGTGCGGTCGTGCCGAGGGCCACGCCTCCTCCGCCCGCAGCCAGTGGTCCACCACCCAGCCACGCCATTGTGGCGCTCTGCGCTGCGGCGCCGGAGAGGGAACTGATGGCCGTCCCGGTGCTCGCAGCGCCCAAGGCGGTCACCGCACCCGGGATGCCGGCGTAGGCACCCACTCCGGTCAGGGCGGCCATGCCGGCACCCTTGATCCAGTTGACGTCCGCGGTCAGCGCTCCTGTGAAAGCCTCGACGTCCCGCTGTTCCGCGTCGATGCCGTCGAGCAGCTGCGCAGCGCTCTGCTTGACCTGCTGGCGGTGGCGCTCGATGAACGAACCCATCCGCTTGATCACCAGCTGCCGGGCCTGCTCCTGCTGACGGCCGTACTGCTGGATGCGCTCGTTGATCTCGCCGACGCGGCCTTCAGTGCGCGACGTCGACTGGTCATAACGCTTGCGGGCAGCGTCCGCGATCGACTGTGCCTCCTTCATCTTCAGGCCGCCCATGACGCCGGTGACGATCCCACCGATTCCTGTGCTCGCGCCGAGGCCGATGAGGGCGAGAGGGATGAGGGGAAGGACCACCGCTTGAACCTCCGAGATGCAGCAGGACTTCGCAGGAAGGTAATAGCGGATCGCTCAGACTTTGTTTTGCCCACGCCGTTCGTGACAGATAGGGCGCAAGTGGTTCAAGCGATGGGGCGCCTGAGCACTGATGCAGCCCCAGCATGGTCGGCCGCGCGCTGGCCGAGCGTCGAGCTGGCGAGGTCTGGCGGCAGCAGGTCGGCGAACTTGAGCTGCTTGAGCGCGTCGTCCGACACGGACGGCTCGACACCGGTCAGGTCGTGGCCGAAGCGACTCCGTGCCTCTGCCACCGCGTCGCGGACCGCGCCGGCTGTCGCATCGCCGCGCAGCTTCACGTACCGGTTGTCGTAGCGCTCGAGCTCGTCCACCAGCCCCGGGGCCACAGCAGTCAGCGCGGCAGCCAGCACTCCGTTGGCACGGCCACCGCCCCAGGTCCACCAGCGCGCCAGCCCGCTGTCCTGGGGCAACACGAGGCTGCTGCCCTCCGACACCGTCGGTTGGACCTCCTCGCGGATCATCTTCAGACGCTCGATCGTCCGGCGGGTCAGCGAGACCCCGGGTAGATCAGCTCCCAGCGCCACCCGTCGCATCGCGTCAGTCAGGGCGAAGGACAGCGGCTGACCCATGCCCGACCACTTCGAGTTGCCGGGCAGATCGGTCGGCTCGACGAAGGCCCGCCGCCGCTTCCAGTCGATGAACGTGACCTTCCACGGCCGGCCGCCGAGGACGAGCACGCGCGGCCCCTGGACCTTCCGCGTCATCACCAGCGGGTCGACAGAGCCGACTTCCGTCCGGCCGTGCAGCACGGTGAACTCCGGGTCGGCGGTGAAGGCTGAGAGCAGGTCGAGGAAGTGCTTGTGCCCGTAACGCCGTTCTGCCTCCGGGCCCACGAAGAGCATCCCCGAGTCCTCATCGAGGTGCCCGGTCTTGAGCATCCAATCCGTGATCTGCGCTGTCTCGTCGGCCGAGGCCAGCTCGAGCCCGGCCAGGCTCTGGGTCCACGTCGACCGCCCGACCCGCCCCTTCTGCAGGCTGAGCGCCAGCAGCTGCTGCCCCATCAGGTGCCGTGGCAGCGGCGGTGGGGTGATCGGCTCGACGTAGCCCTCGCTCCACAGCTGCAACAGACCTGCCGCCTGGAGGAGCTGGTCGTCGTCGAGAGCGAGGAACAGCATGCTGCGTTTCGTCCCGGCCCGTCGGCCGGTGCGACCGAGCCGCTGCAGCAGCGAGGCGACGGTCCGCGGCGATCCCACCTGGAGCACCCGGTCCAGGTCACCGACGTCGATGCCCAGCTCCAGCGTGGACGTCGACACGATGACGCAGTCCCGCGCCTCGGCGAACGCCTTCTCGGCCTGCCGGCGCTCATCGACCGAGAGGGAGGAGTGCGAGACGAAGGTCGTTGTCCCCCGTGCTCGCAGCGCGACCGCGAGAGCCTCGACGGTCCGCCGGCTGTCGGCGAAGACGAGTCGCTTCTCGCCGCGGTGGAGAGCGGAGATGACCGTGGCGGCGTTGGGCACGCTCGCCACGTAGTCCAACTCCAGCTCCGGCGTCACCGCCGCAGAAACGGTCGGCGCCACGACGCTCGCCCGTCGCTTCGACCGCCCGGAGCCCTGCAACCAGCCCAGCAACGCGTCAGGGTTTCCCACCGTCGCGGAGAGACCGATCCGCTGAAGCGGGCGACCGGCAACTTCCGACAGCCGCTCGAGGACCGCAAGCAGGTGCCACCCACGGTCGTCCCCGGCAAACGCATGCACCTCGTCGGCGACGACGGCTCGCAGGTCGCCGAACATCTGCTCCGGGGTGACGCGAGTCGACACCAGCATCGACTCCAACGACTCGGGCGTCGTCAGCAGAATGTCCGGCCGGTCAACGGTGAGACGCCGCCGCACCGCGTCGGGCGTATCGCCGTGCCAGAGACCGACCCGACGGCCGAGCCAGGATGCATAGCCGGCCAGCCGCGGCTCGAGGTTGTTGAGTAGTGCCCGCAGCGGGCAGACGTAGAGAACGGTCAGGCCGCGCCAGTCCTCTTGCGCCATCCGCGAGAGAAGCGGGAAGGCCGCCGCTTCTGTCTTCCCCCCGGCCGTCGGCGCGAGCAGCAGCGCGTCGTCCCCGCGAAGGACCGGCTCGACGGCCGCCTCCTGCAACGGCCGCAGCGCGGGCCAGCCGAGCGAGTTGACGATGTGGTACTGGACTGCGGGGTCCAGTAGGTCTGCCGTCACAGATCCAAGCGCACGTCATCGGCCCGAGCCGCCGGTGCAACGGTCAGACTGGCGCTCTCCCGCTCAACATCAGTCAGCTCCATCGAATTGACCGTCAACGCGTAGTGCTGCCGAGGGTCGAAGTCGTCGAACTGGTCCACCCGATCCAGCACATCCCCCACGAGCTTCTTGAGAAACAGCCGGGGGGCGACGCCAACTCGACCACCGAGGGAGCCAGTGACGGCCCTCGCCAAGGTGGCGATGTAAGCGTCGTCCACCGCGCTCGCGATACGCCCGGGATCGCTCGCGCCGGAGCCAAACACGTCACGGACCTTCGCCCCCAGCTCTAGAAGCCGAGCGTCGTTGAAGCCCGGCAGCCGCAGCTGGACGGCACGAGGGTTGTCGAACCTCGCGTCGGTCGAGAAGTCGGTTGCTAGCCGCTGCGCCAACGGAGGCAGACGCTGCACGCCCTGCGGCCCGTCGAAGAACGCCGGAGTACCGGTTATGACCAGGTAGAGACCGGGGAACCGGCCGCCGGATACCTCGTCGATCAACTGACGCAGGGCGTTGAGTGCTCGTTCGCGAACATCGCCACGAACTCGCTGCAGCGTCTCCACTTCGTCGAGGACGAGGAGCAGACCCGGATGGCCGCTATCCCGGAGAACCGTCAGAAGACCCTGGAGAAACCCGAAGGCACCGAAGTGGTCGAGCTCCCCCTTCAGCCCGGCGGCGCGTTTTGCCGCGGCAGCGACATGCGGCTGACCACCGAGCCACGCAATCAGGGCATCTGCGGTCTCACGATCCCCTCGCTCTCGAGCCGCTCGGTACGCCCGAAGCGCAGGGGTGTACCCGGGCGCACTCCGAGACACCTCGGCAAGCCGTGGCTCTAAGAGCAGGTCAACCTCGGCACCAAGGCGCGCCGTGTCCGACTCAGGTACGCGCTCATTGGCGAGCACGTCCTCTTCGAGCGCGTAGAGCCACGCATCGACGACGGCGCGCAGGGCGCTCGGGGGGTATTCGGAGGTCATCAGCCGTTCGGTGAGGCGCCGGTAGACCGTCTCGAGCTTGTGCAGCGGAGTCTCAGTTTCCGAAATCTGAACCTCAGAGGTCGCCATTCCTCGCCGCTTCGCCCGTTCAGCCAGCCAGCGGACGAAGAAGGTCTTGCCGCTCCCATACTCACCACGCACTGCCTTCACCACCGCGCCTCCGGAGGCAACGGTGTCCAGTTCGTCGTCCACAGCTTGCTCGAAGCGGTTCAGTCCTACGGCCAAGACGTCAAGACCGGCGTCCGGCACAGCACCCCGCCGAAGTGCGTCGAGGACATCTCGCCGACGCTGCGGACTCAGCTGCATGGTCATGCGGTCAACCCAAACTGCGTTCGTAGCAGGCGCTCATCCAGCCGAACGACGTCTTCGTCGTACTGCAGGACCGGGTAGCCCTCGATGTTGATCAGCTTCACCATCGCGCTCAGGAACCCTGCCAAGCGACTCAACGGCAACTGCGCGGCCTGGGCCACCTGTGCCGATGCGGCGGTCCCTCCGTGATCGAGCAGCAGCTGAATCACCGCCTGCAATCTGGTGTCGTCGACGCGTGCACGTGGAGCGCGGCGCCGTTGTGTGGCAAGAATTTCGCTGCTCAGCAGTTCGTCCACGGTTCCAGACGCCGTCGGTGTCGGAGTGACCGGATCGAAGAGGCTTGGCTGCACCGGAGCCGGCCGAGGCGCTCGTATTGCAGGAACGGCGCTCGACACAACCGACGGCCCCAGCCACCACGACGGCTGCTGCGGCGGCGCGGTCTCCCAGCCCTCCAGCTCCACAGCCAGGCTCGGGGAGAAGAGAAGGAAAGGGATCACAACTTCCGCGGGTGTGGCGCCGCCGTGGTAGCCGGCGTGCTTCGCGGCATAACGAATGCCGTCGGTCGCCGCGGCCACGATCTGCCCCTCAGGGCGAACAACGCGCGGGCCGACAAGCAGCACCTCGTCCGCCGCGGGAGGCTCGTCTGCAGGCCTCCACCGAGCGGGAAGGCCGCTGGAAGGTCGAAGCTCCGTCCCACGCTCAACGACGTGTCCGTGGTCGCTCAGCAGAATCAGGAGCCGGCCAGCGTCACGTGCCGCCACCGCCAATGGGGCGAGATGGCGGACATCGTCAACTCCCCAACGCCTGCGGCCGGGGTCTCCCTTGTCGAGCTCCTCGTCGACGGCGTTGAGGACGACGCCGACCACGCGCGGGCCCGTCCGAGCCACCGCAGTTGCGAGATCCTCGGCGATGGCCCAGCCCTCGGCACCTTCGAGACCGGCCTTGTGAAACAGCGCGGGTGGCAGGCCGGATCCGCTAACAGCGGCGAGCCCCGGATGCACAGGGAAGGCTCGGCGCTCGTCGGGCGCGGCCCCGTCAGCGAGCTTGCCGGAGAACAGCGATGTCCTAGATATGTGCGTGACGGTGGGAAGGGCAGCAAGGACCGGCACTCGACCCTCACCCGGCCGGATGTGTTCAACCCAGCCACGTCGCTGCAAGTCCTCTGCCAGCTCAACCGCGACCGCCGCGCTCATCCCGTCCAACAGGACGAGCAGGACGGGCTGCTGCCGTGCGAGCGGGGCAACGACGCGGTCCAGGACCTGCTCGACCACGATCGAGGAACCCACATCACCCGCCGATGTAGCGGTAGCCAGGCGCCTCGCGAAGGCGAGGTCGTCCTGGTCACGCACCGCGCGGACGCGGTCCAGCAATCGTCCGTACGAGGCGGCAACGCGTGCGTCGGTCTCAGTGCCCCAGACAGAACCTCGAGCCCGATCGACCCAGCCTCGGTCGCTCAGGTAGACATGGGCCAGGTCGTTCAGGGTGTCCGGTCGCTGCGGCTCGGACAGGAGCCATCGCAGCAGGCGCACGCCCATGTCGGCAGCCCGCACTCTGCTGTCACCCGATGCTGCCAGCGCATGTTCATGGACCTGCGACAGAGCACTCTCGACCTCGCCGGCCTTGGACGCGTCGCGGAGCGCACGGTCCATAGCGGCAGCCAGAGTTTGCAGACGACCATCGAGGCCTCGGGGCAGCAGCGTGCTTGCCCCGGCCAGCGAAGCGGCGCCAAGGGTGCTGACCAGCACCTCCGCCCGGCTCAGAAGCGGCTGGTCCTGTCCCGTGAGCAGCAGTCGCTGGACGACACCCACACTGGCCGCCCCCCACCTGCTGGCCAGCTCCCGACTCAGAGGCTGGTCGCCGATGAAGCGCTCCAACCGCGTGCGCACGCCCACGGACTCCGCCTCGTCAGTCGCCGCCAGCTCCGCCAGAAGGCCTAGCGGGACGACGTCTGGCGTGTAGCCGGCATCCGAAGCGGCCGAAATCACGCGGACCATGGGGCCCGCACGCTCAACGAGCCACTGGGTCAATCCCGAGCGAACGTCGGCGGTCAGGCTCCGCCAGCGAGCAGCAGCGTCATCGCGCAACGTCCACTGAAGCAAGCCGCTCTCGTCAAGGTCCGCTGCCCCGAGGCCGAGCAGGGCGTCGGCGAGGTGCCCCATGGCGGTGTCTCGATCGAGATAGCCGCTCGGTACAGGCGGCCAGCCCACCGGAGGCTCCGCCTCCAAGAGCGCGGCGGCAGCCCACTCACCCAGTCGAGAGTCGTGTCGGCTGGCGCCAAACCGCGCTCGCACAGCAAGCCAGCGATCCAACGGCAGAACGCGCTCGCCGGCGAAATGCGCGAGCAAGCCCGACCCGAGGTCGGCCTCAGGCCGATCCGTAAGCACGGCCAGCAGCGCGGGCCGAGGATGCTCCACCAGCGCTTGACGGACAGCAAGGCTCGAGACACACGGCACCACGGTCACGGACCGACCATTGACGTCGAGCTCAGTCGGATAGTGCCACCGGGGCTGAGCGCTCAGTGCGACCACCCGAGCCTCGGGCCTCTTGTCCAGCGCCTCGGCCACCACAGCCCGCACGAGCGCCGGGGTAGCGATCGGAACGATCTCTTCGAGCGTGTCGGTCACGGGTCACCTGGAGGTTCTGTTGTTCATCGAAGAATGACTGTTTTGCCATGTCACCGCACGCCCCGACCAAAGCCATATGCCGTGCGCGACCCCTCCAAAGCGGATATCAGGCATCGCCCTCAACCACGCGCCAGGTGATCTCCAACAGCTCTTCCGCATGGGCGTCCATGTACTCGGCGAGCTGCCGAGCAACCGCTTCCCTGTCGCGACCTGTGACGCGGTGCACGACCGCCGTGGCAGAAGTCGCTCGGGGCGCCGGGGGCGGTGTCGGGGCAACCAGCAGTTCACTGGCCCGTCGAACTGCTTCCTTAAGGGCCGGCGCTAGCGCAGCCGCGTGCTCATCGTGGGCCGCGACTTCCCGGAGCCGCTGAAGAACTTGCTCAGCCGACTGCCGGCGGTCGTCGGTCAGGCCCTCCAGTCCTCGGAGCAGCGTCCAGTTCGTCGACTCAACAGCGGTCGCGACATCTGCTGCGGCGGTCAGCGACTTGGAGACGACCACCTCAGTCACGGGGAGATCCGTCCCCGCGAGCGCAGCGATGACCGTCAGGTCGTCGCCGTCCCGGACGGCATCCACAAGGTTCAGAGCGGCCTCGGCTGTGCGAAGCCGACCAGCCTCGAGCCCCTCACGCCCCAGCTCGTGGATATGGGTTCGAAGGGCTGCCACGAGCCGCGCCGCGTCCGGGCGACGCCTCGCCGCTTCCTCGCGGCTGACCCGCGCCACATGCGCAACGTTCGCAGCGCTACGAAGTGCCGCCACCACGGTTCCGAACAGTCCCCTTGAGCGCTCGCGCGCCTTCTGCCATTCGTCCTCGGCAGGGAGTGCCGGCTGCCGCAGCAGCAGGTCGTCCGAGACATCGAGACCCAGGGGGACTGCTGCACCACTGGCTCGATAGAGCGAGCGATCGGTCTGTGCTGCAAAGGACGCGATGAGCAGGTTCTGGACTTCTCGCGCTAGACCCATGGGCTGGGGCTCGTCGATCCACTCCCTCAGCCGGGGCACCGGGATCTCCTCGGTCACTTCCTCCTCGGCCGCCTTACGCAGGAAGTGCTGCTCCCAGTACCTGCCGAGAACGAACGGCGCCTCATGCATCTCGCCCAGCCGCAGAGGATTGGCGATGCGCGCCATCGTCCTTCGCTTCGCCGAATCGACGATGACGCGGCCATCGGGCTGCTCAACGGCGCGACACACCTCCTCGAAGACAACGGCGAGGTCGCGCTGGCGGACGGCGGTTCCCGTTCCGCCACTGTCAAGGTCTGGGTGGGCAGGAAACTGCGCTTTGAGCATCTGGTCGGCCAGGCTCTCGAATGCCTGGCTGAGCGTTCCTCCGACAGGCAGCTGCGGAGTGAATGAAGGATCCAGCGAGCGCAGGGTCTCAGCGCCTTCGAACACCTGCAGGTCCGCGGTCTCAGCCCGCGACGCGCCGTATGCAGCCAGCAGCACGGACTTCAGGCGCTCGGTCAACGACGCCGCGCGGTTGGCGAGGATGCTCTTCGCCGGCTGCCGATCCTGGGGCGGCAGGTGACTCGCATAGCTCTCGAAGCGCTCGCCGGCGAGAAGGTGCTCGAGGACGACGAGGGTTCCGACATCCTCCTGACGGCGAGCGCTCAGAAATGACGGCAACCAGACGACGGTGCGCCCGGTCAGCTGTCGCAATCGCAGGGCGTCGAGTCGCGCAAGGTCATCGTGCGGCCCATAGCCCTCGTCGTCGAAGGGAAAGTCGATGACGACTCGCCATCCGGCCCCTTCGGGCACGAGAGCGGCATCAGGCAGATCTCGAGGGTCTCGAACATTGCCGAAGGCCACCTCGACACTGCGTCGGCTGCCGCGCCACGTGAAGTCATGGGTCGTCGTGAAGGTCTCCTGCGGACCGATCCCCAGCGCCTCACTGACAAGACGGCGTACGAGGCGTCGGCGTTCACCAACGTTGTCGACGCCGCGCGCGCGCTGGAGGACGCGGTCCACGTCCACGGAGGAGAGCTCGAGACTGATGATCGGGTCAGCAGTGTCATCGCCGATCCGAATCTCTCCGACCTCGCCCGCCCAGGTGCGCAGCTTGGACAGCACGATGCGCTTCTCCTGGCCCTGGATCGGGGTCGCAAGAAGGCCGTGGTTCAAGGCCGCGAGCTTGCCGGCCGTCAGGTTGCGGAGGGCCTCGACCTCGGGGACGAGCCCAGACAACAGCAGCGTCTTGATGAGGCGGTCGTCCGTTCGGAACGACGCCTTTCTGGGTTGCTGCTCTGCCTCCTCCTCGGTGAGGCCGTGTTCCCTGAGCAGCATCGGGCGCAGTTTCTCGACATACAGCCGCTTCGCGTTCTCGAAGTGACCCCGCAGCTCGTCAGTGAAGGGCTCGTCGCCAGCAGCTACGACGTCCCACAGATCCCCGACGGGGACGACCTGTCCAAGCTCAAGCGTGCTCCGCTGGTCCACCAACAGCTGCAGCATGACCTTCAGCGCGGTGCGCTCCCGCTGCAGCGCCGAGGAGACGGCGACGAGAGTCGACACGAAGGCGGGGCTGAAGGGGTAGGTAGCCCGGAAGGCGTCCCGGTCTGCATCACTACCGAGCAAGACGTCCATTGTCTCGCGCCGCATGCGGGCCACGGTCTCGAACGCCTGGTCGATTTGCCGTTTGGCGGCGTCGTCCTTGGGCGCCAGGATGCGTCGCTGCGCGATGACCGGAAGGTTGCGGTCGTCCAGGTGGACTGTGTCGAACCGTCCCTGAGAGTGCGATAGCCCATCAGCGAAGGCCAGCTGCTCGGCCCCGGGCACGTGCGTACCGATCAACTCCCGCAGATCTCGCTGTCGGGCCATGAAGCTCACGACCGGGACAGCGCGGGGCTGACCGGCGGCCTCCACCAGCTTGACCACCTTGGACGATTCGTGGGCAACGAAGGAGTGGTCGGCCATATTGCTGGCGAGCCAGAGGATGAGCTCGTCGAGGAACAGGAGCAGGGCGTCGTAGCCAAGTTCTTTGGCGTGCGCGGCGATAGCCACGAGTCCCTCGTCCAGGCTGACGTAGGAGGCGGCGCCGCCACTGGCGGCTACGTCCCGGTACGCCGAGTAGTAGGACAGCACGAGATCCGAGAAAAGCCGATTCCGCTCGGCATCATTCGGCGGAGCGCTCAGCGCCGCATCGACCTGGGCAGTGGTCCAACCGCCGCCGTAACTGCCCCAGCTGCCGGCGCCCGCTGGCCCACCACCGAGCCCCTCGAGGAACTTGTCCTCGCCCATCTTCGTGCGGAGCGTTCGAGCGTCCTCGAAAATCTTGTCTGCCACGTAGACGGGCGGCAGCGCGGCGTCGGGGTGGACTTGCAGTACGTGCTTGACGTAACCGCCGAGGATCGCCGACTCGAGTGAGCTTGCGCCGATGAGGTGGTAGGGAACGAGCAAGAACCGGCGGCCAGCCAGCCATTGGTCATGCTTCGCCACGATCGCCGCGAGCTCGGGGATTGCGCGTGCGTGAGGATCATGCCGCAACAGCGCATGCAGCACTGCCATGAAGTGGCTCTTACCGGAGCCGAAGGACCCGTGCAGGTATGCCGCCTTAGACGTCCCATTCGACAGGGCTTGCCTGATGACGCCCAGCGCCTGGTCGAACGAGCCGGCGAGCTGAGGGGTGACGACGTACGACGACAGCGCTTGCTCGGGGTCTGCCACCCCCTCGGACAGGCGGAGAACGAAGTCCCCGCTCAGGACCTGATCGGGCAGATCCTTCAACAGTTCGCTGACGAGGGTCATCGTGTCTTCCTTGGTCGGCCTCGGCTGGGCGCTGGCGGACGCCACGCGGCGAGGTCATCACGGGTCAGTTCGCACTCTCGCAGGGTGTCCTCGAGAAACTCCGTATAGAACGCTCCGGGCGTGGTGCCGTAGGAAGGGTCCACAGCGGCATGCCACTGATGCACCCAAGGCTCCAGTTCGGCCAATCCAGCCAGCATCGGCACCAGACGCTCAGGGCTCCATCCATCGATCTCCCGGCGCTCGACGATGAGCGTCGCCAAGGCCTGCGCCTGCTGCAAATGGTCCCAGCCGGCCCAACCGACCATGACCGTCGGATCAGCGTCCCGACCGGCCGTCGGATAGGAAATGAATCTCTCCTGGGGAACGTCCAGCTTGCCTCGCAGCGCCCATGACTCCTTACGTGCGAAGTCCTTCTCCGAATACTTAGGTGGAGCCGGGATCGCACCGACCGCCTGCCCAGCGTCTTCGAGGCGCTGCAACGCCCAGGTTCTCTCCCACTCCTCTCGCACACGAAGGCCCGACTCGCTGTACCGAAATACAGCGAGGAAGGGCACCGCCTCCTCGACCACTAACTTGCTGAGCTCGGCAACCAAGTCGAGGTCGAGACGCCCCGTGTACCGGGCCATGACGGACAAGAACTCGGAATCCTCACGCAAGGAATCGGCTAGCTCACTAATACTGCGGATTACCGGCTGAGCCCCTGCGGCTGCGTCTGCCATCCACGTCCCGCGACCTTCCAGACGGTCCAGCAACCAGTCCCGCAGGGCTCGACGCTCATGCTGCTCCCAATCCTCAGCCTGCCAACGCCGCTTGCACTCCGGCCGCTCCACAAGGGCGAGGTCAGCGCTCTCCTCAATCAGCGCTATCCGGCGCTCGACGACTTGGCGATAGGCAGCGGGCCAATGAAGGGGCAATGTTGTAACCGGCGCGGATCCGTGCCGCGCGAACCACTCCGTAGACTGCTCACCAGCCGCCAGCCTGCGCGCCATGATGATTTCAAAGGCGCGCTCTCCCAGCACCAAAGCCGGTATACATCCGTCGGGCGCCGTCAAGTCCTCATCGATAACACCGTAGTGCAAGTAGCATTCCCAGTCCAGTTCCTCCTGTAGGGCGATACTCAACCCGCGTCGCCGTCGTGCATCGCCGTCCGAGGCGTTCGCGGGTAGACGCGGCACATATTCGTCGTTCTCGTCCTCAGGCACCGCCCCTCCGAGGATTTCACACAGACGCTGCGCCCGGACGGTTGGAAGCGCCTCCGGAATTCGTAGACGCTTTAGATTTGCAGCGTTAAATTCGTAACGTTCGTCCCATTCATTCTTAACCACTCGTGCGCCCTCAGCGCCCGCATTATCTCCACCCTTTGGATAGCAGACCTGCTTGAGCATAAAGGCGGCAATCGAACTGTTAAGTACGCCAACTGTGCCCACAACCTCGATGGGCAGAACGGCGGCAGGGAAGGTTACGACGAAGGCGCTCGGCTTCGTGGGCACCGCGCCTCTAGCGTAGAGAGCCTGATTATGGGAAGTGATCTTATGGAAGTAGGCTCTCTCAGGACGCGCGTCGGCGTCCCGGGGCAGCTGATGCCATGCATGGTAGGGGCGGTTAGCTTGAATGTAGGACTCGCCAGAGAAGGTTCTGCGATTCCCGAGCGTTGTTCTGAACGGCCAGAGAAACGGAAGGCCCTCGCCACTAGAGGGCAACGGCAGAAGTTCACCCGACGCGGAATAGGGCAGAAAGACGTCCTCATCCGCAGGAAGGAATGCCCAGTCCTTTATTTGATCGCCATTGTAGGCAGGCCTCCAGTATCGGTCTGGCAACCCCTTTCTCGCTAGGGTTCCGGCCCGAACGGACATGAAGTCCTCGGCGTGGGAATCGCCGAACATGCCGATTCTGAGAACTTTGTCTCCCACCCGCGATGGGTGTCGAGCTTCCAGTTCGTAGCGCAGCTTACCGCCAGCGCCCAGGCTCCAGGGGTGGATCGCGAGACGTTCCCGTGGGAGGTCCACAACCTCGATGAAGCGCGACCTCCAACCTGGACTGTCCAGCCGGTCGACGATCTGACGCCAGACGACACCTTGGTCCGCGGGCGTGGGTATGCCCGCCTCTCCAGTCAATCCCAGGACAACCCGAATATCGCTCTTCAACGGTCGCTGGCGACGGGCGAGGAGAATAAGAGTTGAAGTGTTATGCCCAGGAAGATATGCCTTACTTGTATCGATGACATGAGTTACGTCTACCCCAGCGAGGAAGTTGTGGACCAATGGAGCGCCGAACTCTCGCTTTGCGAAGGCGCTACCAACGATCATTCCTACGTGGCCGACCGGCGACGAAGGCTGGCACAGTTCGAGGAATCGAACAGTGAAGGGAACAACAAGAGCATAGTTGCCGACGCTCACTTTGTACCGCTTGCGATACGCGGCACGAAGTGCAGGATCCTTCACTTGAATGTAGGGCGGATTTCCGACCACAACATCGTATGCATGGTCCGGATCCAGGATTTCGCGAAGAAGATTCACATCCTCCGTCGCGTAGGCATGGTCCGATAGGCGGAGTGCTGCATCATCCATTCCAGGAATGATGCCCTCGCGCCGACCGTGCAGTAAGGAGTCCCCGACTGCCAAGTTCATTCGGAATGCCGGCGCGTCGCCCAATCGGCGCAGCCCCGATTCCTTCAGCGCTGCAACAGTCAGGCGAAATCTCGCGATCGCCACGGCAAAGGGATTGACATCCACGCCATAGACAGACCCTAGAGCACGCTGGACAAGAACTCTATCGTCAGTGCCGGGCTCCTGGTTGCGCCAGTGCGTCAGCAGACGGGCGAAGCCGCCTAATAGGAAGTGTCCTGATCCGCAGGTTGGATCGATCATGCGCAGTTTGTGGACCCCGCGCTCGGCGATCGCCGGCTCCAGCGTCCGGTCAAGCAGAAACTCCTCAACAAACTCCGGGGTCTGCAATAGCGCGTACGTCTTCCTGGCGAGCTCCGACAGGTCCTGATAAAGGTCCCCCAGGAAGCGAGTTTCCCAGGACTGATCTCGGAAGTCGTGCACTAGCGCACCCGTGTCAGCGTCACGCCGCCGCCAGAACTCGAGCAGAGTAGATGCCGCATCCGCCGAAATCGGCATCTGCCATAATGGATTGTATCGCTCATCAAACAGCGGCGCGGATGCAGGATACGCCGACAATGCCCGGAATGCGGAGAGGAGCCAATCGCGGTCGTTATGCGTGGGGTGCTGCTGAAAGTAGTGCATCTGCGCATCGGCAGCCATCCGGCCTTGCTCCCCCGGCCCGGCAAGATGGATGTCGGCGACCAGGTGGTTGTCCTCGGCAAACCGGACGAAAACGCACGCCAGCAGCCACGCCACAGCAGCCTGGGTCACCCGCTCGTCCCGCCACGCCCCGAACGATGCGGCCGTACGCTCCACCGCCAGAGCCTGTGCGTGCTCCGTCTCCAAGGTCTCGCGAAGCAAGGTGTCTTCCTCGAGACGAAGCCGCAAATCAGCCTCCAGGAGGCGCAGCTGACTCTGGAGGTCCTTCAACAACACCGGCGCATCGATCACGCGTTGCTACCTTCGATCTTTGAAGTTGCGCTACCACGGTGCGCATTGCTCACCCAGGAGTCCGGAAGCCGTAGCCATTGATTCGAAGTCATCACTGGAACGGGTTCACGGTCGAGCATCGGAAGGCCCCCCGAGCGGTCCTCGGGCACCGCCAACCACAGGGTGCGTAGGCCAGAGCCGCTGCGTCCGACGTCGTTGATGAGGTCGGTCAGGACATGTCCCGCGCCATAGCGGGCGAGCACTGCGGCCTCACTGAGGATCAGTGCCTCGCCTGCTCCGCGTAGCCGTGTGCGAAGACCGGGGACGGCGTCGGCGACAAGGCGAGAGAGATTGGTCGCGTCACGGCTCCCTGGCTCTGCGGCGTCCGCCGCGACGACGAGCTCCCACGGCACACCGGCTCTTTGCGCAATCGTCCTCATCTCTTCGATGAGTTGTGCCGTTACATCGATCTCGGTCATCGCGAAACGACGAGCGAGTTCGTCGACGGCCCTGGGGAGCAGGCGTGGCCGCACGACGAGGGCTAGAAATCCCCCTGCCTTCACGCTTCGGGTGAGCCGAGACTCCGCCCGGACGGCCGCCCTGACCTCTGGCGAGGCCGGGATCGAGGCAGTGGACGTGGCCGTCAGCACCCGACTCGGCAACCTCGTCGTAGCGGAGATGAACCCCTCTCGTCCTCCGAGGCGATAGAGCTCCTCAACGGGATCCCAACTGAGAGGGAGGCCGGACTCCTCGATGAGGGCATCGAGTCGCGGTCGCTGCGGGAGGGACGGTGCCACCGGAAACCTCGCAGCGACCCGCCCGCGGAGCTCCTTCTCAGAGAGCGCATCCACGCCAGCGCCCGTCAAAGCCCCCTGGGCCAAGCGAAGCGCCCGGATGGGGTCGAGATCCCGGGGATAGAGCTCCAGCCGCGGCGAGGCGGCGGCCATGGTCGAGGCGGAGGCGGCGAGGCGCACCAGCCGGTCCGGGTCAACGACGTCATAGCCCTCCGGCGGCGGCTCCTCCACCAGCCGCGCCCTCACGCGCGCAGGGCCTGGCAGAGGATCGGTGCCGGCAAGTTCTTCGGCGAGCACGGCCAAGCGGCGCGCCCAACCGACGAGCGCCTCCGCCGGTGGCATCGTCGGGTCGTCGTCAGTCGGTTCCAACGCGACGAGAGGCACTCGGCCACGAGCTCGGCCAAGCCACAGGCGGGAACCAGCGGGGTCAGCAAGTTCTGTCTCCACCGCGAGACGCGCCAAGGCAACCGCTTCCGGACGTCGCAATTCAGCGGGAGCAGCGCTTCCTCGGACGGCGAGCAACCCCTCGCCAAGTTCCGCGGGGGTCGCGACCCGACCCGCGTCGGCGAGCAGCCTCACGACGTCCTCACGCACGTCGCTGACCAGAGACGATGACAGCCAGCCGCTGCGTGCGCTCTCCGTCTCGCGCGACACCTGTTCCGGCGGCACCCGTACCGCTTCCGAGATTTCGCGCTCGCTAGGCCACGTACTCGTTCCCAGCGCGCCCGGCCGGTGAAGCCCCAGGTAGGCGGTGACCACCGGATTCACGGCGACGCCACCGCCCGGCAAGAGCGAGGCAAGTACTGCGTCCACGCTGCGCTGTGGCTCGACGGCGTCCGACACGGCGTTCCCGGGCGATGGCGACGGCGCGCCGATGGACGTACGCGCCAGCCTGAGTCGCCACTCCCTGATCCGGGAGCGGACCTCGCGACGGGTCGCGTCGCCGACGCCTCGCATGCGCGTCAGCTCGTACGACGGCACCGCGAGCGCCTCGCCCACGGTCGAGACACCGAATCGCTCCAGAGCAGCGACGCCTCGAGCGGAGATTCCGGCCTGTGCCAAGGGTGTGGTGATCGTCGCGCGAGCCGCGGCCTCGTCGCGGGCGTCCTCCTCCGCAGACTCCTCGCCCGCTGCCTCCCCCAGGGCAGCAAAGATCCTTCTCCAAGACGCGAGCATCGCCTCTGCCGTCGGGAAGCGCTGTGCCGCATCCCGCCGGAGAGCAGTTCTGAAAAAGTCCGTGAGTTCTTCGGCGACCGCCGAGTCCATGAGCTCCGGCTCAAGCGTGACCTCGTCGTCCAAGAGTGCAGGAGCGGTCTCGCCGTCTCCCCACGCCGGCAAGGTGCCCGTCGCCATCTCGTACAGAGTCACGGCAGCGGCATATCGCTCGGCGGCGGGGTCCCAGTGCGGTCGCGAGCGGGAGCCAAGGAAGGGATCCAGGTACACGCTTGTCCCGGCGCGGACTGCTTCGATCGGTGCCTTTGCCAGGGAGAAGTCGAACAAGACCAGGTGCGGTTGCCGATCTCGTCTGCGAGGACGGGCGCCGAGGTTGTCCGGCTTGATGTCTCGATGCGCGACACCCTCGCCGTCGATGTGATCGACAACCTGCAGCAAGTCTGTTCCGAAGCGTTCGAGGAGGTCGAGGTGAAGCCTGCCGTCCTCGCGCAGCTGTTGTGCAAGGGTCCGGTCGCCGGCTCGCTCCAGCAGGAGGCCGAACCGACCGCTCACGCTGACTTCTCCGAGCAGCCGGACGACGCCCGCGTGGTGGACCCGGTTCAGCACCTCGGCCTCGTCTACGAGGCGCTGTTCCTTGTCGGCGTCCAAGGCGACCTTGAGGACGGCCGGCTCAGCGAGCTCCCCTCCCTCGACGAGCAAGGCCAGCGCCGTGGAGCCGCTGCCCAATCGCTGCACCACGGTCAGACCACCGTCGAGTCGGTCGCCCTTGTGGGCGTCGAGAGGATCGACGGTGTCGTCCTCGGGCGCGGTCAGCTCCTCCTCGACAGCGTCGAGCTCCTCCAGGAAGAGCTCAGCACTGTCCAATCGGCTATCGACCTCCGGTGCGGTGCACATGGCCACGAGCTCTGCAAGCCGGCTGCTGACGCCGTCTACTGCCCCGTCGAGCCGCAGTCCTCCTTCGCCGCGGAGGACCTCGGAGAGCTCCACCGCGCTCGATGCCGGCGCACGACCGGCGAACAGGTGGAAGGTGACCGCCCCGAGTGCGAAGAGGTCCAGAGGCACTCCTCGGGCGTCTGGTGAGACCAACGCCTCCGGTGCGAGGTACGACTCCACCGCACGGTCGGTGAGTCGATCGAGGTGCGAGGTTCCCTGCACGCGGCTCGTCGTGGTGGCAGTCGTCGTCCCCGCGTGACCGCCCGTCTGCCAGTCGAGCACCTTGAGTCGAGGAACGGCGGCGTCCGGGTCGATGACGAGGATGCTGCGTGGGCTGAGCGCACGGTGGACCAGGTGACGGCTGTGGGCGTATCGGAGCGTCTCTGCGAGCTGCCGGACCATCGCGAGGCGCGCGTCCACGGTGAGCCGGTCGAGCGAGTCGCGGAGGTAGTGGTCGAGCCGGACACTGCTTGGTTCGTGCGAGAAGATGAGAGCAGGACCCAGGTCGTGTTCGACGTATGCCTGCACCTGAACGATGCCCGGATGCTGCATCCCGGACAGCAACCGGAACTCACGCTCCGCCGCCCGAACGACAGTCCGCCGGTGTTCCTGGCTCGCCGCCTTCTCCACCAGGTAGATGCGAACGCGAGCCTTAACCCCGTGCAGGTCGACGTGCTTAGCGGCGAAGTCCTGCCACCCCGGCCCCTCGTCGAGAGGCGGCATGGTGATCTCATACTGGCCGATCGTGAACAGGCGCCGCGACTGGCGGATGCCCAGGTCGTTGACGAGCCCGACCAGGGCCTTGCTGGTCATCGCGTCCAAGCCTCGACGCTGGTCGTCAGCGGGAGCAGTCAGCAGCTCTCGACCGATTCGAGGAAGAGCACCAGGACGCGGGATCGGCAGGTCGCTGTCCGGGGCGTAGACGTGGGCCCGACCGGCCGGGTCTAGCTGGACATCGATGCCCGGCCCGTGGAGCAGGACGACGGCTTGAACGAACGGAACCCTGGCCCGGCGAGGACGAGCAGCCCGCTCCAGCATCGACTTGAGCTTCTTGGCCTTGCGATTTGCGAGCAACAGTGGGTTGTCGTCCGTCCGCGTCCGCTCACCGCGCCACGTCCATGTGCCTGCGTCGCCCGTCAGCCGACCAGGCCGGCTTTTGATCTCGACGAGGTAGAGACCCCGTGGGCAGGCGACCAGCAGGTCCACCTCGTTGACCGTGCCGTCGTCGGCGACGAACTCGAAGTTCGCCCAGGCGCGGTATGGCTCAGCGTCGGGGAGCAGTGCTTTGACATGCTCGAGCGCCTCGCGCTCCCAGGCGAAGGCTGACGGTGTGACCTGAGTCCAGCGAGGACTGTCACTCCTCAAGTCGCAGCCCCGCAACTCGCCCCGGCGCCGGTCTTACTCGCGGTACCCATGCTTACGGAACCCCCTCCGACCGGAGACTACATACGTCCCGCGACTGGCCTGGTGTGCCAGGACCGAGCCTGGCCCATTGGGGTCAGCGTTGCTGAAGTGACGGAGCCGCTCTGGGCTTCGTGTCGTCGCCTCTACAGCGCCTGCCCAACTGAACTGTGAGCACACTGTCCGTAGTACGGAGGTCGCAGTGCACGTGGTGGCGGCGGTAGGGAGACGCGCCCCGCGCCGAGGCTGGTGATGGACAGGAAGAGAGCATCGTGGAGTTGACGGACGCCTTCGATCATGGCCTCGGCAAGCTGACAGCCGAAGAGCTGGCCGAGATGACCCGGCAGCACGACGAGTTCCTCAGCGCCTTTCCTCGTTCCATCTGGGAATCGATGGCGCTGGAGCAGTACGCGCTCGGAACCGAGCACGCGCGGGAGTCCTACTCGTACGCGCTCGAGTGGGGTACGCCGGATCTGGGCAGCATCCGCGGTGGCACGTCGCTCAAGCACGTGATCTTTCGTCGCCGCAAAGACGGCGAGTGGCACCACCCCGTCGGCTACTCAGACGTCGACGAAGCCTGGGCTGCTCTCCGGCACGATTTCCGGCGCCTCCTTGAGTACGGGGCGGAGGGGCGCTGGGCAGAGGTGAGCGGTCTGACCGCACTGCAGGGCGCCACGGTCGTCACGCTCAAGACCCTGTCGCTGTACTTCCCGACGGACGTGCTGCCGGTACACAGCCAGGAGCACCTCAAGTACTTCGCGGGGAAGCTCGGACTCCCGGTGCAGAGCGACGTCGTCCTGCTCAACCGGTCCATCCTCGAGCACCTCAAGGGATTGCCGGGCATCTCGGAACTGTCCGGTCACGAGATGGCCTCGCTCCTCTACGCGTGGAGTCCGCCGCCGGGTCAGATCGCCACGACACGCGTGAAGATCGCTCCGGGCCCGAATGCGGACCAATGGGACGACTGCCTCGAGCACGGCTACATCTGCGTCGGCTGGGACGACGTCGGAGATCTCTCGCTCTTCGAGACCGAGGAGGACTTCCGGACGGCCTTCGCATCCGCGTACCCCTACAACGGCAGCCAGTCCCAGGTGACGCGCAAGGCGAAGGAGCTCTGGACGCTCACCCGTCTCCGTCCAGGAGACAAGGTCGTGGCGAACCGGGGCACGAGCGAGATCCTCGCCGTCGGAACGGTCAAGGACCCCGCCTACGAATGGCGTCCGGAACGGGACGAGTACCGCCACACGGTGGCCGTCGACTGGGACACGTCCAAGGCCCGACGTCTCGAGACGCCCGTCCGGCAGTGGGCGACGACGACCGTGCTTCCCATGCCCAGCGCCCTGTACACGAGCCTGCTGGCAGCCGAACCCGGGATCGTCACCGACAGCGGCCTGGCCCTGGAGTCACTACAGCGACCCGAGTACGCCGACTGGGCCAGGCTCCTGGGCCGAAAGAAGCAGGTCATCTTCTACGGCCCTCCGGGCACCGGGAAGACCTACGCCGCGCGCGGCTTCGCACGTTGGTGGTTGGCCCATGAACTGGGGTACGACGTGGCACAGTTCGCGTCCATCCAGGACCTCGACGCGGAGTTGGGTCATCCCGGTTCAGCGACGCGCACGTGGTGGATGAACAGCAGCCCCGCGACGGCCTGGTGGGAGGGTTTGTTCGGCGATGGCCACGTCGCCGTCCCCCTGTCCGGATCCGGCGGTGACCGCGACATCCAGAGCGGTGACCTGGTCGTGTGCTACGAGTCGGACCCGACGAGCCGGGTGGTGGCGCTGGCTCGAGTCGTCTCGAGCCATGCCGGCGCCACGGACACCACCGGGGAACTCCGCCTCCGTCTCCTCCTGCGCATCGAGAGCGGCCCGACGTGGCAGCAGCTGCAGGCTGACACACGCCTGAGCGAGAGCGTTCCGGTGCGAGCCAACTCCAGCGGCACGGTCTTCCCGCTGACCTGGGAAGAGGCTCAGCGCATCGCGGTGCTGAGTGGCGTCGACCGCCTACCGCTCGGTGAGCAGGCGGCCGAGCTCGCGGGCTACCTGACGTTCCTGACCTTCCATGCGTCGTACTCGTACGAGGAGTTCGTGGAGGGATACCGCCCGGTGGACGACGGAACGGCCGGCTTGTCGTTGAGGCTCCGGGACGGCGTGATGAAGCGAGTCGCATCCACCGCTGCCGCGGACCGCCCCTCCCCCTATGTCGTGCTGATCGATGAAATCAATCGCGCCAACCTGCCGCGCGTGTTCGGGGAGCTGCTGACCGTCCTGGAGTCGGACAAGCGCGGCCTCCCCGTCACGCTGCCCGGCAGCGGGCAGAACCTCGCGGTCCCCGACAACCTGTTCGTGGTGGGCACCATGAACACCGCCGACCGCAGCATCCGGACACTGGACGCGGCGCTGCGGCGACGGTTCGCCTTCATCGAGCTGATGCCGCAGCCGCAGTTGCTCAACGGGGCGAAGGTGGACGATCTGGAGCTCGACACCTTCCTACGGGAGCTCAATCGGCGCATCACCCGAACAGCCGGTCGTGAGCGACAGATCGGCCACTCGTTCTTCCTCGACGGCGAGGAACCGGTCCAGGACGCTCCCACCCTGGCCGACGTCCTGCGTCTGGAGATCGTGCCGCTGCTGCAAGAGATCGCTTACGACGACTACGGACGGCTGGCCGAGTACCTCGGAACAGACGTCGTCGACGCAGCCGAGCAGCGTTTGACCGACGTGGTCAACGACCCGCAGGGACTCATCGCCGCTCTGGCCAAGGAGTACAAGAGCGGATCCGATGGCGCCTCCTGAGCCGCTCACCCTGAGTGAGTACGACGAGCGCGAGGTACACCACCCGCCGCCCTCCCTCCGAGCGAGGGAGGCACTCGACCGGGAGCTGGGCCGCCGCCTGCAGCTGACGTGGCTCGCTGATGATCGGCTCCGGATCCGGACCTCCTCCTGGGTGGGGGTCGTGCGCCTGTCTGACGGAACGCCGATCCGCGTCGTCCCCAAGCTGGCCGGTGATGAGCTCCAGGTGCTGTACATGGTCGGCCTGGCGGGCGGGTTGCGCCCTGACGAGCTGTTGGCACTCGAGCGGTCGATCGACACCGGGGCGAGCCGCGACCTCGTCGACCTACTGTGCGCACTGCTCGTCAGCGCGACGTCCCAGCTGCTGGCATCGGGGGCGATCCGGGACTACCGCCAGCACGGGGGCGACCTGCCGTACGTCCGAGGCAGGGTCGATGTCGTCAGCCAATCGACCCGGCACTTCGGCCGGGTCGACGTCCTGGCGTGCCACTTCGAAGCGTTCGACCACGACGTGCTCGAGAACCGAGTGCTACGGGTGGCTCTGGAGCGGGCGGCTGCTGTCACGGCCGATCCCACTGTCAAGCGCCGGGCGCGTCAGCTGCACAACGAGCTGCTGGACATCGCTCCGGGTCCGTGTCCCGCCGCCGTCGACGTGGAGCGGCAGCTGCAGTACGACCGACGCAACGAGGGGTATCGGACGGCGCACGTCTGGGCGTTGGCGCTGCTGAAGAACCAGTCCGTCGTTCGCCCCTTCGACGACGCCGGCCAGCGCGGCAGCGTCTTCCTGATCGACATGAACGGCCTCTTCGAGAGGTTCGTCGAATGGCTGTTCAGGCGGACACTGGACCCCGGCGAGTTCGACGTCCAGGCCCAGTATCGCGACCGGTCGCTCCTGTGGAACGGGCAGAAGCGATGGGGCACGGTCGTGCCCGATCTGCTTCTCCGCAGGAGGCAGGCGACCCTCGCCGTGGACGCGAAGTACAAGCGCTACGACGTGAAGCGGGTGTCGCCGGACGACTTGTACCAGCTGTTCCTCTACGCGCAGGCGTACCGCGGCTTCGGGGAAACGCCCAGCTCCGTCCTCGTCTTTCCCTCCGAGTCACACCAAGCCGTACAACGCCTCGATCTCCGCGTAGGTGGCGACACCAAGACGTCCGTGGTCGCTGTGGCCCTGCATCTCCCGGAGCTGCTCGAGGAGCTGAGGGCTTCGCCTCCAGAGGGTGATCCGGTTCCTGCCCGGGTCCGGCGCCAACTCGAGGCCGCGATGGACCACGTCAAGGGCCATCAGCGCCGTGATGACGTTGCCTCGACACCGCCGGTCATGCTGCCCGGATCGACTTCTGATCGACGTACCGGTCTCTCCGCTGCTCCGGCTGTTGGAGGTTCCGTCGTGCCGACTGAGGACCAGCGCCCCGTGGACCCGTGGGCGGCTGTGCTGGGCGCGGATTACGCAGCGGAGTCGACGACGGCCAGTGTCCCGGTCCCCGACCCCACCGCGCCGTGGTGGCAGCTGGAGGAGTTCGCCCTGACATTCGACGGATACGCGAAGTTCGGCGGATTCGACCGACTATCCAACATGGCGAATGCCGCAGCGAAGGCATGGCACGACCGGGGGACGTTGCCGGCGACTCTGGAGGAAGCCCGCGGATCGCTCTTCTTCGAGCAACGGCGCCATCGCCATCTGGACAGCTACCCGCGGGGCACCTCGCTGGACTATGTCAGGGCACTCGTGCAGCGCATCCACGACCTGTCCGGTGGAACAGTCGAGCGCCAGGCTCCCATCCTCTGAGGTGCAACATCCGGGGCGAGGCTGCACCGACGAGCGCACCACCCGAGGAGCGCTTGTGCGAGTCGCCCCTTCACATCGCTCTCAGCAGCCCTTCTTGGCCACCTCGAGTCGCACCATCCGCTCGTTGATGGCCTCGATCTCGCAGACGACGAAGTTCTCTTCGATGAGGATCCCAAAGGCCGCGTCCTCAGCGTGAGCACTGGCCTCCACGCCGGCCTCGGCGAGCTTCACCTTGGCGTCAGGCAAGGTCATCCCTCGCACATCAGGTCCAGCAGGTTCTTCCCCTCCACAAGCGGTCAACAGTGACGCGGCGGCCAGCGCCAGGACCAGGCTGATGTTGCGCTTCAACGAGCACTCCTGAGAACGGACTTGAATGGAGGTTGACGACGCGGCCTCCTGGCTCGAGCACGAAGGAAGGCCGCAGGTACGGAAGGTCTACCTGACCAAGCGCGGCCTGCTCGTCTCACTCGCCGGCGCACGTTCGTGTCGAGTCAACACAGGCACAAGCGGCCCCATCCGCCCCGTACGCAAGCGTCGGGAGACCAGTCGCTGATGGCAGCCGTAGCCGCTAACCAGCTGTCCCCCTCGACGACACGGTGCACGGACTTAAGTCCGTACTTCGAAGCAACGCGCCCGTCTGCTCTGATGTCGCAGTGAAGCTCGCCACCTGGAACTGCCGCGGAAAGCTCGATGTGAAGCTCCCGTACCTGCTCGATCTCGGCATCGACCTCGCCGTCCTGTGCGAAGCCAAGGCGCCGTCCCGTTGGCCGGCAACACCCGACGGTCGGGCGGTCACCGGACTGAATCGACGAATGCGAGCAGAAGACTGGCGGGAACTCGTGGTCGTCGCCTGTGAGCCATGGTCCGTGACACGTCACGAAGCAGCGGAGACCGCACCCCAGTGGACTCTGCCCGTACGCGTCAGCGGACCCGCGGCGTTCACGCTCGTGGCTCTGTACACAGCCAAGTTCCCGGGCTCTCGTAGTTATGAGGAGGAGATCGATCGCGCGGTCGACTGGATGGAAACAGAATCCGGTAGGGGACCGATCGTGCTGGCCGGCGACTTCAACTCTCCCATCGCGAGCAGCCAGAAGCAGTACGACGAAGTCGCCCGCCGCCTCGGGGACCTGGGTCTGGTAGACGTCTACCGAGTCGCCCGCGACCTGGAGCCAAGCGAACCGCCGGTCGATCCGACGTACTACCAGCGCCGGCAAGGCGAGGTACGAGGCTTCCACATCGACCACATCTGGCTGCCCGCCGAGTGCGCGAACGGCGCCAAGGTCGACGTCGGAGACTTCGACACCTGGATCGCAGCCGGTCGCAGCGACCATGTGCCGGTCATCGCCGACATCGATGCCAACTGCTTCGCGGCTGTCTCGTAGAAACTGCGGGTTACTGCTTCGCGGGTCAGTGGCCAGGACATTGGCCGCGAAGCGATCCCGGAGCAATTGCCACCGAGCGGAGTTTCTCGGCCCTGCGCCCCTGGTTCGCCGCAGGAGAATGGCGCAGGTGACGGCGCGACCGTGACCCTGTCAGAGGCGATCGATCCAGGTGTCCTCATCGCGGTCGTCCCACGTCGATGTCGAGCGCGTCTGCGACGCCGTCGTAGGAGTCAGTTGCGACAACGCGCGCAGCGCCTCCGCGCGGGTCGGCGACCGCAAGGAGTCGACCGATCGCCCGGCGGCGGCCTCGATTGCTTGCTGGCGCTCGGCCATGGTTATCAGGCCGCGGGCGGTGAGGGCCTCTCTGAGGGAATCGACCAGCCAGTCGGCGATCGGAGCCTCGGCAGAGGCTGACTGAGCCGGCTTCTGCGGTTGGTCGTCGCCGAACAGCGAGAGGTCGCCTGACATGCACTCGATGCTATGAGGTCGCGATGAAGGGCAGAGGCGCCGCCGGAGGGAGGCCAAGCGACGGGTCGACGTACCGGTTCCAGAAGTCGCCTCGCTCGTCCAGGGCGGACGGTGAGGGCCGGTCGGGCACCCTGCCGACAGCGCTACCGTCCTCCGGTGGGGGGCACCGAGGACAGCACGCCGACGCGGAGCCGCCTTGCTCGGACAGCCCGGCTCGCCGCGCTGCCGGCCGCGTACGCCGCGCGCACCGCCCTGGGGGTCGGCAAGCGCATCGGCGGCCGCCCGGCCGAGGCCGTTGCCACGCAGGTGCAGCAGCGCACCGCCGAGCAGCTGTTCGCCACCCTGGGCCATCTCAAGGGCGGCGCCATGAAGGTCGGCCAGGCGCTGTCGGCCATGGAGTCGGCGCTGCCCGAGCAGCTGGCCGGCCCCTACCGGGAGACGCTCGTCCGGCTGCAGGAGGCGGCGCCGGCCATGCCGACCGCGCGGGTCCACGAGCAGCTGGACCGCTCGCTCGGCCGGGACTGGCGCCACGTCCTGCGCGACTTCGACGACCAACCGGTGGCCGCGGCCAGCATCGGGCAGGTGCACCGCGCCACCTGGCGGGACGGCACACCGGTCGCCGTGAAGGTCCAGTACCCCGGCGCCGCCGAGGCGCTCGTCGCCGACCTCGGCAACCTGCAGGTCCTGACGCCAATCCTCAAGGCGGCCGTGCCCGGTCTCGACGCCCGGCAGCTCTTCGCCGAGCTGCGGGAACGGCTCACCGAGGAAGCGGACTACCAGAGAGAAGCCCAGGCGCAGCGGGACTTCGCCGACGGCTACCGCGGCGACCCCGACATCTACGTCCCCAACGTGCTCCGGGTCCAGCGCCTGGTACTGGTCTCCGAGTGGGTCGGCGGCACTCCCCTGTCCCGGGTCATCGCCGAGGGCAGCCAGGACGACCGCGACCGCGCCGGCCAACTGCTCGTGCGCCTGCTCGCCTCGGGCCCCGCCAGAGCCCATCGGGTGCACGGCGACCCGCACCCCGGCAACTTCCGCCTCCTGCCCGACCGGCGGCTCGCCGTCCTCGACTTCGGCTCCACGCAGGCCATGCCGCACGGCTGGCCCGACCGGCTCGGCCCGCTGCTCGCCGCCGGCCGGGACGGCGACGCCACCACGCTGCACCGCATCGCCGCCGGGCACCTCCTCCAGCCAGGCAGCGTGACGCCGCAGGCCCTGCTCGACCTGCTCGACCCCTACCTGCAGCCGCTGCGCACCGCGGAGTACCGGTTCACCCGCCGCTGGATGCAGGAGCAGACCCGCCGCGTCTCCGACCCGCTCAGCACCGCCGCCCGGACCCAGCGCCGGCTCACGATCCCCCCGCACTACCTGCTGCTGCAGCGGGTGGCCGCCGAGCTGGTCGGCGTCCTGTGCTCGCTCGGCGCCACCGTCGCCGTGGACGCCGAGGTCCGGCGCTGGCTGCCCGGCTACGACACCACGAGCACGTAGCGCGGGACGTTCGGCACCGTCGTCCCCCGTCCCGGGCGAGGACGCTCGCCGTTGCGGCGACACCACGGCCGCACGCCAGAGAGGAGCCGGGAGATGTACGCCCGTTCCACCATCCTGATGGTCTATCCCGCGTCGATGGACGAGGCCATCGCCTACATGGGCGATGAGGTCTGGCCGGCGATGCGCGACATGGACGGCTGCATCGGGCTTTCCATGATGTGCGACCGCGAGAGCGGCAAGTACATCGCCACCTCGGCCTGGGCGGACAAGGAGTCCATGCAGGCCAGCGATCAGCACGTCCACCCCATGCGCGAGGCGATGGTCGAGCGCTTCGGGGCCGGCGTCGGCGAACCGGAGGTCCGCGAGTGGGAGATCGCCGTCCTGCACCGCGACCACCAGGCACCCGACGGCGCCTGCTGCCGGATCACCTGGCTCCGCACCGACCCGAGCCGGGCCGACCAGCTGCTCGACATGTACCGCACCAGCCTCATACCGCGGCTCCAGGAGATGTCCGGTTTCTGCAGCCTCAGCATGCTGGTCGACCGCGACAGCGGCCGCGCCGTCGGCACCACCGTGTTCGCCAACCGCGCCGCCCTCGAGGGGTCCCGGGAGCAGGCCCGCATGCTGCGCGAGGAGAGCGTCAACACCATGGGCGTCGACATCCTCGACGTCGCGGAGATGGAGCTGGTCTTCGCCCACCTCCGGGTGCCCGAGACCGTCTGAGCTCCAGGCGCCAGAGCGTCCCGCCGACGTGGACCCACGCGCGACGGTCGCCGAGCAGGCCCGCTCCATCGCGGCAGCCTGGTCCCCACCGGACGCCCCGCCCAGCTGGTGGCTGACCGCCGCGACGTTCACCGCGATCGCCGAGGACGACGAGCTGCTCGACCTGGCCGCCGCCATCCCGCTCGACCGGCTCCCGCCGCTACTGCTCAGCGCCGCGATCCGGTTCCTGCTCGATGACGAGCCTCTGGCCGCCTACTACCCGGAGCCCGGCCGCCCGCAGCCACCGGAGGACGACGACTTCCGCCCGGCACTGCGAGCCTTCGCCCGGGCCCACGCCCCCGCGCTCCAGCAGCTCTGCCGCCGGCACCGGTACCAGATGAACGAGGTCGGCCGTTGCCTCGACGTCCTCCCGGTGCTGGCCACGATCGCCGCCGGCGACCCGCGACCCCTCGCGCTGGTCGACCTCGGCACCGGCGCTGGGCTCACCCTCAACCTGGACCACTACGGGTACACCTACCGCCTGCCCGACGGCGCCACGATCGGCGCCGGCGACCACCGCTCCCCCGTGCACCTGTCATGCGCGGTGCGCGGTCCGGGCAGGCCCCCGGTCCGGCTCCCTGCCATCGCGCACCGGGCCGGTGTCGACGTCGAACCGCTCGACCTCACCGACCCCGGCACCGCCCGGTGGCTGGCCGCCTGCGTGCCGCCCGAGGTCGACGCCGTCACCCGGTTCGCCGCCGCCGTCGAGGTGGCCAGGAAGCACCCTGCCCCGACCCTGCGCGGCGACCTCGTCGACGTCCTGCCCACCGTCGTCGACCAGGTCCCGGACGACGCCCTGCTGTGCCTGGTCGACACCTACGTCCACGTGTTCCTGCCGCCCGAGCGCCTCGCCGCGTTCCGGGAGGCCGTCCCGAATCTCGGCCGCGACGTCGAGTGGATCTCGGTCGACCCGCTCGTCCCCCTGGGGCCGGCCGCGACCGGCACGGTTCAGGGCCTCGCCGTCCCGCCCGAGTGGCTGCGCGACAACCGGGACGGCGGCGTCTTCGGCGTGATCGGCCGGGTGAGCATCCGGGACCGCGAGCAACACGGAGCCGTCCTCGGCCGGGCGCACCCCGGCGCCGCCTGGCTGGAGTGGACCGCGGCACCGGAGAGCAGCCGCTGACCGTGAGTCACGGCGCAACCGAGCCCTGACGCACGGTCAGCGCCGCGATTGACGGTCCGAGACGGCCGCGAGGACCCTGTCGCCCGCAGCCGCCCCTTCCCCTCCGCTCGGAGCGCAGCCATGTCCGCGAACCGCTACATCCGCCGTGCCCTGCTTCCGGGCGTCGCCCTCACAGCAGTGACCGTCCTCGCCGCACCGCCCGCGCTCGCCGCGCCGCCCGTCCCCGTCCAGCAGCCGACCGTCGAGGTGACGCTCGACTCGGCCGAGATCGGCAGCGCCCCCGGGACCGTCGTGGTCACCGGCACGGTCACCTGCACCGAGCCCGTCGATGTGTTCGTCTTCGGGGACGTCGCCCAGGTGCAGGGCTACGACATCGCGCGCGACTTCTTCTTCGTGGACCCGGCCGTGCAGTGCGCCGGCACCCCCACGGAGTGGACGGCGACCTCCTTCGGGGCGCTGCGGGTGTTCCTGCCCCTGCCGACGACCTTCAAGGTCAGCGCCCAGTACTGCCTCAGCGACGTGGTCTGCCTCACCGCCACGGCCAGCGAGACGCTGACGCTCCCCGCGCCCGCGGACGCCGGCACGAGCGCCTGACGGTCAGTCGGCAGCGGACCGGCGCATCGACCACATCTGCGCCGGCCGCTCGAACTGGGTCGCGACCTCCCAGCTCACCGCGCCGTTGACGACCTCGCGGCGGAAGTTGCCCACGGCCACCCGCGCCAGCTCCGGGTCCGCCGCCACCCGGGCGGCAAGCTCCAGCGCGCGGGACTCCACCGCACCGTCGTCCACGGCCTCCCACGCCAGCCCGAGCTCGGCAGCCCGGGCGCCGGAGACCTCCTCGCCGAACAGCGCCATGGCCGCCGCGGCCTCGCGGCCGATCAGCCGGGACAGGATCACGAAGTGCCCACCGCCCGGGTGCATCCCGCGCTTGAGGAAACCGCACAGCAGGCGGGCGTCGGACGCCACGATCCGCAGGTCGGTCGCCAGCAGCATGTTCATCCCGGCCCCCACCGCCGAGCCCCGGACGGCGGCCACCGTGGGCACCTTCACCTGCCCCAGCCGGTAGAAGGAGTCGTAGATCGCCGACATGCCGTCGTAGGCGGCGGGCTCGGCCGGGTCGCGGCCGGCGGCGGTCAACGTCGCGATGTCCCCGCCGGCGCAGAACGACTTCCCGACGGCCTTCACCACCAGTGCCCCGACCTCCGGTCGCCCGTCCACCTCGTCGAACAGCCCGATCAGCTCGCGGGCCATCCCCGGCGTCAGCGCATTGCGGCGGTCCGGCGCGTTCAGCGTCACCACCGCGACGCCGCCGTCCACCTCGAGCAGCACCTCACCGGAACCGGTACCAGAGCCAGCAGCCACGACGAACCCCCTCGTGAACGCGACCGGCCCCTCCGCCGGCCGATCCCCGAGAGGGCATCAGACCACGGAGGCGCCGGAAGGACGTGCGCGAGGTCAGACCCCGGCGGGCACCCGGTCGGTGGGCCGGCGGCGCGCAATCCGCGCGGCGCTGCGGGCCAGGCGGATCGGTCCGGTGTCCCACGGCTGCCGCGGCTCGGGAGCCGCAGCGGGCGCGGGCGCAGCGGCCGGAGCCGGCGTCACGGCGGCGAGCCGCTCGGCGAGGAACGCCGCCTCGGCCGCCCGCTGGCGCGCCCGGATCGTCTCCTTCTGCCGATCGATCCGCTCCCGCTCGGCCATGAGGAGCAGCTCCTCCTTCTCGCGGGCCACCGTGCGCCGCGAGTCCTCCTCGAGCTCGGCGACCTCCAGGTCACCGGAGTCACGCAGCGCCGCGAGCTTGTCGTAGGCCGACGGCGGGCCGAAGTTGAGCAGCAGCTTCATCAGCACCGGCAGCAGCTCGATGCACATGAACAGCAGCGACAGCATCGTCTTGGCCGCCCAGAGCGTGCCGTTTGACTCGCTGAGCCGGTCCAGCGCCTCCAGCCGCGCGAGGATCCCGCCCGACCCCTCGTTGGTCCCGTCGAACGACGACTGCAGCCGCGTCTGCTCGGCGGTCAGCCGCTCGTACTCGGCCCGGTCGGTCTCCAGGGACGTCGCGGCCTGCGCGGCCGACCGCGCCTCGGCGGCAGAGGCGGCCGAGACGGCGGCGTCCAGCTCGGACTTCGCCGAGGCCACCACCGCGGCCTGCGCGTCCGCGGCGGCGCGGGCCTGCTCGTACGCCGTCCCGGTGCCCGCGTCGCCGGTGCCGCAGGTGCCGTCGAGCTCGCACTGCGCCTTGGCCTCCAGCTCCTGCTGGGTAGCCAGCGCCTGGTCGTAGGCGGCCTGCTTGGCCGTCACGTCGTCGTGCACCGCCGCCAGCGCCGGGTCACTCTCGCCGCCCGTCGCGACGATCTGCTCCTGGGTCGCGATCCGCTGCTGGAGCTCCGGCAGGCCGGCGAACCGCGCATCGGTCTCGAGCGAGGTCCGGTAGGCGTCGGCGGCCTCGGCCTGCATCGTGACGATCTCGGTGTCGATCTCCTTGTGGAAGACCTGCAACGTCAGCGGCGTCGCGACGACGACGCCGAGCACCAGCGCCAGCCCGACCCGCGGCACCGCCATCACCAGGTTGCGCTTGAGCGACGCGTCGTGCGCCATCCCGACCAGCAGCATCCGGTCGAGGTTGACGATGACCGCGCCCCAGCCCAGGCCGACGAGCAGCGCGAACGGCCACCACACACCCAGCGCCATGTGGACGGCGAACGCCGCCGACAGCACCGCGAGCCCGCCCGTGCTCAGCAGGACGCCGCCCAGCGCGACGAACTTCGGCCGCGCACCGGGCGCTGCCTCCAGCACGTCGGGGCGTGCGCCGCCCAGCACCGCCAGACCGTTCCCGAACCGCTCGAGTCGAGCCATCCGGCGTCACCTCCGCGGCGACGGGGGGTCGAGGATCTGCCGTCGCCTCAGGTGGCTCATCGGCAGTCCGGTCACCCGGACGGACGGCGTCGTCACACGCGCCCCACCAGCGTCACGAGCGCCGGTTGCGCTGCTCACCCGCCCGGCGCACGCTCGGGCTCCCCGTCGCCCGGAGCCGACATGCCCGCCCGCCGCCGCACCGCCGCGGCGCTGGCGCTCGCCATGCTGACCGCCGGCTGCACCGGCGCCGAGGAACCCCCGGCTCCCGCGCCCGCCGTCCTCGCCGCGCTCGACCTGGCCGACGCCGTCGGCGCGGACGTCCGCCTGTACGACCTCGCGCCCGGTCCGGACGGCGCCCCGGTCGCCCTCGTCGGCGACGCCGACTCGAGCTGGCTGGTGCGCATCACCCCCGGCGAGGACGGCCCGGCCTCGGCCACGGCCTCCCCGATTCCCGCCGTCCCGCCGCGGTCCCGGCTCGCCGTCGCCCCCGACGGCACGGCGGTGATTGCAGGGGAGGACCTGGTCACCGTCCCGGTCAACGGGCCGCCGACCGTCACGCCCCTCGACGGCGGACCGCCCGACGCCGCCGTCCTCGACGGCTCGACGCTGTACCTGGCGGCCGACGGGCGCCTCGCCGCCGTCGACATCGGTACCGGCGCCGTCGTCCGCACGGGCAAGGCGCCCGCCACCCGGCTCGCGCTCGCGCCAGACGGCCTCGCGGCGCTGCTCACCGTCGACCGCCCGGCCGGCGGAACCGGCGCGGCGCTCGCCTTCTACGGCCCCGACCTGCGGCCCGACGGCGCACCGGTCGAGCTCGTGCCCGAGCGCCCCAGCTCCCCCGCCGCGCTGCAGGTCACCGCCGACGGCACCGCCGTCGCCACCGTGCACCTCGGCGCGGCTCGCGCCGTCGGGCGGCTGGTCACCGTGGTGGACGGCGAGCTGCGGACCTCCACCGACCTCGACGGCGCCGGCGACTCCGCCCTCGACCTCGCCGTCGCCCCGGACGGGCGCACCGCCTCGGTGCCCGTGGCCGACCTGCAGTACCCGGCCGAGCTGGTCACGGTCGACCTCGACTCCGGCGAGCGGGTCGGCGAGGTGAAGCTCTGCGACGGCACCGCCGTCCTCGGGGCGACCGCCCCCGCCGCCGACGGCCGGGCGGTCACGGTCACCGGCGTGTGCATCGACGCCGACGGTCCGCAGGTCACCGCCTTCGTCGTCGGCTGAGCGGGTCGCGGGCTGCCTACGCTGGTCGCCGTGCTCGCGCTGGTCGTGACCGTCGTCTTCAGCATCACGGTCCTGGTCGGCACCACGCTCGGCGGCCGGTACAGCGTCGCCCCGCCCGTGCTGCTCATCGTCTTCGGCACGCTGCTGGGCCTGGTCCCGCGCCTCGGCGAGGTCGAACTCGAGCCGGACGTCGTCCTGCTGCTGTTCCTCCCCGCGATCCTCTACTGGGAGAGCCTGAACACCAGCCTGCGCGAGATCCGCGCCAACCTGCGGGTGATCGTGCTGTCCGCCGTCGCGCTGGTCATCGCGTCGATGGTGGCCGTCTCCTACGCCGCCCAGGCGCTGGGCATGGACGCCCGCGCCGCGTGGGTGCTCGGCGCCGTCCTGGCCCCCACCGACGCGGCGGCCGTCGCCGGGCTGGCCAAGCGCATGCCCCGCCGCACCCTCACCACGCTGCGCGCGGAGAGCCTCATCAACGACGGCACCGCGCTGGTCCTCTTCGCCGTCGCGGTCGCGGTGGCCACCGGCGCCGCCGAGCCCGGCCTGGTCGACGTCGGCGCCCGGTTCCTCGGCTCCTACGCCGGGGGCATCGCCGCCGGGCTGCTGGTCGGAGCGGCCGTCATCGTGGTCCGCCGCCGGCTCGACGACCCGCTGCGCGAGGGCGCGCTGAGCGTCGTCACTCCGTTCGCCGCGTTCCTGCTCGCCGAGCTGGTCCACGCCAGCGGGGTCGTCGCGGTGGTGACCGCCGGCCTGCTGCTCACCCACGCCGGCCCGCGGATCATCCGGGCCCGCTCCCGCGTGCAGGCCTACGCCTTCTGGGACCTCTCCACGTTCCTGGTCAACGGCTCCCTGTTCGTGCTGGTCGGCGTGCAGATCCCCGGGGTCGTCCGCGACCTCGAGGACGGTCAGCGCGCTCGCGCCGTGCTCTTCGCGCTGGCGGTGACCGCCGTCGTGGTGCTCACCCGGCTGGTCTGGGTGCTCGCCGTCCCCTACGTCGTGCGCGCCCTCGACCGCCGCCCGGCGCAGCGGCTGCGCCGGATCCCGTGGCGGGCGCGGGTGGCGTCGGGCTGGGCCGGCTTCCGCGGCGCGGTCTCCCTCGCCGCCGCGCTCGCCGTGCCCGCCACCGTGGGCGGGAGCGAACCGTTCCCCGACCGCGACCTCATCGTCTTCACCACCGCGGTCGTCATCCTGCTGACCATCGTCGTGCAGGGGACGACCCTGCCGGCCGTCGTCCGCTGGGCCCGGCTGCCCGAGGACACCGCCCGCGGCGAGGAGCTCCGCCTGGCCCGCACCCGCGCCACCGAGGCCGCGCTCGACGCCCTTCCCCGCGTCGCCGAGCGGCTCGGGGTCGACGGCGACCTGCTCGACCGGGTGCGCACCGAGTACGAGCGGCACGCCCGCGACCTGGAGGTGGAGTTCTCCCCCGACGGGGACGGCGCCGCCGACGAGCGGGAGCTGGACCGGCGGCTGCGGCTCGGCCTGCTCGAGCACAAGCGGCAGGCGGTCATCGCGCTGCGCGACGCGGGCGAGATCGACGACATCGTCCTGCGGGAGGTCCAGGCCTCGCTGGACATCGAGGAGGTCCGGCTGCTCGGTCCGGCCACCGCCGACTGAGCACATCCGCCGGCTCGGTGCCCGAGCGGCAGAAAGTGGCTACCATCGGCCATCCGGTCGTGGCCACCAGGAGGTCGTCGTGAACACCGTCGGCATCAAGGAGCTCCGGGACGGGCTGAGCCGGTACGTCGCCGAGGTGCGGGCCGGGCACACCATCACGATCACCGACCACGGTCGGCCGGTGGCGCGGATCGTCCCCGTGGAGGGTCAGACGACGCTCGAGAAGCTCATCGCCGAGGGGATCGTGGAGCCGGCCCGGGAGCGGAAGCGGCCCCTGCCCGAGCCGCTGCGCACGAAGGGCACGGTCAGCGACCTCGTCGCCGAACAGCGCCGTTGATCGTCTACCTGGACACCTCGGCGATCGTCCCGCTGGTCATCGACGAGCCGAGCAGTGATCTGTGCCGGCGGCTCTGGGAGGCGGCCGATGCCGTGTCCTGCTGCCGGCTGGGCTACGTCGAGGCGGCGGCTGCACTGGCTCGAGCCGTCCGGCTCGGACGTGTGGCCGCCGATCAACACGCCGCGGCTGTGGACCGGCTGGACCAGGCATGGGCCCGGCTGAGCGTCCTGCCCATCGACGAGGACCTCGTGCGCGAGGCCGCTGGGTTGACTGTGAGCCACGCGTTGCGGGGCTACGACGCCGTCCACTGCGCAGCAGCGCTCCGCCTCGCCGGCATCGGGGTCACGGCGGTGTCCGGCGACGAGGACCTGCTCACAGCCTGGCGATCGGAGGGACTCCAGGTCGTCGACACGAACGCGTGACCCGGCCGGCGCCCGCGCGGTCAGCGTCCGGGCGGGCGCCACTGCGGGTCGCGGCCGGTGAGGCCGAGCAGCCGGTGCAGCGGCGGGGCGTCGTCCGGCACCGGCACCGGCGGGCCGAACAGGCCCGGCTGCACCGGCCCGGCGGCGACCTGCTCGGCGAAGCCCGTGCACGCCTCGATCGACGAGTCGTCGGCCGCGTAGTCCTGGCCGGTGGCGACGGCGAGGTCCCAGCCGTGCACCAGCACCTCGTCCAGCGCCACGGCCGCCGCGACCGCCGCCGGCATGGTCACCCCGCCGGCGTCGGCGGTGCCCTCCCACGCCTGCGGACGCCGCCACGCGGCCACCAGGGCGTCGAGCTGCGCCGGGATCCGGGTGCGCCAGTCCGGCGCCAGGTTGTCCGCGGAGGGCACCGGGGCGCCGGGGAGCGGCGTCTTCTCCGCCGCCATCCGGAACGCCAGGGTCAGGCCCGCCAGGTGGTCGAGCAGGCCGGCCACCGAGATGTCGGACGGCGTCGGGGCGTCGAGCTGGTCGTCCCCGACGCCGGCCACGACCCGCTTCACGACCTCCACCTGGGGACCGAGGTCCAGCTGCGTCATTCGCATGCAGGTGTGACCGGCGCGCGCCCCGGAACTCAGCGGTCAGGACCGTCGGTAGTCGTAGGATGACGGTTCGTCGACCAGGGAGATCGCTCGCCCCATGGCCCACGTGCCGCCGGACCGCCGGCCCACCGCCCGCTTCCGCCGCATAGGGCGCGCGCGACCCAGCTGGTCGCCGGACGACCCCTGGATCCCCGACCCGCGGTACGCCGCGGACGACCCCGGCACGACCGGCCCGTACGCACCCGCGCCCGAGACCGAGCGCCCGCGGCGCCGGCCGTGGCAGCGGGACGTGCCCGCGCCCCGCGACCGCCCGGAGCGCCCCCAGGGGACGTCCCGGTCCCGCCGCCGGCTCGCCCGCCGCGTCGGCAAGGTGCTCGCCGTCGTCGCCGTCGTCCAAGCGCTGGTGATCCTCTCCCTGCGCTGGATCGACCCGCCGACCACCGCCTTCATGGCCGCCAACCCGGGCGACGTGATCCAGCAGTCGGTGCCGATCGAGCACGTCTCGCGCAACTTCCTCGCCGCGGTCATCGCCCACGAGGACGCCGAGCTGCCCTACCGCTCCAGCGCCTTCGAGTGGGGCGAGCTCATGGACCGCGCCACGGCCCACCTCTCCGGCGAGGAGGACCCGACCGGCTCGACCATCCCCCAGCAGGTCGCCAAGAACCTGTTCCTCAACCAGGAGATGAGCGCCTGGCGCAAGGCGGTCGAGGCGGGCCTGTCCATGGAGGTCGCCTACGCGCTCGACACCCGCCGGATCCTCGAGCTCTACGTCAACTACGCCCAGTTCGGGCCGGCGCTCTACGGCGTCTGCGCGGCCAGCTGGTACTACTTCGACACCCCGCCGCAGGAGCTCCCGGTCGAGCAGGCGGTCCAGATCGTCGGCCTGCTCCCCTCCCCCGGCCACGTCCGCCGCGCGCCCGGCGGCGGCCTGGACTTCGACGTCGAGGACGGCCTGGGCTGGCTGTCGCGCTCGCACGTCGTCAACGCGCAGAACCGGGTGCCCCGGCACATCGAGCGCCTGGGGTTCAAGCCGGTCGAGGCCCTCGGCGTGACCGGCCTGGCCGCCGACCAGCCGCCGTCGGACGACGACTGCTCGACGCGTCCGCAGGAGGTGGCCGACCTGATCGCCGCGGAGGGCACCGCCTGACCCATTGCCCCTCCGACCGCCGGACGGCATGGTGAGCGCGATCACACTGCCCGACCGGGAGGAGTGGCCGCTTGTACGCGCGATCCACCAACGTCCGAGGCAATCCAGACAGCATCGGGGACGGCGTCCGCTACCTGCGTGAGGAGGTGCTCCCGAAGGTCTCGCAGGCGGAGGGCTGCGTCGGCATGTCCGTGCTCGCCGACCACGACGCCGGCCGCTGCATCATGACGACGTCCTGGGCCGACGAACGGGCGCTGCGCGCCACCGCCGAGGAGGACCGCTCGATCCAGGAGCGTCTCGTGCAGACCGTGGGCGGCACGCACGCCGACGTCGCGCAGTGGGACATCGCCATCCTGCACCGGGAGCGCCCGGCCGGGGACGGCGCCGGCGCGCAGGTCTCCTGGACCCGAATCCCGAACAACCACCTCGACGACCTGCTCGCCGCCTACCGCAGCAACCTGATGCCCAAGCTCCAGGAGCTGCCCGGCTTCTGCAGCCTGAGCATGCTGGTCGACCGGAAGCAGGGCCGGACGGTGAGCGTCACGAGCTTCGAGACCCGCGAGGCCCTCGATCTGGTGCGCCGGCACGCGCGGTCGCTGCGCGAGCAGTTCGCCCGCGCGATGGGCGCCAAGATCGTCGACGTCGCCGAGATGGACCTCGCCATCGCCCACCTGCGGGCGCCCGAGACCGTCTGACCGCACCGCCGCCCCGGGTCGGTCGTCCTCCGCGGGTGCTCGTGCTCTGCGTGCGACCGGTACGCAGAGCACGACTCCCCGGGGGGCGACACCCACCTCGCGGATGGTCGTGCTCTGCTTCCCGGGGGAAGCAGAGCACGACCATGCGCAGGAGAGGTTCCGGGCAGGCGCCCCGTCGTGCGGAAGGTCGGTGTCGCACCGCGCCGCGGCCCTGGTTGGCTCGGCGGCATGGTGCACAGGATGGTCGTCCAGTACGGGCAGCCGACGGACGCGGCGGTGTTCGAGGAGCGCTACCGCGAGCACGTCCGGCTGATCAACGAGGTGCCCAGCGTCCTGCGGTACACGCTCGGTCGCCCCGCCGCCCGCAACGGCGAGCCGCCGGCCACCTACCTCGTCGCCGAGCTCGACTTCGCCTCCGCCGAGGAGATGGCGCAGGCCATGGGCACCCCGGAGTGGGCCGCAGCCGGCGAGGACGTCCCGCACTTCGCCACCGGCGGCGTCTCGGTCACCTTCTTCGACGTGGAGGACGTCGGCCGCGGCGCCTGACCGTCGGGAGGCTCAGTCCGCCATCGACCGGATGGCCAGCGCGGCTGCGCCGTAGGCCAGGGAGCTGACGATCGCCGCGACCGACGTCCGCGATCCGGCCTGGCGAGCCGCCGCCAGCGCGGTCAGGCTGTCGACCGCGTTCATGGCGGCCACCACGGCCAGCCCCCGGTCGACCTCCTCGTCGCTGCGCGCGGTCAGCGCCAGGGCGGCGACGGCGAGCGTCCGGCTGCCGAACAGCCGCTGCAGCTGCAGGCCGGCCGGCGTGATCGGGACGCCGTACGAGCGGGCGACCGCGCGCGGTGCCACGACGCTGACGAGCCCGAAGGCCGCTCCGGCCGCGCCGAGCGCCCTCGCCAGCGACTGCTTGGACGTGCCTGCGGTCGTTGCCACGGCGTTCCCCCTGGAGGTCGGCCCCGACGGCTCGGCTCGCCGTCAGCCGCAGTCAACCAGCACCGACGTCCTCTCGCACCCGGCGCGCGTTGCTAGCGTCGGGCCATGCCGGCCGCCGTGCCGCCCGAGGTCGCGCTGGAGCACCGGCCCACCACCTGGGGGGTCCTCCGCAGCCGCGTCGTCGGCACGCCTCGGGACGGCGTTCCGCAGGTGGTCGTCGTCCCGGGCCTGGCCGTGGCCAACTACCTGCAGCCGGCTGTGTGCGAGCTGGGCCGCTGGACCCGTGCGCACCTGGTCGAGCTGCCCGGCTTCTCCGGCAGCGGAGAACCGCCGCACCCGATGGACGTCCCGCAGTTCGCCGACGCCGTCGTCCAGTGGCTCGAGGCGAGCGGCCTCGACCGGGTCGTGCTGGCCGGGCACTCCAGCGGCACCCAGGTGGCTGCCCGGGTCGCGGCGCGCCGGCCGCCGTCGGTACGTGCGCTCGTGCTGGCCAGCCCGACGATGGACCCCCGCTTCCGGAGCACGCGGCGGATCCTGCTGGCCTGGCGCCGCAACCACGAACTGGAACCGAGGAGCCTCGACGAGCAGCACACCCCCGAACGACAGCGGGCGGGGCTGCGCCGGGTGCGGCACGCGCTGCGGGTCCACCTGGCCGACGCCCTCGAGGACGTCGTCCCGCAGGTTCCGGTCCCCGTCCTGGTGCTCCACGGGGACCAGGACCGGATCTGCACCCAGGCGTGGGCGCGGGAGCTGAGCGACCTGGCCCCCGACGGCCGGTTCCGCGCCCTGCCCGGGGCGCACAGCTTCGTGTGGACGGCGCCGGCGGCCTGGTCCGAGCCGATCGAGCGGCTCGCCCGCGAGACGACGTGATGCCGAGGCCGCCGTCAGCTGCTCGGCGGCGGCTGGTCGGAGTTGAAGATGTCCCGCCACCACCGCCAGGAGCCGTCGGGCTGCCGCCGGTGGACGACGACGTACTTGCCGGACTCGACGACCGCACCGCCCGCCCTGATCTGGAACTGCCCCTCCTCGACGGCCAGGTCGTCGCGCTCCTCGACCAACAGCGTGGTCAGCGACCCGCCGTCGACCCCCTGGTCGAGCACCTGCTTCCAGAAGTCGGTGATCGCGTCCGCGCCGTCCACCGCCGGCGCTCCCGGCGGCAGCAGCCGGGCGTCCGGCGCGTAGACCGACCCCATCATCGCGGCGTCGCGCTTCTCGACACCCTGCACGAACGTGTCGTTCAGGACCTCGATGTCCCTGCGGCTCATGACGGCCTCCTCCACGCCGGGTTATGTCCTCCCAGGCTGTGCGGGGTCGCACGGGCGCGTCCAGGGTCCTAGGGCGTTGCCCGAGGCGTGCGGACGGCGGGAGGCTGGGCCCCCGTCCCCGCACCCGGGGGCCGCCGCGGAGGGCCGGCCATGGCTGCCGACGCACTGATGACCCGGGCGGTGGAGCTCGGCGTGGCCACCGACGCGCTGGCCGCACTCGCCGCCCACGTCCGCATCGAGACCGAGGGCCTGCCGGCCGACCCGGCGGTGCGCGCCGTGCTCGCCGACGTCGCCGCCGAGCTGCTCGGCGGGAACGCCGTCGCCCCGGTCCCCGCGGCCCAGGTGGTGGGGCTGGCCCGCACCTGGCTGCGGCAGGCCGTCGACCTCGTGGACGACCCCGGGCGGTCCGGAGGCTGGGACCGCGTCGACGAGCGGCTGCTGCAGAGCATCGGCCGGCTGTCGATGGGCATCGCCGGCGCCGTCCGGGCCGCCGAGCCGGCGCTGCCCGGGCTGGCCGAGGCGCTCGCCCGCCCCGGCTCGACGCTGCTGGACGTCGGCACCGGCACCGGGTGGCTGGCGATCGCGCTGGCGCAGGCCTATCCGCACCTGCACGTCACCGGGATCGACCTCTTCGAGCCGGCGCTCGACCTGGCCAAGGTCAACCGCGCCGACGCCGGGCTGACCGACCGGATCGACCTGCGCCTGCAGGACGCCGCGACCCTCGACGAGACCGAGGCCTACGACGTGGTCTGGCTGCCCATGCCGTTCCTGCGGCGAGACGTCGTCCCGGAGGTGCTGGAGGCAGCGTGCCGGGCGCTGCGTCCGGGCGGCTGGCTGCTGGCCGGCACGTTCGCCGGCGGCCCGGACCGGCTCGGGCAGCTGCTCACCGACCTGCGCACGGTGCGCAGCGGCGGGCACCCCTGGCAGCCGGCCGAGCTGCTGGACCTGCTCCGCGACGCCGGGCTGACCGACGTCGCCGAGGTGCCGCGCAGCTGGGCCGCGCCGGTGCGCCTCTACGCCGGCCGCCGCTGAGGCCGGTCCGCGGACGCTCGTGCTCTGCCGGGTCCGGCACAGGAGGACCCCATGTCTCGAGGAACCGAGACGGAACATCCTCGTACCGCGACACGCCCGGTGCACCAGGGTCCTGCGTCCCTGCTCAGGGCGCCGTCACACGGTGCGGGCGGCGCCGAGCAGGGTGCGGGTCATCGCGTTGCGGGTGTCGAGCAGCTCGTCGAGTGCGCTGGTCAGGTCGGCGGCGGACACCGACAGCGCGCCGTCCCCCGTGCGCTCGGCGGCGAACAGCGCGGCCCGGCGGATGAGCTCCTTGAGGAACGACGCCGTGACGCCGTCGGTGCGGTCCAGGACGTCGTCCAGGCCCGAGAGGTCCATCGCGAGCTCGCCGCGGTAGAGGTCGAACAGCGCCCGGCGGGCGTCGCGGTCGGGCAGCGTCAGCTCGACGGCCTGGTCGACCCGGCCGGGGCGGGCGGCCAGCGCCGGCTCGAGCAGGTCGGCCCGGTTGGTGGTGAGCAGGAAGACGACGTCGGCGTCCTCGGCGAGGCCGTCCATCTCGTTGAGCAGCTGGAACAGCAGCGGGTGGTGGCCGGGGTGCATGCCGCGGTCCTCGGCGATGAGGTCGACGTCCTCGACGACGATCATCGCCGGCTGCAGCGACCGGGCCACCGAGCACGCCTCGGCGATCAGGTGCAGGGCGCCGCCGGTCAGCTGGACGACGGTCGTCCCGGGCAGCCGGCCGATGAGGTAGCGCACGGTGTGCGTCTTGCCGACGCCGGGCGGCCCGTAGAGCAGCAGGCCGCGCTTGAGGTGCTGCCCGGCGGCGAGCAGCCGCTCCTTGTGCCGGGCGACGTCGACGACCTGGCGCTCGATCTCGGCCATCGTCCCGGCGTCGAGCACCAGCTGCCCGGGCGCCAGCCGCGGCCGGCGGTGGAACTGCAGCAGCGTCTGCCCGTGCCCGAACACCTCCGTGCCGAAGGAGAGCACCTGCCCGCGGAAGACGTTCTCCCGCTCGGCGGCGGCCCGGATGTCCCGGACGGCGGCCCGCGCGGCGTCCGGGTCGGTGGACAGCGCCTGCACCGACACCCGGTCCATGCCCATCTCCGGCTCGGCGGCGCGCACCAGCACCGCCGTCCGGGCGCCGTTCTCGGTCACCAGGTGAACAGCGCAGCGCAGGCACGGCCGTGTCGCGCCGTCCGGACCGCACGGCAGGTTGACCGTCGCGGCGTTGCCCGGCCGCGGGCCGAACGGGTCGGCCGGCTGCCCGTCCATCGCCAGCAGCTCGGCCAGGCCGAAGGGGCGGTGCCGGAAGTTGACGATCCCGACCAGCTCGCTGGTCCGCCCGTCGGCGGCCAGCCAGGCGTCCAGCCCGGACTGCACGTTGACGTGCTCGTAGCCGGGCCAGGTCTCCTCGACGACGTCCCCGCCCGCGGCGTCGCCCAGGTGCTCGCCGAGCAGCCCGGCGAGGGTGGCCCGGTCGTCGGCCCGCGCCGCGCGGGTCACCGCCCGCACGCCGCGGCGGGCGAGCTTGCCGATGTCGGCCAGCTCCAGCGGCCGGTCGTCGACCGGCGCCGCGCCGTCCTGGGCCGCCGGTCCGTACGTCGTCCATCCCCGTTGCACCGCGGCAGCCTGGCAGGGCGACGACGCCGGGACCAGCGGTTTCCGGACGGCGCGGTGCCGGTGGCCGCCGGTTTCCCCGAACGGGAACGCCGGGGACCCACCGATGCAACACGCGGCCCGTTAGCGTCCTCGGATGGCCGCAGAGCTGACGCTCGGCGCCGAGGAGGAACTCCACCTCATCGACCTCGACCGGTGGGAGCTGTCGGCACGCGCGCCCCGGCTGCTCAGCCGGTTGCCCAGCTCGTCCTACGCCGCGGAGATCCAGCGGACCACCGTCGAGACCAACACCGCGGTGGTCACCACCCTGGCCGACCTGCGCGCGGAGCTGCTGCGGCTGCGGGAGGAGCTGGTCGCCGTCGCCGGCCGCGAGGGGCTCGGCGTGGCCGCCGTCGGGACGGCGCCCCGCTCCACCTTCGCCGACTTCGAGCTGACCGCCACCGGCCGCTACGGCCGCATGCACGAGCAGTACCGGCTGCTGGTCGACGAGCAGCTGATCTGCGGCACCCAGGTGCACGTCGGCGTCTCCGACCGCGACCTCGCCGTGGAGATCGCCCAGCGGGTGGCCCGCGACCTGCCCGTGCTGCTCGCCCTCTCCGCCAGCTCGCCGTTCTGGAACGGCTCCGACACCGGCTACAGCAGCATCCGCACGATCATCTGGCAGCGCTGGCCCACCGCCGGCGCGACGGGCCCGCTGGCCAGCGCCGCCGAGTACGACGCGCTGGTGGCCGACCTCATCGGGTCGGGGGTCATCGCCGACGCGAAGATGGCCTACTTCGACGTCCGGCCCTCGTCGCACGCGCCCACCCTGGAGCTGCGCGTCTGCGACGCCTGCCCGCTGGTGGACGACGCGGTCCTCATCGCCGGGTTGTTCCGGGCGATGGTCCGCGCCGCCGAGCTCGACGTGGCGGCCGGTCGCCCGCACGTGCCCGCGCCGGCGCCCCTGCACCGCGCCGCGATGTGGCAGGCGGCCCGCGGCGGCCTGACCCGCGAGCTGCTCGACGGCGCCCTGCACCCCCGGCCGCGCCCGGCCGCCGACGTGGTGCGCGGCCTGCTCGCCCGCCTGCGGCCGCAGCTGGAGGAGCTCGGCGACTGGGAGACGGTCACCGAGCTCGCCGAGACCACCCTGGCCCGCGGCAACTCCGCCGACCGGCAGCGGGCGGCGTTCGCCGAGTCCGGCGACCTCACCGACGTCATGCGGCTGGTGGTCGCGGAGTCCCACGGCCCGGCCGGCGGTCCCGCGCCCGCCGGTCCGGCGCTGTGGCGGTACCGGTCCCGTGCCGGGGACGAGGCGATCGGCGCCGGCGCGGTCCCCCGGCCGGCCTACCGCGACGTGCTCGAGGTGGTCTCCGCGCTCCCGCCCGAGGAGGTCGCCCGGCGCGAGGCCGCCCGCGACGCCTGGCTCGCCGCGCAGGGCGTGACCTTCCGGGTGCAGGGCGAGGAGCGGCTGTTCGGCGTCGATCTGGTGCCGCGGATCGTCAACCGCCACGAGTGGCAGGAGTTGGCCGCCGGGCTGGTGCAGCGGGCCCGCGCCCTGGAGCTGTTCCTCCGCGACGTGTACGGCCCGCAACGGGTGCTCGCCGACGGGGTGCTGCCCCGTGAGGCCGTCCTCGACTGCCCCGGGTGGCGGCCCGAGGCCACGCGGCTGCCCCGTGACGCGGTCCGGGCCCCGGTCATGGGCTTCGACGTCGTCCGCACCGAGTACGGCGGCTGGCGGGTGCTGGAGGACAACCTGCGCGACCCCAGCGGCGCGGCCTACGCCGTGGCCGCCCGCCGGCTGCTGGACGCCGTCATGCCCGACCTGCCCCGCCCGGCCGGCCTGGCCCACCCGGCTGCGGTCTACGAGTCGCTGCGGGCGACCCTGCTCCGGCACGCCGAGCCCGGCACCGCGGCGGCGCTGCTCACCAGCGGCCCGGACAGCTCCGCCTGGTACGAGCACCGGCGGCTGGCCGAGGGCGCCGGGCTGCTGCTGGTCACCGCCGACGACCTCGACACCGACGAGGGCCGGGTGGTGCACCGCGGCAGCCGCCTGCCGATCGGCGCCCTCCACCTCCGGCTGGACGGCGAGCTGGCCGACCTCGCCGACACCGCGGGCCGCCCGGTCGGCGCCGCGGTGCTCGACGTCGCGGCCGCCGGCGCGGTGGTGCTGGCCAACGCCCCCGGCAACGGCGTCGGCGACGACAAGGCCACGTACTGCTGGGTGCCCGAGCTGATCGGCTATTACCTCGACGAGCACCCGCTGCTGGAGTCGGTGCCCACCTACCGGCCGAGCGACGAGGCCGAGCGGCGCGCCGTCCTCGAGCGGGTCGGCGAGCTGGTCACCAAGCCCGTCGACGGCTTCGGCGGCTCCGGCGTGCTGATCGGCCCGGCGGCGCCCGCGGCCGCCGTCGTCCAGCGACGCGCGGAGATCGCCCGGCGACCCGGCGGGTGGGTGGCCCAGGAGGTCGTCGCTCTCTCCTCCGCACCGGCGCTGGACCGCGACGGCCTGCACCCGCGGCACATCGACCTGCGCGCGTTCGTCCACCTCACCGGCACCGGGCCCGACGACGCCTCGGTGCCCCCGCTCGCGCTGACCCGGGTCGCCGCCCCCGGCAGCCTCGTCGTGAACAGCTCGCAGGGCGGCGGAGCGAAGGACACCTGGCTGATCACCGGGCCGACGCCGTCGGACCCGAGGGGGAAGGGGAACCGCTGATGTGCGGACTCGCCGGCGAACTGCGCCTCGACGGAGGGCGGGCCGACGTCGCCGTCCTCGACCGGATGACCGCCTGCCAGGCCCACCGCGGCCCGGACGGCGACGGGCTGTGGGCCCGCGGCCCGATCGGGCTCGGCCACCGCCGGCTGTCGATCATCGACCTCTCCGAGCGGGGCGCCCAGCCGATGGTCGACCCGCACCTGGGGCTGACCGTCGTCTTCAACGGGATCGTCTACAACCACCGGCAGCTGCACGCCGACCTCGCCGCCCGCGGCCACCGCTTCTTCTCGACGTCGGACACCGAGGTGGTGCTCAAGGCCTACGCCGAGTGGGGCACCGCCTGCGTCGAGCACTTCCTCGGCATGTTCGCCTTCGCCGTGGTCGAGCACGCCACCGGCCGGCTGGTGCTGGCCCGCGACCGGCTCGGCATCAAGCCGCTCTACGTCGACGCCCGGCCCGACCGCGTGCGGTTCGCCTCCACCGTGCAGGCGCTGCTGGCCGGCGGCGGCGTCGACACCGCGATCGACCGGACCGCGCTGGCGCACTACATGACCTTCCACTCCGTCGTCCCGGCGCCGCGGACGATCCTGGCCGGGGTCCGCAAGCTGCCGCCGGCCACCGTGCGCGTCGTCGAGCCCGACGGCACCAGCCGCGACACCGTCTACTGGCGGCCGCTGTTCACCCGCGACCCCGACCGCGCCGGCTGGACCTCCCGGGACTGGGAGGAGGCGCTGCTGGCCGCGCTGCGCACCGCCGTCGAGCGGCGGATGGTCTCCGACGTGCCGGTCGGCGTGCTGCTGTCCGGCGGCATCGACTCCAGCCTCGTCGTCGCGCTGCTGGCCGAACAGGGGCAGACCGGGCTGGCCACGTTCAGCATCGGCTTCGAGTCCGCCGGCGGGGAGTCCGGCGACGAGTTCGAGTACTCGTCGCTGGTGGCGCAGCGGTTCGCCACCGACCACCACCGCATCGCCATCGACAACTCGCGGCTGCTGCCGGGCATCGACGCCGCCGTCGCCGCGATGAGCGAGCCGATGGTCAGCCACGACTGCGTCGCCTTCTACCTGCTCGCGCAGGACGTCTCCCAGCACGTCAAGGTCGTGCAGTCCGGGCAGGGCGCCGACGAGGTGCTCGGCGGCTACGACTGGTACCCCCCGCTGGCCGGCGTGCCCCGCGCCGACGCCGTCGAGGCCTACTCCCGGGTGTTCTTCGACCGCCGCTGGGCGGCGATGGGCGAGCTGCTCGAGCCGGACTGGCTGCTCGACTCCGACGCCCCGACCGCCTTCGTCAGCGAGCAGTTCGGGCAGCCCGGCGCGGAGACCGCGGTGGACGCCGCGCTGCGCAACGACACCACGGTCATGCTGGTCGACGACCCGGTGAAGCGGGTCGACAACATGACGATGGCCTGGGGCCTGGAGGCGCGGGTGCCCTTCCTCGACCACGAGCTGGTCGAGCTGGCCGGGCGGATCCCGCCGGAGCTCAAGCTCGCCGACCGCGGCAAGGGCGTGCTCAAGCGGGCCGCGCGCGGGATGGTCCCGGACGAGGTCATCGACCGGACCAAGGGATACTTCCCGGTGCCGGCCATCCGGCAGCTCGACGGCCCCTACCTGGAACGGGTCCGCGAGGCGCTGACCGACCCGGCCGCCAAGCGGCGTGGCCTGTTCCGGCCGGACACTGTGGAGCGCATGCTGCGGGAGCCGAACGTCACCCGGACGACCCTCGGCTCCAACGCGCTGTGGCAGGTGGCGCTGCTGGAGATGTGGCTGCAGAAGGTGGAGGACACAGCACGGTGACGACCCACGTGGACGCGAGCCCGACGACCGTCGAGGCCGCGGCCGCGCTCGCCGACGACCTCGTCGACGCCTGGGGCAGCTGGGGCCCGAACATGACCCCCGACGCCCGCTGCGTCGCGTTCATCAGCGACCGGTCGGGCACGCCGCAGGTGTGGATCCAGGACGTCGTCCTCGACGGCCCGATCCCGCCCGCCCGGCACATCCGGCTCTCCGACGACCCGGTGGTCAAGGTCCGGTGGGCGGCCGACAGCGGCTGGCTGACCTGCGAGGTGGCCACTGACGGCGGCGTCCGGACGGCGGTCTGGGTGGTGCGGCCCGACGGCACCGACGCGCGGCGCGTGGCCGGGGACGCCGAGACCCACGCGGAGCTGGGCCCGTGGACGCGCAGCGGGCACCGCTTCGTCGTCACCTTCCCCGGAGCCGGGCCCGACGTGCCGACCCGCTCGTACCTGGCCGACCCGGCGACCGGGCGGATGGACCCCCTCGCCGAGGGCGACCTGATCCACGTGCTCGACGTGTCGCTGGAGGAGCGGTTCATCGTCATCCGCGACGGCCAGCGCGGTCAGCAGTACGTCTCCGTCGTCGACCGGCTCACCGACGAGGACTTCAGCGCGCTCCCCCACGGCGCGACCGGCTCCACCGAGGTGGCGCTCATCCGGCCCGCGCCGGAGGACCACCGCGGCCCGGTCTACGTCTACCTCGCCTCCGACGTCGGGCTGCCCCGGCGGCAGCTCATCGGGCTGCCCTTCGGGCCCAACGGCTGGCGCGGGGAGGCCCGCTGCCTGGCCGCCCGCGACGACGCGGAGCTGGAGGGCATCGACGCCGACGACGCCGGCCGGCTGCTGCTGCTGGTGTGGAACGTCGCCGGCCGCAGCGAGCTGGAGCTGATGGACACCGCCACGGGCGGGCGCACGCCGATCACCGGCCTGCCCGGCCTGGTCGCCGCCGACCCGGTGCTCAGCCGCGACGGCTCGAGCGTGGTGCTCGGCGTCCAGGGCCCCACCCGCCCCCGCGAGCTGTGGCACCTGGACACGACCACGCACGCCTGGACCCGGGTCACCTCCGCCCCGCCGCTGCCCAAGCGGCGGCTGGTCGTGCCGACGCTGGAGACCTTCGCCGGCCGGGACGGGCTGCCGCTGACCGGCTGGCTGTACCGCGCCCCGAGCCGGCTCAAGGCCCCCGGACCGGTGGCGCTGTACCTGCACGGCGGCCCGGAGGGCCAGGAGCGGCCCACCTTCGAGCCCGAGCACCAGGCGCTGGCCGCGGCGGGGATCACCGTGTTCGCGCCCAACATCCGCGGCTCGTCGGGCTTCGGCCGGGAGTTCGTGCACGCCGACGACGTGCACCTGCGGTACGACGCCTTCGCCGACGTGCTCGCCGCGGCCGACCACCTCGTGGCGGCCGGGATCGCCGAGAGCGACCGGGTCGCGGTGACCGGCCGGTCCTACGGCGGGTACCTGACGCTGGCCTCGCTGGCCTTCTCACCCGGGGTGTTCGCCGCGGGCGTCGACGTCTGCGGCATGTCCGACCTGGTGTCGTTCTACCGGGACAGCGAGCCGTGGATCGCCGCAGCGGCGGTGAGCAAGTACGGCCACCCCGAGCGCGACCGCGCCCTGCTCGAGGACATCTCGCCCCTGGCCTCGGCCCACCGGATCGACGCCCCGCTGCTGGTCATCCACGGCGAGCACGACACGAACGTGCCGATCGGCGAAGCCCACCAGATCGTCGCGACGCTGCGCGCGCTGGACCGGCCGGTGGAGTACCTGGAGCTCAAGGCGGAGGGGCACGTCTTCCGGCGGGCCGACTCCCGCAAGCTGATCGTGCGGACGACGCTGGACTTCCTGGTCGGCTCCCTGGACGGGCCGCGCCCGGCGGGCGTGGCGCCCAGGTCACTGGCGGAGGAGCCCCCCGGGGAACCGGCGCGGTAGCGCCCCGGGCGGCCGCGGCGCGGTGGCGCCCCCCGGCCGGCCGACCCCGCACCTCTGGATGGTCGTGCTCTGCGTACGCCCAGCACGCAGAGCACGATGTCCGCACGTGCTGGTGCTCGGGGTGCTCGTGCTCTGCATACGTCCGGCACGCAGAGCACGAGCATCCCGGGACCAACACTTGGGCGACGGCTTCTCTGGTCGGCTTGCGCGCCCCGGTCCGCTCCTCGCTCGCTGCGATGCCCCCGGCGCTGTCAGCCGACGGTCACCGACCCCGTCGCCTTCGGCACCAGCTCGACCCAGGTCCGGCCGGGCGCGAGCCGGACCGGCTGGCCGTCGGGGCCGGTGAGCCGCACCGGCTCGTCCGCCGACCCCTTCGACCAGGTGACCGGCACCGAACGCCCGCCGGAGGCGACCAGCGCCTCTCCCCCGCCGAGCATGACCGTCTCCGGCACGGGGTTGCGGGCGCTGTCCTTGTACTTCGTGTCGACGACGTCCACCCGCAGGACGACGACGTTGGTCGCCCGCAGCGGGGTGCCGTCGGCCTCGACCGCCGGGGTGCCGCCCTCGGCCCGCACCCAGGCGCCGTCCGGCTGGCTCCAGGTCCAGCGCGGCGTGCTGATCCGGGACAGCGCGAGGTCCAGGGTGGCCGCGGGGGTGCCGTCGGTCAGCGCCGTGGGCTGCTCGTCCCCGCTGGCGAGGTCGAACTGCGGCGGCGGCGCGGCCTGGTGGTCGGCGTCGGCCTGGGCGAGCAGCGCGGCCGGGTCGACGTAGGTGTTGTGCGGCGCGACGCGGTCGCTGACCCGGGTGAAGCCGGCGCCCGTCCCGGGGTCGACGACCTGCAGGCCGGCGTCGCGGGTGGCCTGGACGAAGGGCTTCTGGCCACCGGAGAAGGCCAGCAGCCCGTGCAGCGGCGCGACGATGTTGGGGTCCATCGGCCGCACCGAGCGCACCGGGCCGATCGACGGCGGCAGGGTGGAGTGGTAGACGGCGACGTAGCGGGCGATGCCGCCCTCGACGACCTCCTCCCACACCAGGTCGGCGGCGTTCAGGCCGCTCTGCGGGCGGGCGTCGGCGGAGTTCTCCACCTTGATCGCCAGTGCGGGGCGGTCGACGTCGGCGCCGGCGCTGTCCACCCCGGTGAGGGGCCACAGCACGGGCGGGGGTGGCGGGGGCGTGGTCGCGGTCGGCGCCGCCGAGGCGGCCGGCTCCGCGGGGGTCTGCGCGCCGCAGGCGACCGTCGTCCCCAGGACCGCACCGGCCAGCAGGGCCGTCCCGAGCCGGCGGCGTCCTCGATCCCGTGCGCGCCCGGCACGGCTTCTTCCGGTGTTCACCCGTACGTCATCGGCAGGCCGGCGCCCCGGGTGCACCGGGCGTGGTTGGCGGCGGCCCGCGGCGGACACGGGAGACGGCGTGAGCGATCCCTTCGACCTCGAGCGGTTCGTCCAGGCCCAGGACCGCGGGACCTACGAGCAGGCGCTGGCCGAGCTGCGGGCGGGCGCGAAGCGCAGCCACTGGATGTGGTTCGTCTTCCCGCAGGTCGCCGGCCTCGGCCGCAGCGCGACCGCGCAGCGCTACGCGGTCTCCGGGCTGCCGGAGGCCCAGGCCTACCTCGACCACCCGGTGCTCGGCCCGCGGCTGGCCGAGTGCGCGCAGGCGCTGCTGGACCTGGGCACCGCCGACGCCGTCCGGGTGTTCGGGCCGGTCGACGCGGTGAAGCTGCGCTCGTCGATGACGCTGTTCGAGCGGGCCGAGCCCGAGGCCGCCGTCTTCGGCCAGGTGCTGGACCGGTTCTTCGGCGGCGAGCGCGACGAGGCCACGCTCACCCGCCTCTGACGGGCGCGACGCCGTCGCGTCGATCAAGCTGGGGGCGTGAGCGAGGACAGCAGCGGATCGGGCTACGTGACCGGCGGCGAGTACAACCGGGACTCGACCTACATCAGCGACCGGATCACCGCCGACGGCTCCGGCGGCTGGCCGGTCGAGCCCGACCGCTACCGGCTGGTCGTGGCCCGGGCCTGCCCGTGGGCGAACCGCGCGGTGATCGTGCGTCGCCTGCTCGGCCTGGAGGGCGCGATCTCCATGGCCCTGTGCGGGCCGACCCACGACGAGCGGTCGTGGACCTTCGACCTCTACCCCGACGGCCGCGACCCGGTGCTCGGCTACGAGCGGCTGCAGGAGGCCTTCCTCGCCCGCTTCCCCGACTACGACCGCGGGATCACGGTGCCCACGATCGTCGACGTCCCCAGCGGGCAGGTGGTCACCAACGACTTCGCCCAGATGACGCTGGACCTGTCCACCGAGTGGACGAAGCACCACCGGGAGGGCGCCCCCGACCTCTACCCCGCGCACCTGCGCGAGGAGATGGAGGAGGTGATGCGGCGGGTCTACACCGAGGTCAACAACGGCGTGTACCGCTGCGGGTTCGCCGGCTCCCAATCGGCGTACGACAAGGCCTACGACCGGCTGTGGACGGCGCTGGACTGGCTGGAGGAGCGGCTGGCCGACCGGCGCTACCTGATGGGCGGGTCGATCACCGAGGCCGACGTCCGGCTGTTCACCACGCTGGCCCGCTTCGACGCCGTCTACCACGGCCACTTCAAGGCCAACCGGCAGAAGCTGAGCGAGATGCCGGTGCTGTGGGCCTACGCGCGCGACCTGTTCCAGACCCCGGGGTTCGGCGACACGATCGACTTCCCGCAGATCAAGGAGCACTACTACGTCGTCCACGCCGACATCAACCCGACCCAGGTCATCCCGCAGGGGCCGGACACGTCGAACTGGCTGACCCCGCACGGCCGGGAGGAGCTCGGCGGGTCGCCGTTCGGCGACGGCACGCCGCCCGGGCCGCCGCCGGAGGACGAGACGGTCCCCGCCGACCACGGCCCCGCGGGCATCGGCCACCGCTGAGCCGGTCGGGCTCCGGAGCCGGGCCGGCCGGGGCGAGGGCGGGAGAGAGTGGACCGCATGAGCCGGCACCGCTGGTCCGCCCGCGCCGCGGCGCTCGGCAGCGCCGTCCTGCTGGCGGCGTGCACGGCCGGCACCGCCGGCACGGTCGCCGACCCGTCCGGCGCAGGCCCGACGTCGCCGGTCCGCGGCGCGCTCCCGCCGCGCAGCGTGGTCCTCGTCGTCGGGGACGGCATGGGTGCGGCCCAGCGGGAGGCCGGCCGGCTGGACCAGGAGGGCGCCGACGGGCTGCTGGCCATGGACTCCCTCGCCGTGGCGGGCGAGCAGACCACCACCCCCGACGACCCCGGCACCGACGTGACCGACTCCGCGGCCGCGGCCACGGCGTGGGCCACCGGCGTCCGGACCCGCAACGGCGCGATCAGCGTGGATCCACAGGGGAACCCGCTGACCCCGCTCGGCACCGAGGCCGCCGACGCCGGGATCGCGACGGGTCTGGTGACCACCTCGGAGGTCACCGACGCCACCCCGGCCGCGTTCTTCGCCACCACGCCCGACCGGGACGCGCAGGAGGACATCGCCGGCCAGTACCTGCAGGACGGCGGCCCCGCGGTGGTCCTGGGCGGCGGCGCGGACCGCTGGTCCGGGGGCCTGCTCGACGCCGCCCGCGGCCGGGGCTACGCGACGGTGACCGACGGCGCCGGGCTCGCGGCCGCGGGCGGCGACCGGGTGCTCGGCCTGTTCGCCGGCGGCCCGCTGTACGGCGGCCCCTCGGACGTGTCGCTGGCGGAGCTGACCCGCGCCGCGCTGGCCCGGCTCTCCGCCGACCCGGACGGCTTCTTCCTCCTCGTCGAGGAGGAGGGCGTGGACGCGACGGCCCACGACAACGCCGGCGCCGGGCTGCTCGCGGCCATGCGCGCGTTGGACGACGCCGTCCAGGTGGTCCGGGAGCACGTCGCCGCGCACCCCGACACGCTGCTGGTCGTGGCCGGCGACCACGAGACCGGCGGCCTGTCCGTCGAGGTGGGCGGCTCCGTCCCGGTCGGAGACGACGGCCCGTTCCCCGTGGCCGGCAGCGACCGGGCCTTCGTGCTGCGCTGGGCGACCGACGGCCACACCGGCGCGCCGACTCCGGTGACCGCCGAGGGCCCGGGCAGCGACCGGCTCGCGGGCAGCTACCCGAACACCCACCTGCACGAGGTCATGCGGGAGGTGCTGCTCGGCTGAGGCAGGCCGGGCCGGCGGCGAGGCCGGCGGCGCCCGCGTCGACCCCCAGCACGAGCGGGTCGTGGTCGCTGGAGCGGTAGGGGTCAGGCGCGTAGAGGGCCGGGTCGCCGTCGTACTGGTAGGCCGACGACTCGACCGCGTTGACCGGCCAGTGCGCCAGCCCGGTGACCCGCGCCGCCAGCGACGGCGTGGCCAGCGCGTGGTCCAGCGACCCGGAGCGGCCGTCGAACACGTAGCTGTACCGGTCCGGGTCGAACCGCTCGCCGAGCTCGGTCAGGCCGGCCGCGCGCAGCGCCTCGACCGGGTCCTCCCGCGTGTAGGCGTTGAGGTCGCCGAGGACGACGACGTCCGGGTCGGTCGCGGCGAGGTCCGCCACGAAGCCGGCCAGCGAGCGGGCCTGCCGGACCCGGTCGCCGTTCCACGCGCCCTGGCCGTCGCCGGTGTCGGCGTTGTCCCCGGTGGCCTCGTCGGCCGACCCCTTGGACTTGAAGTGGTTGGCGACGACGGTGAGCACCTCGCCGCCGGCCGCGAAGGTCTGCGCGACCGGTTCGCGGGCGTTGCCCCAGACCGCCTCGTCCACCAGCCCGACCGGGTCGCCGACCGGCCGGACGGCGGCGGTGCGGTGGACGATCGCGTTGCGGATGGCGTCCCGCTCGACGCCGTAGAGCGCGGCCGGCAGCGGCACGAAGGCCCACTCCTCGCCGGTGCGCTCGGTGAGCCGCCCGGTCAGGTCGGCCAGCGCCCGGTCGGCGTCGCCGGGGCTGAAGCCGGTGGTGTCGGTGTCCTCGACCTCGAGCAGGGTGACGACGTCGGCGTCCAGCCCGGCGATGGCCGACACGACCTTGGCGGCCTGCTCCTCGAACTCCGCGTCGGTGCGGGCCCCGCGGGCGTCGGGGCCGCTGCGGGTGAGGAAGTAGTTGAGCACGTTGAACGAGCCGATCCGCAGGGCGCCGCCGACGTCGTCCGGCGCGACCGGGCGGGTGTCCTGCGGGGCGAGGAGGCCGTCGGCCGTGCCGTCGGCGGGCTGCAGCCGCCACTGGCCGAAGCCCCAGCCGAGGACCACCGGCTCGGTGAACCGGACCTCGTCGCCCACCCGCACCGGCGTCGTCAGCGACAGGTACGGGCGGGTCGTGACGCTGACCCGCGCGCTGACGCCGTCGTCCAGGACGACGCTCCGCCGCGCGTCGTAGGCGGCCACCGCCTGCGCGGCCGGGCCGGGCCGGGCCACCTCGGTGGGCTGCACCAGCACCCCGCCCTCGGACAGGGTGAGCTCGCCGAAGGTGACCAGGTCGAACACGTCGCTCACGGTCAGCACGTCGGCCGGCTCGACCAGCACGCCCTCCAGCCGCTCGCGGGCCGCGTCGCCGGCGGGCAGGTCGAGGACGGCCGGCGCCGGGAGTGGGCTGCCGGTGGCGCAGACGGTGACGTCCGAGCGGGCTGCGATCTGCGTCTGGCCCTGGAACTCCTGCGCCTCGCCGCTGACCGCGACGGTGTCGCCGAGGGCCACCGGCACGGGGCTGAACACGAAGACCCCGTCGGAGGTCGCGTCGTCGCCGTCCGGCGCCTGGACGTAGAACCCCGAGAAGCCGGGCAGGTCGGCGACGACGACACCGCGGACGGTGACCTGCTGCCCGGCCAGCGGCGTGGCCGCGCCGCTGCCCTGGACCTGACCGATCTCGTGCGGAGGCTCGGCCGCGCAGTTGGCGGCGACCGCCTGCGCGGCCGGCAGACCGGCGAGGACGAGGACCAGGGCGCCGAGGACGGCGCGCCGGCGGGCAGGCGACGAGGGCACGCGACGCTCCTTCGGTCGGGGGGAGCGACTCCGGGCGCACGGACGACGGTAGGCCAGTCGCCCGCGACTCGCCGCGCCCTGCTGTGCGACGGAGGCCGCGTCCACCAGGCTGGTGCGGTGCCCGACGGGAGTCTTCCCCTCCGCCTGCCGAGCGCCGGCCCCGAGCCGCTGACGGTCGAGACCGCGGTGGCGGCGGTGCTCGGCTACGCCCGCGGACGCCGGCCGCTGTGGTTCCGCTCCCTCGGCCGCCCGGAGGGCCGGTGGCTGCGCGTCCTGGCCTTCGGCTACGAGCGCTTCGACGGCCGGACCCGCGGCACGGGCCCGCTCGGCGACGACGACGTCCTGACCGCCGAGGGGCTGCACGGCCGGCTCGACCCGGCCGGATGGGCCGCCGTCCGCGCCGCGATGGACGACGTCGCCCCGCTCGCGGACGCCGTCACGCAGCGGGCCGCCGGCCGCGCCTTCTGGGAGCTGCCGGTCGACGAGCTGTCGGTGCTGGCCGAGCCCGGGACGGTGGGCGCGGCGCTGCGCGAGATCGGCGAGCGGGTGGCCGGGCCGTCGCGCGACCACCTCGGCGCGGCACTGCACCACCGGCGCCCGGAGCTGTTCCCGCTGGTCGACGCGACGACCCGCCGGCAGCTGCTCCCCCACCTCGAGGAGGGTGACAGCGGGGTCGAGGCGGTCGTGCACCGGGAGCTGGTCGCCGGCGCCGAGGCCTTCGCCGTCCTCGAGACGACGGTGTCGGAGCTGCTGGTGTCCACCGGTGGGGTCCCGCTCACCCGGCTGCGGCTGCACGACGTCCTGGTGTGGCTGGCCGGCAGCCTGCGGCTGACCCACGCCGTCGCCCTCGGCCGGGAGACCCCCGAGTGGGCCGCGTACCGGGCCTGAGCCTCAGACGACGCGGATGCGCAGCCGGCGGAACCCGCGGCCCTTGTTCTCCATCTTGGTGACCTCGACCCGGCCCACCATCGACGTGCTCGCCACGTGCGTGCCGCCGTCGGCCTGGGTGTCCAGGCCGACGATGTCGACGATCCGCACCACCTCGATGTCGGGCGGGAGCAGGTTGGTGGCGGTGCGGATGATGTCGGGGATCGCGAACGCCTCCTCGCGGGGCAGGGTCTTCACCTCGATCGGGCGGTCGGCGGCGATCTCGGCGTTGACCGCCTCGGCCACCCGGTCCTTGAAGTCCGGCGGCACCTCGGCCAGGTCGAAGTCCATCCGGGCGGTCAGCGGCTCCATGTTGCCGCCGGTGACCAGTGCGCCGAAGTCGCGGAAGACCACGCCGGTGAGCACGTGCAGCCCGGAGTGGGTGCGCATCAGCTGCGTGCGCCGCTCGTCGTCGAGGGCACCGCGCACCGCGGTGCCGGCCGGCGGGACCGGGTCGCCCTCGACGGGGATCAGGTAGAGCTCGTCGCCCTTCCGGGTGCCGGCGATCCGGGTGCGGACGCCGCCCCACAGCAGCACCCCCTCGTCCGGCGGCTGCCCGCCCCCGCCGGGGTAGAAGGCGCTGCGGTCGAGGACGATCCCCTGCTCCGGGTCGGCCGCCACCACCGTGGCGTCCCACTCCCGGACGGTCGCGTCCGCCAGGTCGAGGCGGTGGGTGTGTCCGTGTCGGTCGGTCGCGCTGGTCACCCCCGGCATGCTGCCCGGCCTGCAGCGCGACGACCAGACCCCGCTAATCGATAATGAGTATCGTTATTGTTAGCCTCGCGGCATTCCCACCACCCACCGAGGAGTCGCCGTGAACCGCCTCTCGTCCCCCGCCCCCCGCCGCGTCTCCCTGGTCGCCGCCGTCCTCCCGCTCGCGGTGGCGACCGGGTGCGCGTCCGGGGACGCCGGGCAGTCCGCAGCCCCGGCCACGACGAGCCCCTCGCCCACCGGCGACGGGCACGAGACCGAGGACGCCTCCGCGCTCGAGGTGCGCGCCAACGCCCCCCGGCTGGCGATCACCTACGACGGCGGCGTCCAGGTCCTCGACGCGACGACCCTCGAGGTGCTCGCGGACGAGCCGCTGCCCGGCTTCAGCCGGCTCAACCCGGCCGGGGACGGGCGGCACCTGCTGGTCTCCACCCAGGGGGGCTTCCGGGTGCTCGACGCCGGCGCCTGGGCCGAGCCGCACGGCGACCACTCGCACTACTACACGGCCGAGCCCGAGCTCACCGACATCGTGTTCCCGGCCGAGGAGCCCGGCCACGTCGTGACGCACGCCGACCGCACGGTGCTCTTCGACGACGGCACCGGGGACGTGACCGCGTTCGACAGCGCCGAGGTCGCCGACCCCGGCCGCGAGGTCCGCGAGTTCAGCACGCCGGCAGCGCACCACGGCGTCGCCGTCGAGCTCGAGGACGGCCGGATGGTCGTCTCTGACGGCACCGAGGACGCACGCTCCGGGGTCCGGGTCCTGGACGCCGACGGCCAGGAGATCGCCGCCCGCGACGACTGCCCGAACGTCCACGGCGAGACCGTTGCCGCCGGCGAGGCGGTCGTCATCGGGTGCGAGGACGGCGCGGTCCTGTACGCCGACGGCCGGCTCACCAAGATCGACAGCCCGGACGCGTACGGCCGCATCGGCAACCAGTTCGGCACCGACGACTCGCCGATCGTGCTCGGCGACTACGAGCGCAGCGCGGAGGACCGCTCCCGGACGGTCGCGCTGATCGACACCACGACCGCGCAGATGAGCCTGGTCGCCCTCCCGGCGCCCTACTGGTACCGCTCGTTCGGCCGCGGGCCGAACGGTGAGGGCCTGGTCCTGACCTACGACGGCGCGCTCCAGGTCGTCGACCCGGCCAGCGGCTCGATCACCCGGTCCATCCCGGTCACCGCGCCCTGGGAGGAGTCCGAGGACTGGCAGGACCCGCACCCCCAGGTGTTCGTGGTCGACGGGACGGCCTACGTGACCGAGCCGGCCAGCACGCAGATCCACGCCGTGGACGTCGAGGGCGGCGAGGTCTGGAAGAGCGCGCCGCTCGAGGTGACGCCGAACGAGCTTCGAGGTGTCCCCGGCGACGCCGAGGCGGGGGCGAGCCACCCGGAGGCCGCTCACGAGGGGGACGACGCCGAGTGACCGCCTTCCGCGCCCGCGCCGTCGGGTGCCTGCTCGCCACCGTCGCGCTGACCGGCTGCACCGGTCCGGCGGCGCGGGACGCGGACGGCACTCTCGACGTCGTCACGACGTCCTACCCGCTGCAGTGGGTCACCGAGCAGGTCGCGGGACCGGAGGTGGCCGTCACCGACCTCGTGCCGCCCGGCGGAGACACCCACGGGTTCGAACCCACGCCGGCCCAGGTCGTCGAGCTGGCCGAGGCCGACCTGGTCGTCCACCTCTCCGGCGGCCTGCAGCCGGGCGTCGACGCGGCGCTCGACCAGCAACCCCCGGGGAGGTTGGTGGACGTCGCCCCGGTGGCGGACCTCGCGGGGGACCCGCACTTCTGGCTCGACCCGCTCCGGCTCGCCATCGTCGCCCGGGACGTCGGGGCCGCGCTGGCCGAGCTCGATGCCGGCGCGGCGGACGACGTCGAGGCCCGCGTCGCCGCGGTCGAAGCCACCCTGACCGACCTCGACCAGCAGTACGTGACCGCGCTGGCCCCCTGCCGGGGCGCCACGCTGGTGACCGGGCACGAGGCGTACGGCTACCTGGCCGAGCGCTACGCCGTGCGGCAGGTGGGGATCGCTGGGATCGACCCGGCCGTCGAGCCGACCCCGGCGCGGCTGCGCGACGTGGCCGAGACCGTGCAGGAGTCCGGGGTGCGAACGGTCTTCTTCGACGCCGCCGCCTCCCGGGCGACGGCTTCAGCGCTGGCCGACGACCTCGGCGTGGTCACCGACGTGCTGCACCCGGTGGAGCGGGTCGCCGCGGACGAGGACTACCTCGGCCTGATGCGACAGAACCTGGCGGCGCTGCAGCGTGGGCTGGTCTGCGACGACCGGTGACGTGCGCCCGTCGTCGGCCCGGCCCACCCTGGCTCGACCAGACCCACCCGCCCGACCCGGACACCGGCCTTCGTGGCCACCTCGGCAACTGCGCCCGGCGCGACGGAGGGCCCTTCCCTCCCCCGCGCGCCGCGAGGACGCTGGGTGGCGCGGCGGTGCCGCAGGGGCACCGCCGTTCCCGCCGGGCCGCCGTCCCGGCGGAGTCGTTCCCGGAGAGGAGTGGTGGCATGTACGCCCGCTCGACCACCATCCAGGGCAACCCGCAGGCCATGGACGAGGGGATCGCCTACGTCCGCGACGAGGTGATGCCCCTGGTCCAGGGGATGGACGGCTGCATCGGCCTGTCGATGCTCGCCGATCGGGAGTCCGGCCGCGCCGTCGTGACGACCGCGTGGCGGGACGCCGACGCGATGCACGCAAGCGCCGAGGGCGTCCGCTCCTCACGGGAGCGCGCCGGGCAGATCTTCGGCGGGCAGCCCGAGGTCCACGAGTGGGAGATCGGGGTCCTGCACCGGGCGCACGAGGCACCCGAGGGCGCCTGGACGCGGGTCACCTGGGTCCGCTGCGAGCCCGACCAGATGGACCGCACCCTCGACGCCTACAAGATGGTCTTCCTGCCGCGGATGGAGGAGGAGTACCGGGGCTTCTGCAGCATGAGCGTCCTGGTCAGCCGCGCCGAGGGGATGGGCGTCTCCGCCGTGACCTTCGAGAGCCGCGAGGCGATGGAGGGTGCACGGGAGTACGCCCGCGCCATGCGGGACGACTTCGTGGCGCGCACGAACGCGGCCATCACCGACGTCCAGGAGTACGAACTGGTGCTGGCCCACCTACGGGTCCCCGAGACCGCCTGACCTCGGCTCCGGACGGTGCCCGGCCACACCGGGGCGGGCACCGTCCGGAGCGCTTCCCGACCCCGGAAGGAGCAGCGGCGTGTTCGCGCGTGCGACCACCATCCGCGGCAACCCGCAGGCCGTCGACAACGGGATCGCCTACCTGCGGGAGCAGGTGATGCCGGTCCTCGACCGGACCCACGGCTGCCTCGGTCTGTCGATGCTCGCCGACCGCGACACCGGCCGGTGCATCGCCACGACCGCGTGGGAGTCGGAGGCGGCGCTGCACGCCAGCGACGACGGCATCCGGCCCCTGCGCATCCACCTCGCCGAGGTGCTCGGCGGCTCGCTGGCCGTGCACCGGTGGCAGATCGCCGTCCTGCACCGGGAGCACCAGGCCCCCGACGGGGCCTGCACCCGGGTCACCTGGGCCCGCACCGACCCGGCGAACCTGGACCGGGTCGTCGACGCCTACCGGCTGACCCTGCTCCCCCACCTCGAGGAGGTGGACGGGTTCTGCAGCGCGAGCCTCATGGTGGACCGGCAGGAGGGCCGCACCGCCGGCGCGGTCACCTACGTCGACCGGGAGACCGTCGAGCGCACCCGCACCGACGCGACGACGGTCCGCGAGGAGTTCGCCGCGGCGATGGGCAGCCAGATCGTCGACGTCGCGGAGTTCGAACTGGTCCTCGCCCACCTGCGGGTGCCCGAGACCGCCTGAGCGGGGACCGACGTCGTTGCCACCCCCCTCCCCGGCGAGGAGGCTCTGCAACGCGGCGATGCCGCAGGGGCACCGCCGCCTCCCGGGAGGAGAGTGGCATGTACGCCCGAACGACCACCGTGCGCGGGAACCCCGGGGCGATCGACGAGGCGACCGCCTACATGCGGGACGAGACGATGCCGCAGGTCCAGCAGATGGAGGGCTTCGTCGGCCTGTCCATGCTCGCCGACCGCGACTCCGGCCGCTGCATCGTCACGACCGCCTGGCAGACCGAGGAGGCGATGCGGGGCACGATGGACCGCGTCGGCCCGCTGCGGTCGCGTCTCGGCACGATCCTCGGCGGACAGCCGGAGGTGCAGACCTGGGAGATCGCCGTCCTGCACCGCGACCACCAGGCGCCCGACGGCGCCTGCACCCGCGTGACCTGGAGCCGCACCGACCCGGAGAACGTCGAGCGGGTCGTCGACGCCTACAAGTTGAGCCTGCTGCCCCGGCTGGAGGACATGGACGGGTTCTGCAGCGCCAGCCTGATGATGGACCGGCGGGAGGGCCGCGGCGCCGGCGCGGTGACCTACGCCGACCGGGCGACCCTGGAGCGGTCCCGCACGAACGCGACGGCGGTCCGCGAGGAGTTCGCCGCCGCGATGGGCGCCCAGATCCTCGAGGTGGCCGAGTTCGAGCTGGTCCTGCACCACCTGCGGGTGCCCGAGACCGTGTGAGGGCGCGGCCACCGGGCCCGAGGTCCGTAGCCACCCGCTCGCCCGGCGAGGAGGCTCGGGTGTGCGGCGATGCCGCACGGGCGTCGCCGCACACCGAGAGGAGTGGTGGCATGTACGCCCGAACGACCACCATCCGCGGCAACCCCGGGGCGATCGACGACGCGACCGCCTACCTGCGCGACGAGGTGATGCCCGCGGTCCAGGAGATGGACGGCTTCGTCGGGATCTCCCTGCTCACCGACCGCGACACCGGCCGCTGCATCGTCACGACCGCCTGGCAGACCGAGGAGGCGATGCGCGCCACGATGGACCGGGTGGGCCCGCTGCGCGACCGGGCCGCTCAGATCCTCGGCGGGCAGCCCGAGGTGCACGGCTGGGAGATCGCGGTCCTCCACCGGGTCCGGGAGGCACCGGCCGGCGCCCGGGTGCGGGTCACCTGGCCGCGCATCGAGCCGGCCCGGGTCGACGAGCTCCTCGAGACCTACCGCATGGGGGTGCTGCCCCGGCTGGAGGACATGGAGGGCTTCTGCAGCGCCAGCATGCTGCTGGACCGCCGTGAGGGGCTGGGGGCCGGGGCGGTCACGTTCGCCGACCGGGCGGCCCTCGATCGCAGCCGGGACCCCGCCGCCGCCATCCGGGAGCGCACCGCCCGCGAGATGGGCGTGGAGTTCCTCGACGTCGCGGAGTTCGAGCTGGCGCTGGCGCACCTGCGGGTGCCCGAGACCGTCTGAGAGAGGACCCCGTCCTCCTCACCGCTCGCAAGCTCGCGGCGAGCCTCTGGACGGGGCCGACCCGGGACGGTGCACCGCGGGGCGGGGACCGCCGGCCCCGCCTCGCGGCGTCAGAGGACCCGGGTCAGCGCCGGCCAGAGGTCGTCGCCGCCGGCGAGCAGCCCCCTGCCGAGGACCTCGGTCCAGGTGCGCTCGCTGCCCGCCTCGTCCCGCCACGACCAGCACCGCCGGGTGAGGTGGTGCAGCCGGTGTTCCTGCGTGAACCCGATCGCGCCGTGCACCTGGTGGGCGAGGCGGGCCACCGCCTCGACCGCCGCGCCGGCCCGTACCTTGGCCGCCGCGGCCGCGAGGACGACGTCCTCCCCGCGCGCCAGCCGCTGGACGGCGGCGTCCACCAGCGCGCCGACCGCGGTCACCTCGCCGGCCATCTCCGCGAGCTCCATCTGGATGGCCTGGAACCGCGCCAGCGGCCGGCCGAACTGCTGCCGCTCGCCCGCATAGCGCACCGTCGCCGCGAGGACCTCCTCCAGCGCCGCGGCCAGCTGCACCGACCGCGCCAGCGCGTACCGGGCCCGCACCTCGTCGGCGCGCGCCGGGCTGAGCAGCGCACCGGCGGCCGGCGCCTCGGCGAGCACGAGCGACCCGCGTGGCTCACCGGCCAGGTTGCGCGCCTCGCTGGTGTCCAGCCCGGCCACGTCGACCAGCGCGAGGACCGCCCCCCCGATCCCCCGCGGCGCGGCGGCGAGGACGGCCACGTGCCGCGCCACCCCGGACCACGCCACGTCGGTCGCGGTGCCGGTCAGCGCCCAGCGCCCCGGCCCGTCGCCGTCGTCCACCGGCTCGGCGAGCACCGCGCCCTCGGTGGCGACCGTCAGCGGCTCCTCGACCGCCGGCAGGTCGAGGTCGGCGGCCAGCAGCGCGGGCCCGGCGACCAGCAGCTGCTCGGCGACCGGCACCGCCGCGGCACCGGCTGCCAGCGTCCGGACGACGGCCACCGCGTCGGCGAGCTCGCCGCCCGAGCCCCCGGCCTCCTCGGGCAGCCCCACGCCGGTCAGCCCGGTGGCGACCAGGTCGGCCCACAGCCCGGCGTCCCACGACTGCTCGGCGGTGAGCGTGAACGGCTCGTGCGCGGCGAGGATGTCCCGGACGGTCTCGACCACCAGGTCCTGGTCACTCATCGGTCTGTTCCCCGCTCGACTCCGGCCTCGTTCCGCTCCTCGGTCGCTGGCGCTCCCTGCGATGCTCGCCCGGCCGTCGTCATCGCAGTCCGAGCCCCCTCGCCACGATCCCCCGCAGGATCTCGTTCGTCCCGCCGCGCAGCGTGTAGCCCGGCGCGTGCAGCTGTGCCTCGGCCAGTGCCCGCCCGAGGGGGTCCGGCGAGTCCAGGGACGCGGGCACGTCGACCACCCGCCGCACCTCGTCGATCACGTCGGCCTCGAACGTGGTCCCGACGTCCTTGACCAGCGCCGCGGGGATGTCGGGCAGCTCGCCGCGGTCCAGCGCCGCGGCGATGCGCATCGACAACTGGCGCAGCGCCAGCAGCCGCGCCGACAACCGGCCCAGCGCGGCCAGCTGCGCGGGGTCCCCCGAGTCGCGGGCTCGGCGGGCGAACTCGGCGACCAGCGGGTAGGTCGACAGGAACCGCTCCGGCCCGCTGCGCTCGAACGCGAGCTCCGCGGTGACCTGGTGCCAGCCCGCACCCTCCTCGCCGAGCAGCATGTCCCCGGGGACGACGACGTCGTCGAACACCACCTCGTTGAAGTGGTGGCCGCCGTCGAGGATGCGGATCGGGTTGACCGTGATGCCGGGCAGCGACAGGTCGACCAACAGCTGGGAGAGCCCCGCGTGCCGGTTCGCCGGGTCCGCGGGCGAGGTGCGCACCAGCACGATCCCGTAGTGGGAGGCGTGCGCGTTCGACGTCCACACCTTGGCCCCGGTGACCACCCAGTCCCCGTCGCCGTTGCGGGTGGCCCGGGTGCGGATGGAGGCGAGGTCGGAGCCGGAGTCCGGCTCGCTCATGCCGATGACGAAGTAGCACTCCCCCGCGGCGATGCGCGGCAGGATCGCCTGCCGCTGCGCCTCGGTGCCGTAGCGCAGCAGGTTCGGCCCGGACTGCCGGTCGGCGATCCAGTGCGCGGCGACCGGCGCCCCGGCGGCGAGCAGCTCCTCGGTGACGGCGTAGCGCTCCATCGCCGTCCGTTCGTGCCCGCCGTAGCGTTTGGGCCAGGTCATCCCCAGCCACCCGCGCTCGCCCAGCTTGCGGGAGAACGCCGGGTCGACGCCGGAGAGCCACGTGTCGACGTGCGTGCTGAACGTGCCGGCGGCCAGCTCGGCGGCGAGGAACTCGCGCACCTCCGCCCGCACCCGCTCGGCGGCCTCGGACGGTGGCGCCGGCGCCAGGGTCAGCGAGCTGGTCATCCGGTGCGACTCCCCACGTCGGTGTGGCCGTGCACCCCGGTTCTACAGGGAGCCGCCAGGACCGGCGCGTCCGGATCCGCCGATGATCATGGGGTTGTTGCCCGGTCGCGCGGCGTGTCGGCGCGTGTCGCCGGCAACAACCCCATGATCAACGCCGACGAGGAGAGGAAAGGCGACCGCGCGCCCGGGTCAGCGCTCGGGGTCGTCGTCCGCCTCGGTCCCGCGGGTGAGCTGGCGCAGCTCCGAGACGACGTCCCCGGCGACCGTGGCCAGGGAGGTCACCGCGCCGGACACCAGCCGCCGCACGCCCGAGCCGTCCAGGCCGAGCAGCGAGCCGAACCCGGCGGCGACGTCCACGCCGGGGAAGGTCGACGCCGCCCCGCGCCCGCTCCCTTCGGCCAGCTCCGGTGACCAGCGCATCGCGTCGCCGGACATGGTGATGTCACCGGTGGCGCCGTCGATCGACTCGATGACCGGGTTGGTGGTCCCAGGGTTGGGGGAACGCTCCATCGCCGCCTCCCGCGCCGCACGTGGTGCTCTGCGCCGATGGTCGCGCGCACGGGGCCGCCGCGCTAGGGCGTGTCGACCCCGGGCGCCCGGGTGATCGCGAGCAGCGCCACGTCGTCGGCCCGGACGCCGGCGGCCAGCTCCGCCAGCAGCCGGTCGCAGAACTCGTCGGGGTCGTCGCTCGCCACCCGCACCGCGGTGTCCCGCAGCGCGGCCAGGCCCACGTCGACGTCGGCGTCCCGGCTCTCCACCAGCCCGTCGGTGTAGAGCAGCAGCGTGGCCCCCGGTGCCAGCACCCCGGTCCACTCCCGCGTCGGCGCCGGGGACGGCGGGGCACCGAGCATCCGGGTGGGCTGGACGTCGAGCAGCGCGGCGTCCCCGCCCGCGACGACCAGCGGCGGCAGGTGCCCCGCGGAGGCCACCTGCAGCCGGCCGCTGTCGGGGTCGAGCGTGCCGAACAGCGCCGTCGCCATCCGCTGCAGCCCCAGCATCGGCCACCCGGCCTGCAGCCGGTCGACGACCGCGCTCGGGGTCGCGCCGTCGGCCAGCAGCGCCCGGTGGACGCTGCGCAGCTGGCCCATGACCGCCGCCGCGGTGATGTCGTGGCCCACCACGTCCCCCACGGCCAGCGCCACCCGGTCGCCGGGCAGCGGGACGACGTCGTAGAAGTCGCCCCCGACGTCGGCCCCGCGGCTGGCCGCGAGGTAGCGGACGGCGACCCGCAACCCGGGCACCGGCGGCGGGGCGGGCGGCAGCAGGTTGGCCTGCAGGGTGTGCGAGGTCCGCGCCTCCAGCTCGAAGCGCTGCCCCTTGTCGACGACCTGGGAGACCTGGAGCGCGAGCTGCTCGGCGACCTCGACGTCGGCCGGGGTGAGCGGTCCGCGCCCCCGGTCGGTGCCCAGCGTCAGCACGCCGAGCGGGCGGCCGTCCGCCGCGGTCAGCGGCACGCAGACCAGGTCGACCAGCTGCAGCGCCCTGGCGATCTCCAGGTGCCGCTCGTCGGTGGCGACCTCCGCCAGCCAGGCGTCGGTGATCCCGCGGACCCACACCGTGCGCCCCTGCTCCATCGCCTGCACGCTCGGGTGGGTGGAACTGCGCGCCGGCAGGTGCCGCTCCTGCAGCTCGCCGACCAGCCGGCGCCGCCGCGGGTCGGCGTGCCGGGCCGCCGGGCGGCTCAGGCCGTGCTCGGTCACGAGGTCGATCACGCACAGGTCGGCCAGCCGCGGCACCGCCAGCTCGGCCAGCCGCTCGGCGGTCTCCGTGACGTCCCGGGCCGAGGCCATCAGCCGCGCGGCGTCGAGCAGGAACGCCGACCGCTCGGCCTGCCGTGCGGTCTCCTCGTGCAGCCACACCCGTTCCAGGGCCTGTCCGGCCTGCCGGCCGACGGTCGCCAGCAGGTCGAGGTCGGCCTGCGGCAGGGCGCCCCGCTGCCCGGGCTCGGTCAGGTCGACGAGCTCGCTGTCCCCGGCCGCGCCCAGCAGCAGCACCAGCGCCCCCAGGTGACGGCTGTCGGCGTTGACCGAGACGACGACCAGCGACTCCTGACCGGTCTCCTCCATCGCGGCGGCCAGCCGCGGCCACACCGACCGCAGGCCGGCCCCCAGCGGCACCGTGTGGACCCCACCCTCCCGGACCAGCTCGGCGCCCCCGACCGCGGCCGCCTCCATCTCCCGCAGCAGCTGCGGGGGGATGCCCTCGGCGGCGACCAGCTCGATGGGCGGGACGGACGGTCCCGGGCGCGCCGCGCCCCGCCGCTCGGTGGCCAGCCACAGCCCGGCGCCGCCGGCTCTGACGGCCGACCGGCTGCGGGAGACCACGACGCGCGCCACCTCCCGCGCCGAGGTGGCCGCCGCCAGCTCCGACACGGTCTGGTGCAGCGTCGCCGACCGCGCCTCGGACTCCGCCGCCGCGCGCTGGGCGGCCAGCAGCGCACGCTCGTACCGTCGCCGGGACGTCGCCTCGAACACCGTCGCCCGCACCAGCAGCGGCGCACCCGAGGCGTCGCGCACCTCGACGGCGTTGACCAGGCACGGCAGCAGCGAGCCGTCGGCGCGGGCGACGTCGAGCGCCACCTCCCGCACCGCGCCCTGCATGCGCAGCAGCGGCGCCATGTGCGTCTCGTAGAAGACCCGGCCGCCGATGCTGAGCAGCTCCTGGAACCGGGTGCCGAGCAGGTCCCCGGCGTCCCGGCCGGTCCACTCGCAGAACGTGCGGTTGACCTTGACCACGCGGCCGTCGGGCAGCGCCGAGAAGTAGCCGCACGGCGCGTTCTCGTACAGGTCGGCGGGGTCCTCCTCGAGCAACCGCTGGAGCACGGCCGGGTCGTCCGGCCGCCGACCGCCCACGGGCTGTTCCACGACAGGCCTCACCCGCCGAGGCCGGAGAGGAAGGCCCGGATGGCGGCGGTGGTCTCCTCGGGTGCGCTCAGGTGCGGGCAGTGCCCCGTCGCGGCCAGCTGGGTGAACACGCTGCCGGGGACCTGCCGGTGCACGAACCGGCCCACCGCCTCCGGCGCGATCGCGTCGGCGCTGCACTGCAGCACCAGCACCGGCACGCCCACGCCGGGCAGGTCGGCGCGGTTGTCGGAGAGGAACGTGACCCGGGCGAACTGCCTGGCGATGTCGGGATCGGTGCGGCAGAAGCTGTTGGTCAGCTCCTCGGTGAGCTCCGGCCGGTCGGGGTTGCCCATGACCACCGGGGCCATCGCCCGCGCCCAGCCGAGGTGGTTGCTGTCCAGCGCCTCGAGCAGCCCGGCGATGTCGGCCCGGGAGAAGCCGCCGGTGTAGTCGCCCTCGTCGACGTACCGGGGGCTGGGACCGATCATCACCAGCGCCCCGAACAGCCCCGGCGCCAGCTGGTCGGCGAGGACGCCGATCATGGCGCTGACCGAGTGCCCGACGAAGACCACGTCGGCGAGCTCGAGCTCCCGGCACAGCTCGACGACGTCAGCGGCGTACCCCCGCAGCGAGCCGTACTTGACCGGGTCGTACGCGGAGAGGTCCGAGCGCCCGGCCCCGACGTGGTCGAAGAGGACGACGCGGTGGTCGGTCTCGAACCGCGGCGCGACGAACCGCCACATCTCCTGGTCGCACCCGAAGCCGTGCGCGAAGACCATCGGCCGCGCGCCGGCGACCCCGGTCACGCGGACCCGGTTCCGCATGATCACGCCCACGGCCCGACCGTATACGGACCGCGCCCCGGCTGTCCCCCGTCTCCTCCCGCCGTCCCCGCGCACAGGCGTGTCCGCCCCCGGAGCGCCGGTCGGCGGCCCCCTCCAGGGCGCCGCGACGGGCGGGGACGGCCCCGTCCAGAGGCTCGCCGCGAGCCTGCGAGGGTCAGCGGCCCCGTCCAGAGGCTCGCCGCGAGCCTGCGAGCGGTGAGGAGGACGGGGTCCTTCCAGGGGTCCTTTCAGTAGCGGGAGGTGCCGCAGTCCGCGCAGCGCTTGCGCGGCGGCTTGGTCTCCCGGTGGCAGTTCGGGCAGGTCCAGGTCGTGCGGTCCGGACGCGGGCGGCTCCGGGAGCCGGAGGCGCGGCGGGTCGAGCGGTCAGCGGTGGGTGCGGTCATGGCTTCCTCCTGGGGTGTGCACGACCGACGGTAGGGAGAGGACATGACGTCGAGATGACCTCCGAGTTGCCGTCCCGGTCACCGACTGTGATCTGCGCCAGGGTCCTTGGTCCCGGCGGGCGCAGCGCCGCACGGAGCCCGGTCCGAGCCCGCGGGGTTGGCCGACGGTTGCACCTGGCACCACGATGGGGCCGCCGTCCGCCCGCGTCCTGGAGGTCCCGTGACACTGACGTCGCCGTCCGCCCGCCCCGCCACCGAGATCGGCCCGCCGCCCCCGTTCGACCCGGAGTGCGCGGTCGCGCTGGAGCAGTTCGCGGCGTTCACCTCGACCCCGCTCACCGCGGACCTCATCCCGGCGCTGCGGGAGAACCCGCTCACCCCGCGGCCGACCGACGACGAGCTGCGCCGGGGCGGCGCGTTCACCCTCGAGGAGCGGTCGGTACCCGGACCGGAGGGCGCGCCGGAGGTCTCGCTGCTGATCTGCCGGCCCACCGCCGCCACCGGCCCGACCGCGGCGATCTACTTCACGCACGGCGGCGGGATGATCATCGGGGACAACCGCTCCGGCGTCCTCGGCCCGCTCGAGCACGCCGAGGAGCTCGGGATGGCCGTCGTCTCGGTCGACTACCGGCTGGCACCCGAGACGCCGCACCCCGGCCCGGTGGAGGACTGCTACGCCGGCCTGGTCTGGACCGCCGAGCACGCCGCCGTGCTGGGCATCGACCCGGCGCGGATCGTCGTCGGCGGCGTCAGCGCCGGCGGTGGGCTGGCCGCGGCGCTGGCCCTGATGGCCCGCGACCGGGGTGGCCCGCCGCTGCTCGGGCAGCTGCTGCTGTGCCCCATGCTCGACGACCGCAACGACACCGTCTCGGCCCGCCAGATGGCCGGTCGCGGCGTCTGGGACCGCACCGCCAACGACACCGGCTGGACGGCGCTGCTCGGCGACGCCCGCGGCGGCCCCGACGTCTCCCCCTACGCAGCGCCCGCGCGGGCCGCCGACCTGTCCGGCCTCCCGCCGACGTTCCTCGACGTCGGCTCCGCGGAGACCTTCCGGGACGAGGACGTCGAGTACGCCACCCGCATCTGGCAGGCCGGCGGGATCGCCGAGCTGCACGTGTGGCCGGGCGGGTTCCACGGCTTCGACGGGTTCGCCCCCGACGCGACCATCTCGAAGGAGGCGCGCGCAGCGCGCACCCGCTGGCTGCGCCGGCTACTGGGCAGCTGACCGCGGCACGACGAGGACGGCGACGCCGGCGTCGAGGTCGACCCGGCTGAACGGCGGCGCGCCCTCCTCGGCGTCCTCCCGCCGGGTCCGCTGGACCCGCTGCTGCTCCAGGTCGACCTCCCGGCCCGGCGCCAGCGCCGCCGAGAAGACGTCGAGCCCGCCGGCCGACAGCGCGTGCCGCGAGTGGCGGGTCACCGGGCTGCGCCGGCCGAGCCGCGCCCACACGGACTCGGCCACCCCCAGGACGACGAGCAGCAGCACCAGCCCGGGGAGGGTCAGCGAGAGCAGGAGGCCGGGACCCACGAGCGCGAGCGTAGGGGTCTGTCGGGTGCGTCGGCGGCGCGGATCGGGAATGTCGGGGCACCATGGGCGATTGCTCCTTCGCCGAGATCCCCGACAGAGAGACGCGCAGTGCCGACGACGCAGCCCGATGTCGTTCCCCATCCCGAGCTCGACACCGAACAGCAGTACGTGGCCGACCTCTACGGCCGCCTCGACGCCGCCCGCGACCTCGCCTCGCAGCGGCTGAGGCAGGCCATCTCCTGGCCGGCGGTGGATCCGCAGGCGTTGCAGGAACGCGACGCCACCGTGCGGTTCCAGACCGAGCGGGTCACCGCCCTCGACGCCGCCGAGGCCGGGTTGTGCGTCGGCCGGATCGACCGCACCGACGACGGCCCGCTCTACATCGGCCGGATCGGGCTGGCCGCCGACGACGCCGGCGGCGACCCCGCGCTGGTCGACTGGCGGGCACCCGCGGCCCGGCCCTTCTACACCGCCACCCCGGTGCACCCGCTCGGGGTGTCCCGCCGCCGGCACATCCGCACCCGCGGGCGTCGCGTCGTCCGGCTGGACGACGAGGTGCTCACCGACGGGGTCGCCGGCTCGGGACTGACCGGCGAGGCGGCGCTCATGGCCGCGCTCGACACCGCGCGCACCGGCCGGATGACGGACATCGTCCGCACCATCCAGGCCGAGCAGGACCGCATCATCCGCGCCGACGACCGGGGCGTCCTGGTCGTCCAGGGCGGGCCGGGCACCGGGAAGACCGCCGTCGCCCTGCACCGCGCGGCCTACCTGCTCTACACCCACCGTGAGCGGCTGGCCCGGCGCGGCCTGCTCGTCGTCGGGCCCACGCCCACGTTCCTGCGCTACATCGCCGACGTGCTGCCCTCGCTCGGCGAGACCGGCGTGCTCCTGGCCGGGCTGGGCCAGCTGCGCCCGGGCCTGGACGCGCGCGGGACCGAGTCGCCGGAGACCGCGGCGGTCAAGGGCCGGCTGGAGATGGTCGAGGTCCTCGAGCGCGCCGTCACCGCCCGGCAGGTGGTGCCGGACTCCCCCGTCGAGGTGGTCGTCGACGGCTTCGCGCTGCGGCTGCGCCCGATCGACGTGAAGCGCGCGAAGACCGGGGCGCGCAAGGCCGACCGGCTGCACAACCTGGCCCGGCCGGAGTTCGCCCGCCGCATCGTCGACACGCTCACCAAGCGCTACGCCGAGCGCATCGGCACCGACGTCCAGGGCGGGGGCAGCCTGCTCGACCGCGAGGACGTCGCCGCGCTGCGCCGCGAGGTCGCCGCCGAGCCCGCCGTCCGGCTGCTCGTCGACGACCTGTGGCCGGTGCTGACCCCCGAGCGGCTGCTCACCGAGCTGTACGCCGACCCGGCCCGGATCGCCGCCGCCACGCCCAGCTGGGACGACGCGACGCGGGCGCTCCTGCACCGCCCCCGCGGCGCCGCCTGGACCCCGGCCGACGTCCCCCTCCTGGACGAGGCCGAGGAGCTGCTCGGCTTCGACGACAGCGCGCAGCGGGCCCGCGAGGAGCGCGACCGCCGCCGCCGGCTGGCGCAGGCGCAGGAGACCCTCGACGTGCTGCACGGCTCGCGCTCGATCGACCTCGAGGACGAGCACCTGGAGGCCGAGGTGCTCAGCGCCGGTGACCTGATCGGCGCCGAGGAGCTGGCCGAGCGGCAGCGCGCGGTCGACACCCGCACGACCGCCGAGCGGGCCGCCGCCGACCGCACCTGGACCTTCGGGCACGTCGTCGTCGACGAGGCGCAGGAGCTCTCGCCGATGGCCTGGCGGCTGCTGGTCCGCCGCTGCCCCACCCGCTCGATGACCGCCGTCGGCGACCTGGCCCAGACCGGCTCACTGGCCGGTGCCGCCGCCTGGGACGAGACGCTGCGCCCGCACGTCGGCGACGCCTGGCGGCTGGAGGAGCTGACCGTCAACTACCGCACGCCGGCCGAGATCATGGCGGTGGCCGCCGACGTGCTCGCCGCCGCCGGCAACGGTGCCACCGCGCCCCGCTCGGTGCGGCCGGGCACCGCCGCACCGTGGGCCGAGGTGACCGGCGAGGAGAAGCTGGCCGGCCGGGTCGTCGAGCTCACCGCGCAGCTGGCGGAGCACGAGGGCACCACCGCGGTCATCGTCCCGCCGAGCCGGGTCGACGAGGTCACCGCCGCGGTCGCGGAGCGGGTGGCGGGCGTCTCCAGCGGTCCGGACGCCGACTCCTCGACGGGCCCGGTGGTGATCACGCCGACCGAGGCCAAGGGGCTGGAGTTCGACAACGTGCTCGTCGTGGACCCCGCGGGCGTCCTCGACGAGGGGGTGCGCGGACACAACGACCTCTACGTCGCCCTCACCCGGGCCACCCAGCGGCTCGCCGTCCTCTCCCCTGGCACGCTGCCTGCCGAGCTCGCCCGCCTGGCGTAAGTCCTCGGAGGGGGCGGGGATGGCCATCCCTGCCCCCTCCGAAGGGGGCTCAGGGGTGGCCGGCGTGACGGTGCCGGGTCAGCGCGTCGAGGCCCTCCTTGACGCCGCACAGGGTCGCGGCCGCCACCAGCAGCAGCGCGCCGAGGCCGACGAGGGCCGGACCGGTCATGGAGGCCATGTCGATCTCGGCCCACACCACGCCGCCGACCAGCGCGAGCAGCCCGGCGACACCCACCACCGCAGCCCAGACCTTGCACATGCGCGCCTCCCCCAGCCCGACCGGCTCTGATCTGACCACGGGCCGCCGACGGCCGGGAGTCGCCCTCGGCGTGGCCGCTGCGGAGCGCGACCACGCCGCTGCGGTCACTCCGAGCCCCGCACGCGCAGCACGACGCCCGACGCCGGCCGCGCCGGGATCCGCCGCAGCGAGATGGTGAGGTCCTGCTCGGGGACGTCGGCCGGCAGCCGGGCCAGCCGGACGGCGAGCGCCGCCAGCACGGCGACCACGACCTGCTCCCCGGGGCAGCGGTGGTTGGTGCGGGGGTCCCCCGCCCCCTGCGGCACCAGCTCGAAGGCGCCGATCTCCCGGTCGAGGAAGCGCTCGGGCCGGAAGGCGTAGGGGTCCCCCCACAGGTCGGGGTCGTGGTCCTGGCCGTAGAGGTCCAGCAGCACCATCGCGTTGCGCGGGATCCGCTCGCCGTCCCACTCGACCTCGCGCGGCGCCCGCCCGCCGATGAACGGCGCGAAGGGGTAGAACCGGCGGACCTCGTGCGCCCACGCCTCGGCGAACGCCGGCTCGCCCGACGCCAGTCGCTCGCGGTACTGCGGCCACCGGACGAGCGCATGCCCGGAGAACGCGAGGAACCAGCTGATCGCCACGGTGGGCCGGACGACGTTGAGCAGCTCGACGGCGGCCACGTGCGGGTCCAGCTGCTCGCCGTCGGCGTCCCGGTGCCGCGCGACGACGTCGACCACCGATCCCACGGGCACCGTCGTGCCGCCGCCGCGCACCTCCTCGACGAGCCGGGACAGCCGGGCCTCCTGCCGCCCGCGGGAGCGCCGGGCCCGCCAGTGGCGGGGGCCGCCGGTGGCGAAGCCGTCGACCATCGCGGTGAGGTCCCGCGCCACCCCGGGCACCTCGTCGTCGGCCAGCGGGATGCCTGCCCAGTCGTGGACGGCACGGGTGAGCACGACCCGCGCCTCGTCGAAGAGCACGATCTGCTCCCGCGCGGCCCAGCCGGGGACGGCGGCGTCCCACGCGGCGGTGACCCGCTCCACCAGCGGCGCGGTGCGCTGCGGGTCCATCAGCAGGGCCACGAACATCGCCTTGCGCACCCGGTGCTCGTGCCCGTCGAGGGTGTGCACGGCGCCCTTGCCGAAGAGGGTGCCCTGCACCGGTTCCGGGATGGCGTGCGCGCGCCGGACGTGGTCCTCGTCGTAGAGGAAGCGGGCCGCGTCGGGGCCCTCGATGCCGAACGCCGGCAGGCCTCCGAGCCGGGTGGCGACGGTGCGCCGGCCCAGCGCCCGCCGCTTGTCGGGCAGCCAGGCGTAACCCTGGGTCAGCAGCTGGACGCTGTTGTCGAGGCGGGGGCGGCGCATGGCAGCACCCGTGCCCAGCCGCGACGGTGGGTAACCCGGAGGTCATCCGGGCCGCTGCTCCTGGACCCGGTCGTCCCGGCGGTGGGTGGCCTCGTCGGGCGGCGGGCGGTCGTCGCCGGCCCGGGAGCCCAGCCGGCGCAGCAGGGCGGCGACCTCCGCGGCGGCCGCGCTGCCGACCTCCGCCGGCAGCACCTGCTCGACGCGGCCCAGCGCCTCGGCCAGTGCCCGCTCCTCCTCGTCCAGCATCCCGCGGTACGCGGGGTCGAGCAGGTAGCCGGTGGGCGGGGTGGACAGGCAGCCGATCAGGTCGAGCACGACCTCCAGCAGGCGGGCCGCCTCGGCCGGCCGGGTGTCGGCCGGCGCCATCGCGACGGTCTCCACGTCCTGCTCCCACAGCCGCGCCCGCGCCCGGTCCTCGCGGAGGGTGAGGACGGTGCCGTTGCGCCGGCGGGGGGCCGCGCCGGGCGCCTGGATCGCGCTGCGCACCTGGTGGGCGATGCGGATCAGGTCGTCGTCCTGCATCGAGGTCCCGACGAACAGCACGTGCCGGGTGAGCAGCATCGAGTGCAGCACGCCGGCCAGCGCGGCGCGCGTGTCGCCGAACTGCAGGTACTCCTCGCGGGTCAGGACGATGCTCTCCGGATGGGCCGCGTCGCCGTGCAGCTTGAGCAGCCACGGCCGGCCGGGCTCGGGGTCGTCGAAGGGCAGCACCGCCACCGACCGCCCGATGTCACGGGCCGCGGTCTCGACCAGCGGGTCGTAGTTGGTGGTGACGAACTCCTGCACGGGCAGGTCGGCGAGCAGCGCGTGGGCGAGCGCGTAGTGGCCGGGACCGAAGCGCTCCTTGACGAAGCACTCCAGCTGCCCGCGGCCCAGCTCGCGGGCCAGCAGCGCGGCGGCGTCCTGGGCGGGCAGCCGGGCCAGACCGGCGCGCAGCCCGGCGCCCAGCCCGGACCGCTCGGCCAGCTCGTCGAGCAGCTGCTCCCAGGTCGGCAGGCCCGCCGCGGCGCTCACCCCGGCGCCCACGAACGCGGCCAGCTGCCCGCGGCGGGCCCGCTCACCCAGCTGCTCGGCCAGGTCGCGCAGGTGCTCGGGGAGGTCCCAGCCGCCGTCCTCGCCGCGGCGCACCCGCTGCGCGGCGGCCAGGTCGCTGGGCCCGCGCAGCACCAGCGCGACGTCGAAGCCGTGCTCGGTGGCCGCCTCGCGCAGCACCGGCAGCAGCCGCTGCAGGAGCTCGCCGCGGCGGCCGGCGGCTCCACCCCAGCCGGTGCCCAGCGCCGGCAGCGCCACCAGCCGGCGGGCCCGCCCGTGCACCGGCTCGGCCACCTCCCGCCGGGCGACGGCGGCCAGCGCCGCACGGGCGCCGTCGAGCAGCCACGGCAGGGCGTCGTCCCCCTCGCCCCCGTCGCCGTCGACGGTGTCGACCAGCCAGAGGCGGGGGTGCCGGTCGCAGGGGACCTCGAGCACCCGCTCGTCGCCGTGCCACCGCAGGTCCAGGCAGACCCCCTCGCCGTCCTCGTCGGCGACCAGCTGGGCGGGCAGCAGCTCCCGCCACCCCGCGGTGACCCGCAGCGCCCGGTCGGTCGGCACGAGGACGTCGTCGCACACCAGGTGGCGCAGGTCGGCGCCGACGACGAAGACGTGTCCGGTCACGCAACGGGGGTTCCCGGCGCCGTCCCCCCGTAACCGGAACGGTGCCGACCGTCGGGGTCAGCCGAGGGAGCCGCAGCCCCCCGCGCCGCAGGCGCACCCGGCGCAGCCGGCGGGCCGGGCCGGTGCCGGCGGCCGCTGGGCCACCGTGCGCAGGTTGGCCGCGCCGACGAGCAGGAACACCCCGAGCAGTCCGACGGCGAGCGCGGCGACGACGGTGGCGCCGTCCGCGGCGCGGCCCCAGCCGGCGACGACGCCGGTCACGACGAGCAGGCCGGTCACCAGCGCCCACCAGACCAGGGCGGCCGAGCCGCTGCGGCGGGCCGCGCCACCCCGGCGCAGGAGCACCAGCGCGCCGGCCAGCAACCCGGCCGGGACGCCGGCCAGCAGCACCCATCCGGACGCGGACGCCGAGAGCAGCGCCACGACCAGCGCGGCCAGCCCGGCGGCGACGGCGACGGCGGCCGGGCCCCGCGACCGGCGCCCGGCGAGGAGCACCCCACCGCGGACGGCGGCCAGCGCCCCCGCCACGCCGAGCAGCAGCCGCGCACCGGCGGCGTCCCAGAACACGGCCACGACGGCCACGACGAGCAGGGCTCCCCCGCCGGCGAGCCACCGCGGCCAGGACCGGCGGGCCTCCTCCGGGGTCGTCCGCTCCGCCGTCAACACCGCTGCGCCGTTCGCCACGGCAGCCAGTGTCCCTCACCGAGGCCCTCCGGCCGCGGCCCGCTCCCGAGCGTCCCGAGCGACCGGGCGCGAGCCGTGTCACGCTGCCCTGCGCAGGAACGCCGGCGACGGGGACGGGATGACGACGGAGACCGAGCAGGCGGACGGGGACGCCGTCCCGGTGGTGCACCGGGCGGCGCGCAGCACCGCCCTGCGGCACGTGGCCCGGCTCGGGCTGGTCGGGTACGCGCTGGTGCACCTCCTCGTCGCGTGGCTGGCCCTGCAGCTGGCCTGGCACGCCGGGCGGTCCCGCGGTGCCGACCCCGTCGACCAGAGCGGGGCGATGGCGCTGCTCGCGGAGTCACCGGTCGGCCGGGGACTGCTGTGGGCCCTCACGGTCGGCCTGGCCGGCCTGTGCGCGTGGCAGGCGGTGGAGGTGCTGCGGCACCGCACCACACCGCCCGACCCGGGGCCGGAGCGTCGTGCCGCCCTGGTGCAGCTCGGCAAGACCCTCGGCACCGCGGTCGTCTACGGCTTCCTCGCCGTCTCGGCCGCCCGCACGGCCCTCGGCGACGGGCAGCGGCCGGAGGACGGTGCGCGGGCGGTGCGCGGCGTCCTGTCCTGGCCCGGCGGCCAGGCACTGGTCGTCGCCGCCGGCCTGGTCGTCATCGGGATCGGCGCCTACCAGGTCCGCAAGGGGCTGCGCTCGGACTTCCTCGGCGAGATCGACCTCAGCACCGTCTCCCCCGCCCTCTGCACGCTCACCCACCGGTTCAGCCAGGTCGGCTTCGTCCTGAAGGGCGTGGCCTTCGTGCTGGTCGGCGCGGTGGTCGCGTGGGCGGCGGCCACCTTCGACCCCGCCGCGGCGACCGGTCTGGACGGGGCGCTGCGGACCGTCGCCGCCGAGCCGTACGGGGCCTGGGTGCTCACCGTCCTCGCGGCGGGGCTGGCCTCGTTCGCGGTGTACTGCCTGGCCCGCGCCCGGCACCCCCTCGGCTGACTCGGGGGCCGTGCCGCCGGTCGCCGGCCACCTGCTCGCACAGCCGCGCCGCCGGACGCGTTGCCGTCCCGACCGGCGGCGCGGCCGCTCCTGTGCCACGCTGGGCTTTCCCACCACGTGGGACGACGGGAGGAGTCGGGATGAGCAGCGGGCGCGGGTCCGTCGGGTCGGCCGCGGGCGCCGCGGACCGGGTCGGCAACAGCGACGCACTGGAGCACCTGGCCCGGGTCGGGTTGATCGCCTACGGCGTCGTCCACGTGCTGCTCGCGTGGCTGGCGCTGCAGCTGGCCTGGGGCGGCGGCGGGCAGGAGGCCTCCCAGTCCGGCGCCATGGCCACCCTCTCCGAGTCGCCGGTCGGGAAGCCGCTGCTGTGGGTGATCGCCCTCGGCATGATCGCGCTGGCCGCCTGGCAGGCGGCGGAGATCCTGCGCTGGCGCAGCGGGCTCTCGGCGTCCGGCGACGCGCGGAAGAAGGCGGTCAAGAAGATCGTCAAATCGGCGTCGAAGGTCGTCGTCTACCTCGCGCTGGCGGTGCTCGCGCTGCGCTTCGCCACCGGCGGCGGGCAGTCCAGTGCCGGGCAGCAACAGCAGCAGACCGCCGGCGTCTTCGGGTGGCCCGGCGGCCGCTGGCTGGTCGGCATCGTCGGGCTCGTGGTGGTCGGCGTCGGCGTCTACCACGTCTACAAGGGCCTCTCGAAGCGCTTCCTCAAGCAGATCGACCTCACGCAGGCACCGCCGAAGACGAAGGCCCTGGTCGAGAAGCTCGGCATGGTGGGCTTCCCGGCGAAGGGGGTGGCGCTGGGCCTGGTCGGCGCGCTGCTGGTCTACGCCGCGGTCACCTTCGACCCGTCCAAGGCCGGCGGTCTCGACGGCGCCCTGCGGACCATCCTCGACGCGCCCTTCGGCCAGTGGCTGCTCACGCTGGTCGCGCTCGGGATCGCCGCGTTCGGCGCGTTCTGCTTCGTCCGCGCCCGCTACCCCGAGCGCACCTGAGAGGCGACCCCGTCGTCCACACCGCTCGCAGGGGTGGGGACGACGGGGTCGTTGCTCACACGCGCTCGAACAGTGCGGCGAGGCCCTGCCCGCCGCCGATGCACATGGTCTCCAGGCCGTACCGGGCGTCCCGGCGGGCCATCTCGCGGGTGAGCGTGGCCAGGATGCGGCCGCCGGTGGCACCCACCGGGTGGCCCAGCGAGATGCCCGAGCCGTTGACGTTCATCCGGTCGAAGTCGCTGGGCGTGAAGCCCCACTCGCGGGTCACCGCGAGCACCTGGGACGCGAAGGCCTCGTTGAGCTCGATCAGGTCGACGTCCTTGAGCGCGACCCCGGCCAGGTCCAGGGCCTTGGCCGTCGCCGGCACCGGGCCGATGCCCATCGTCTTCGGCGGGACGCCGCCCACCCCCCACGACACCAGCCGGGCCAGCGGCCGCAGCCCCAGCTCGGCGGCCTTCTCCGGGGAGGTGACCACGCAGACCGCGGCGCCGTCGTTCTGGCCGCTGGCGTTGCCGGCGGTGACCGTGGCCTCGGGGTCGTCCTTGCCCAGGATCGGCCGGAGCTTGGCCAGGGTCTCCACGCTCGAGTCGGGACGGATGTGCTCGTCGCGGTCGACGACGGTCTCGCTCTTCCGGCTCGTGACGGTCACCGGGACGATCTCGTCGGCGAACCGCCCCTCCTCGGTCGCGGCCGCGGCGCGCTGGTGGCTGCGGACGGCGTACTCGTCCTGCTCCTCGCGGGAGATCTTGTACTCGCGGCGCACGTTCTCCGCCGTCTCGAGCATGCCGCCGGGCACCGGGTGGTTCTGGCCGCCGGCGGTGACCCGGCCGCGGGCCAGCCCGTCCTGGAGCATCACACCCGGCCCGGCCTTGACGCCCCAGCGCATGGCGGTCGTGTAGAAGGGCGCGTTGCTCATCGACTCGGCGCCACCGGCGAGGACGACGTCGGAGGCGCCCGACTGCACCTGCATCGCGGCGTAGATGACCGCCTGCAGGCCCGAGCCGCAGCGCCGGTCGATCTGCAGACCGCTCGCGGTGACCGGCAGGCCGGCGTCCAGGGCGGCCACCCGGCCGAGCGCGGGGGCGTCCATCGTCGGGTAGCAGTGGCCGAGCAGGACGTCGTCCACCGACTCCGGCGGCAGCCCGGTGCGCTCCATCACCGCACGGATGACCGTCGCGGCCAGGTCCTGCACGGGTACGTCGCGGAGTGAGCCGCCGAAGCCGCCCACCGGGGTCCGCAGGGGCTCGCAGATGACCGCATCACGCACGGGGGTCCTCCTCGTCAGTCCACGTCAGCGCACACGAGTGTGCGCCAGCCGGGCCGCCGTGACCGCAGCGGGCTCCCGCTGACCGGAAGCCCGGCCCAGGTCAGGACCGGGACGACGGGGGACGAGGAACTCAGGCGACGCTGTCGGCTCCGGGCTCGACCTGCTCCACGGCCAGCAGTTCCCACAGGCCGGTGATCTGGAGCGGGCGCGTGACGGCCCGGTTGGAGGCCAGGACGCGGAGGCGGACGCCGTCCTCCTCGGCGCGGCGGTGCGCGGCGGCGAGCACGCACAGTCCGGCGGAGTCGAGGAAGGTCACCGCGTCGAGGTCGACGGTGATCTCCCGCGCGCCCGCGGCGAAGGCCTCGTCGACGGTGGTGCGCAGGGACGGCGCGGACGAGGAGTCGACCTCGCCGCTGACGGTGAGACGGACCGAGGTGTCGGTGGCGGCCACGCCGACGGAGATGAGCTCGTCGGCGGGTGGGAGGTGGGTAGCGGTCACGGTTGCGCCTCTCGAGGAGAGCGAACCCGGCCGAGGCCCTCGGCAGTGGGGCCGAGGCGCGGCGAGGAGTCCGGCACTGGGGGCGACGGCTGACTGTTGAACCGCTGCCCCCGACGGTAGGGACCCGACGGCCCGGAAGCAAGGGCCCCCGGCCGCGACGACCACGGTGCGCCCGGGACCGGGCACGCTCCGCCACGCGGGGATACTGGGAGACGTGTCCAAGCGGCTGGTGGTGTGGGGCGGGATCTGGTTGGCCGTCACGGTGGCGGCCTTCCTGACGCTGGACCCGATCCTCGCCGCCTTCGTCGCGATCCTGGGCCTGTCGCTGTGGGGGGTGGCCCTCCTCGCCTCCGACTGGGAGCGGCACCCCTCCTTCGAGCAGCGGGAGCTCGTCCGGTCCCGCCGTCGCGCCGAGCACCGGGAGAAGGGCAAGGAGGCGCGGGCCCGCGACCGCGCCCGCTGGGAGACCCACCAGCAGCGCAAGGCCCGCCGCTCGCAGAGCTGAGCCCGGGGGCGGCCGCAAGCAGCCCCGGGCGAAAACCGGTCGACGCCGCGGGACGGCGTCCCTAGCGTCGTCGGCATGCGGTCCTGAGTGCGCCTGAGCGCCCCCCTGCCGCGGGTCGAGCCGCTGCTCCCCGCCGTCCGCGCCCCGCCCCGACCGGGGGCGCCGCCCGTCCCCCTCTCCCGGCTGCGCCCAGCCCTGCCCTCCTCCGGAGGCCCCCGTGTCACGACCCTCCCGCCCGTTGGACGGCGCGCCCGCCGCCGCCCGCGCCGCCCTGCCCGATCCGGAGGCGGCCGCCTTCGACCGCCTCACGCACGCCGTCCTCGCCAAGCCGGGCGCCGCACTCGGCGCGGTGCTGCGGGCCCAGCTGCCCGGCACCGAGGGCGTCCGCTGGCTGCACTCGGTGGGCCTGCCGCCCACCGCCCGGGCGGCCGACCTCACCGCCGAGCAGTGGCTGTCGCTGTACCGCTGCTGGACCAGCACCGGGGCCGTCCCGGTGGCGGGCGCCCCCGGCCGCCGCACCGGCCGGCCATCGGCGCACGGCCACGCTCCCGGCGCGCACGCGATCCCGCGCTGGGGCAGCTGAACAGGACCCGCTACCGAGGGAGGCGCTGTCGGCCTACGGGCCGACAGCGTCCTCGGCGGCGAGGTCCCCCGCCCGGTCGGGATGGGCGAACGCCTCGGCCAGGGCCTGGCGCAACGACCAGGCGCCCGCCCGCCAGGCCAGCGCCCGGCCGAGCGCCGCGGGCGTGCCGTCGACGTGGTCGCTGTCCTCGCCCGGCCACCAGGGCACCGTCCGGCCTCCTGCCCGCAGCGGCTCGTGCACGGCGACCTCCCCGGCCAGCTCGGCTGCCCCGAGCCGGGCCGCGGCCAGGCGCGCCCCCGGGACGTCGGCCCACCGCAGCCGCCGCGCGGGGCGGCTGTCCACCCGCGCCCGCACCACCTCCGAGGCCAGCGGCAGGTCCAGCAGGTCGGCCACCGGGCCCGGCGCTCCCCCGGCGGGGACGAGCGCGCCGTCGACCAGTGGCTGCAACCAGGGTGCGTCCAGGACGACGGCCTCCTCGGCGGGCACCACGCGGTCGGTCGCCACGCGCACCCGCTCCGGCGGTTCGACGTCCACCCCGTCCAGCGCCCGGGCCAGCCGCGCGTGGACCGTGCGCAGGGTCGCCGGCGGCACCGTGCGCCGCGGGTCGCCGAGCCGGTCGAGCAGGTCGCGTGCGCCGTCGACGTCGGCCAGCACGTCGGCCGCGGTCGCCGGCGGGCGCAACAGGTCGAGCAGGACCGGGTCGGCCCGCGCCGGTTCGTACAGTCCCTGCAACTCCGCGCCGTCGGGGTGCCGCAGCCGGTCCGGACGGCAGCCGTCGAGCACCGGGTGGCTGCCCAACCACCAGCGCAGGTAGCCCGGCACCGCCACCCCGTCGAGCAGCACGTCCGCCCACGCCGCGGCAGGCAGCCCGGACAGCAGCCGCAGCGCGCCGGGCCAGTCGACGACCAGCTCGAGGTCGCGGACGGCGGTCACCGCGGGCCACCGCGGGGGCGGTCCGCCGGGCGGCAGCCGGTCGAGCACCGCGTCGGCCCAGTCCGCGGCGCCGTCGACGTCGAGGTCGTCGGGGTCCTCCGCCGTGGTGAGCGCGAACCCGTCGAGCACGCCGACCGCCCGCAGGACGGCGGGCTCGGCGTCCACCGCGGGGTCGAGCACGCCCAGCGCCCCCGGCTCCAGCACGGCGGCGAACGGCGAGCCGGGCAGCACCAGCTCACCGGCCGGCGCCCACCCGCCGTCGGCGTCGGCCAGGGCGAGCTCGGCCAGCCACGGCAGCTCGCCGGGGGCGGTGCCGGCGGCGGCGACGAGGGCGAGCACCGCCGCGGCCAGCGCCTCGGGCCCGGCGTCGTCGTCCCAGCCGTCCTCGACCGCGTCCACCGAGCGCTCGACCGCCGCGCGCACCTCGGGGTCGGCCAGCACGCCCGCCGCCGTCGCGGGCCGGGCGCCCAGGCGCTCCAGCAGCCGCCGGGCCGCGGGCGGGGCGACGGCCGCGGGCTCGGCCACCCGCAGGCCCAGCGGGCCGAGCCGCTGCACCGGCAGGCCGGCGTCGGGCAACAGCACCCCGGCCGGGCCGTGCGAGGTGCGGCCGTCGGCGAGCGGCACCGGCAGGGCGGCCAGCTCCTCGCGGTCGGCGCCGTCCAGGGCGGCGTACAGCCGGGCCCACCACGACGCCGGGCGGTCGACCCCGCGCACCGCCTCCACCGCCTCGGCCGTGCCCACCCGCCGCACGCCCAGCGCGGCGAGGGCGGGGGCGTCGCTCCGCCGGGACCAGTCCGCCGGCAGCAGCCCGGGCACCACGCCGGCGAGCGCCGCGACCCGCTCGTCGGTCGCCTCGGCCAGCACCGCGGCGCGGCCGGGCGGCTGCCGCTCGCGCTCCGCCCCGGCGACCGGCAGCCAGGCGGTGGCGCGCAGCCGGTCGAGGGCGGCGGTGCCCAGCGCGGCGTCGAGCTCCGCGCCGGCCAGGCCGATGCGGGGCACCAGCGCGAGCACCGCCGCGTCGGGCGGCAGGCCCGCGAGCAGGTCCGCGTAGGCGTCGGCGGCGACGTCGACCAGCGCGTCGGTGACGGGGCCGGGCAGCACGTGCCGGCGGTCGGGGCCCAGCGGGAAGGGCGCGACCAGCCGGGCGGGCAGGGTGAGCGGCTCGTCGCCGGGAGTCGGCGCGTGCACCCGCTGCGGCAGCGGCAGCGGCACCGGGCGCCCGTCGCCGTCCAGCGGCACCGCCCAGGTCACCGCGTAGCCACGCCGTCCGCGCTCCTCCACCGGCCGGTCCGCGACCAGCTCGGCCGGCAGCTCGCCGGTGCGCCGCGCCAGCCGCCAGGTCGTCGTCCGGGCGCCGTCGGTGAGGTCGGCCTCGGAGTCGCGGTGCCGGACGGCGAGGGACCGGACCGCGCCGTCGAGGACGACGTCGACCGCCGCGAGCCCGGGCAGCGCCAGCAGCAGCTCGGCCTCGAGCTCCTCGAGTGCGGCGCGGACGGCGGCCCGCGTCCCGGCGCGCAGCGGCAGCACCACCTCGGTGGCGAACCCCTCGGGCGGGCCGCCCTCGGCCGGCCAGGGCAGCCGCAGCACCGGCACCCCGCCCTCGCGGCGGGTCAGCTCCTCGGCCAGCGCGGGGACGGCGGCGACCTCGGCGCGGGTGCGCGCGGCGCTGAACGACACCCCGCCGGTGGTGGACAGCAGCGCCGGCTCGTCGCTGACGGCCAGCACCGCGGCGAAGCCGACCCCGAACCTGCCGATCGTCTGCACCGGCGGCCCGCCCTCGACCACGGAGCGGCCGACGGTGCCGACCGCGTCGCGCTTGGCCGAGGCGCGCAGCGTGGCCAGCGCCGAGACGCCGGCCGCGTCCAGCGGCGCCCCGGTGTTGGCCGCGCGCAGCACGTCTCCCCCGTCACCGTCGAGCTCCAACCGCAGCCGCCCGGGCACCCCCGCCCGCAGCGCGGCGTCGGCGGCGTTCTGCGCCAGCTCGACCAGCAGCCGGTCGCGGTAGCCGCCGCGGACGAGGTCCTCCTCCGCGTTGGCGTCCTCGCGGAAGCGGGCCGGGGAGTCGGTCCAGGCGGCGAGCACCCGCCGCCGCAGCTCCGCGGTCTCGAAGGGGTCGGACACGCCGGTCAGCATGGCAGCGGGGCATGGACACGGCCCGTTCCCGGGTACTCCAGGACCGTGAGCGAGATCGACGTCTCCCGGTACCGGTTGCAGGCCCTCCCCGGCGACGACTCCGACGAGGACTGGGACGACGACGGCGAGCTCTTCGGCCCCGACGGGCAGCGGGTGGAGACCTGGCGCGAGGACTACCCGTACGACGAGAAGCTCCCGCGGCGGGAGTACGAGCGGGAGAAGCGCCGCCTGCAGATCCAGCTGCTCCGGCTGCAGGGCTGGGTCAAGGACACCGGGCAGAAGCTCGTCGTCCTCTTCGAGGGCCGGGACGCCGCCGGCAAGGGCGGCACCATCAAGCGGTTCACCGAGCACCTCAACCCGCGCGGGGCGTCGGTGGTCGCGCTGGACAAGCCGTCGGAGCGCGAGCAGACCCAGTGGTACTTCCAGCGCTACGTGCAGTACCTGCCGGCGGCCGGCGAGATCGTGCTGTTCGACCGCTCCTGGTACAACCGCGCCGGCGTCGAGCGGGTGATGGGCTACGCCGACCAGGAGCAGTACGAGCAGTTCATGCGGCAGTGCCCGGAGTTCGAGCGGATGCTCGTCGACAGCGGCGTCCACCTGGTCAAGTTCTGGTTCTCGGTGTCCCGGCGCGAGCAGCGCACCCGGTTCATCGTCCGCGCCATCGACCCGGTGCGGCAGTGGAAGCTCTCCCCCACCGACCTCGCCTCGCTGGACAAGTGGGACGACTACACCTCGGCCAAGGAGGCGATGTTCGCCGCGACCGACACCGACGTCGCGCCCTGGACGGTCATCAGGAGCAACGACAAGAAGCGGGCCCGGCTGGAGGCCATGCGCCACGTGCTGTCCCTGCTGCCCTACACGGACAAGGACGAGGCAGCGGTCGGCACGCCCGACCCCAACATCGTCGTGGCGGCGGCCGACGTCCTGGAGTCCGACCGCGAGGCGCTGCAGCGCGAGGACCTCGTCCCGGCGAGCTGAGACCGCTCCGGGAGGATCCTGCCCGGCCGCGGGCACCCCGCCCGCCGGAGAGGGAGGAACCCCGCGCATGCCCAGCTCGCCCGGGTCCGGTCGGGACGGCGGGACCACCGCCGTGGTCACGGGAGGCGCGCGCGGCATCGGCCGGGCGCTGGCCGAGCGGCTGTCCGCCGACGGCCACCGGGTCACCGTCCTCGACGTCCTGGAGCCCGAGGACGGCGCGACGAGCGACTTCCTCGCCTGCGACGTCACCGAGCCCGACCAGCTGGAGACGGCCATGGCCACGGTCGCCGGGCGCACCGGCGGCATCGACGTCCTGGTCAACAACGCGGGGCTGATCTCGCCCCGCCGGCCCTACCTGGAGTCCGGCAAGGACGAGTTGCTGCGCTACCTCACGGTCAACGCCGTCGGCTACGCGCTGGCCACCCAGGCGGCACACCCGTGGCTGGTGGCCAGCGGCCGCGGCTGCGTGGTCAACGTGGCCTCGCGGACCTTCTTCACCGGCAGCCCCGGCCAGCTGGCGTACGTGGCGAGCAAGGGCGCGGTCATCGGGATGACCCGGGTGCTCGCCCGTGAGCTCGGGCCGCACGAGGTGACCGTCAACGCGGTGATGCCCGGGCAGGTCGCCACCCCCGGCACCGAGCAGTACAACACCGAGGAGGACTTCGACCGCACGATGGCGCAGCAGGCCATCCGCCGCCGGGTCCGGCCCGAGGACCTCGCCGGCCTGGTCTCGTTCCTCTGCGGCCCGGACGCCCGCATGGTCACCGGCCAGACGCTCATCTGCGACGGCGGCGGCCACCTGCACTGACGCGGGGCGTTCGACCCTGCGGAACTTCTCCCGACATGGCGTCCATAGTGCGGAACGCCAGCTACCGTCGAGACCAGTCGGGTGGCGTCGGTCACGGATGTCGCCACCCCGTCCGAGAGGAGACCCCGTGTCCGCCCGGTTCCGCCCCGCCGCCGCCGCGCTCAGCGCAGCGGCGCTGCTCCTCGCCGGATGCGGAGGGGACTCCGAGTCCGCCTCCGCACCCGCCGGCGAGGGCGGCCTCACCACGATCACCGTCGCCGACACCGCCGGCGCCCCGCTGAACTTCCTCACCTACGGCCAGCAGCAGGGCTTCTTCGAGGACGCGGGCCTGGACCTGGAGGTCTCCGCCTCCGCCGGCGGGGCCACGGTGATCCCGCAGCTGCTCGGCGGCGACCTGGACGTCGCCGGCTCGAACATCGTCTCGGTCCTCGTGGCCGCCGAGCAGGGACTGCCCGTGCGCATGGTCGCGGGCGGCACCAGCACGTCGGAGGACCCGGAGCAGGACTTCTCCGCCCTCATGGTGGCGCCCGACAGCACGGTCACCGACATCTCCCAGCTGGAGGGTCAGCGGATCGCGGTCAACACCCTGCGCAACATCAACGACGTCGTCGTCGGCGCGATGCTGGAGGACGCCGGGCTGGCCCCCGACAGCGTCGAGTTCGTCGAGCTGCCCTTCCCCGACATGGCCCCGGCGGTGCTCGGTGGTGACGTCGCCGCCGCCGTGGTCATCGAGCCGTTCGTCACCGCGGCCGAGCAGCAGGGCATGAAGATCGTCGGTCACCCGTACTCCGAGCTGCGGCCGGGCCTGCAGATCGGCACCTACGTGATGAGCGCCCAGGCGGTGCAGGAGAACCCCGAGGTGGCCGAGGCCTTCCTCCAGGGCGTGCAGGCCACCGCCGACGCCATCGAGCAGGACCCGGAGTCGTTCCGCGCGGCGCTGCCCGAGATCAGCGACATCTCCCCCGAGCTGGCCTCGCAGGTGCGGATCAACACCTGGCAGGGCGCCACCGACCGGGAGTCGGTGGAGCTCATCCAGGACCGGATGGTCAGCTACGGCCTGATCGAGGCGCCGGTCGACCTGGACGAGGTCGTCGTCGGATGACCGAGCAGATCGCGCAGACCGTGCAGACGCAGGTCGCCATCGTCGGCGGCGGGCCGGTCGGGACCGGGCTGGCCATCGCCCTGGGGCAGCGCGGCATCCGCTGCGCCGTCATCGAGCGCCGCCCCGAGCCGCAGCCGGTGCCCAAGGGGCAGAACCTGACCCAGCGGACCATGGAGCACATGCGGGCCTGGGGTGTCGAGGACCGCGTGCGCGCGGGCCGGCGCATCCCCACCGAGTACGGCATCGGGGGCATGACCGCCTACGGCTCGCTGCTCGGCCCGTACGCCTACGACTGGCACCGCCGGGCCGCCGTCCGCCGCTTCTACGCCGCCGACAACGAGCGCCTCCCCCAGTACGCCACCGAGCAGGCGCTGCGCGAGCGCGTCGCCGAGGTGCCGGGCGTCTCGCTGCACTACGGCTGGAAGGCCGAGGAGGTCACCCAGGACGACGGGGGCGTGCGCATCCGCGCCACCGACGGCTCCGGCGGGGTGCTCGAGGTCGAGGCCGAGTACGCGGTGGGCTGCGACGGCGCCCGGTCGCTGGTCCGCGAGGCGGCCGGCATCCCGCAGACCCGCTCCGACCACGACCAGCTCATGGTGCTGCTCGTCTTCCGCTCGCGGGAGCTCGACGGCCTGCTCGAGCGCTACCGTGGCCGGTCGTACTTCAACGTGCTCAACCCGGAGCTGCAGGGCTACTGGCAGTTCCTCGGCCGCGTCGACGCCACGGAGACCTGGTTCTTCCACGCGCCGGTCGACCGGGCGACCACCGACGCGAACACCGACTTCCGCCCGCTGGTCTTCGGCACGGTCGGCGCGGAGTTCGACATCGAGTTCCAGCACGTCGGTTTCTGGGACCTGCGCTTCGCCCTCGCCGACTCCTACCGCGCCGGCCGGCTGTTCATCGCCGGCGACGCCGCGCACAGCCACCCGCCCTACGGCGGCTTCGGGATCAACACCGGGTTCGAGGACGCCGCGAACCTCGCGTGGAAGCTGCAGGCCGCGCTCGAGGGCTGGGCCGGCGAGCACCTGCTGGACTCCTACGACGCCGAGCGGCGGCCGGTCTTCGCCTCCACCCGGGACGACTTCATCAACAAGTCCATCGAGGTCGACCGCGACTTCCTCGCCGCGCACGACCCCGAGAAGGACCTCGAGGCCTTCGAGGCCGCGTGGGACGAGCGGGCCTCCGGCTCCCCCGAGGAGGTCGACGCGTTCGAGCCCAACTACGAGGGCTCGCCCGTCGTCGCCGGGGACGGGACCGGGACGCCCAGCGCCCTGGGCCGGCACGAGACGCGGGCCCGGCCCGGGCACCACCTGGCCGCCCAGCCCGAGGGCGCCGACGTCGACCTGTTCGACCACCTGACCGGCGGTGCGTTCGTGCTGCTGCGCGCCGGGACCGGGGGCGAGGAGCTCCTGGCGGCCGCGGAGCGGGCGTCGGTCCCGCTGCGCGTGGTGGACGTCGGCGCCGACGTCCGGGCCGCCTACGGCGCGGACCTGGTGCTGGTGCGCCCCGACCAGTACGTCGCCTGGGTCGGCGACGCCGTCGCGGACGCCGACGGCGTGCTCGCCACGGTCACCGGGCGCGCCGCGGGCTGACCTCGAGCCCCGACGCACCAACGAGCGAGGCCCCCTGACCGGCAGGTCAGGGGGCCTCGCTCGTGGAACGGGTGTGCGGTCAGACGAAGTGGCGCAGCACGATCACGGCGACCAGCGCCGGCTTGGCCGAGCCCTCGACCTCGAACGTGGCGGTCTGCAGCACCTGGATGACGCCCTCACCGACCTCGGTCACCGAGTCGATGACGGCCTTGGCGCGCAGCTTGGCCCCGACCGGGACCGGCGACGGGAAGCGGACCTTCTCCGTGCCGTAGTTCACGGTCAGCTTGAAGCCGGTGTACTCCATCAGCTCCGGCGCCAGCCGCGGCCACAGCGACAGCGTCAGGTAGCCGTGGGCGATCGGGCCGCCGAAGGGGCTCTCCTTCTTGGCCCGCTCGACGTCGACGTGGATCCACTGGTGGTCGCCGGTCGCGTCGGCGAACTGGTTGACCATCTCCTGGGTGATCTCCACCCAGTCGGTCGGGCCGAGCTCCTGGCCGACCAGGCTCTTGACGCCCTCGATGCCGTCGACGGTGATGGGGGTGGCCATGGGTCCTCCTCGTGTTGGGACTGGTTGTCCGGTCTAGCCGGCGGACCCGGCGACGCGCCGGGCCCAGGTCAGGTCTGCCTTGCCCGAGGGGCTGCGCTTCAACTCGTCGACGACGACCAGTTCACGGGGCCGCTTGTGGTCGGCCAGCCGCTCCCCGACGTAGGCGCGGGCCTCCTCGCTGGTGAGCTGCGCCCCGGGCTGCAGGGCCACGACGGCGACGATCCGCGACCCCCAGCGGGGATCGGGCGCGCCGACGACCATGGCGTCCCGGACGGCGGGGTGGGTGAGCAGCAGCTGCTCGACCTCCTCGGCGAACACCTTCTCGCCGCCGGTGTTGATCACCCGGCTGCCGCGGCCGTGGAAGACGACGGTGCCGTCGGCCTCGAGGCTGGCCATGTCGCCGGGGACGACCCACCGCCGCCCGCCGATCTCGCGGAACGTGCCCGCGGTCGCCGCGTCGTCCCCCTGGTAGCGGATGTGCTCGTCCACCGGCGCGGCCAGCAGCCCGATCTCGCCCGAGCCCGGCTCGACCGGCCGCCCCGCGTCGTCGATGACCGCCGCACCCGGGAAGAGCCGGAAGCGGGCGGTCTCGGTCGGCTCGCCGCGCCGCGTCTCGACGACGGCGTAGGGACCGCCCTCCGAGGAGGCGACCAGGTCGCGGCAGACCATGTCGGCGTGCCGGAGCAGCCGCTCCTTGACGTCGGCGCTCCAGGTCACGCCGACGCTGATCATCCGCTTGAGCGTGGACAGGTCGTAGGGCCGGCCGGCGGCCTCGGCGGCGTCGAGCGCGTCGGCCAGCGGCCGGGCGAAGACGTCGCCGACGATCGACACGGTGTCCACCCGCTCCCGCTGCACGGTGGCCGCCAGCTCGTCGGGGTCGTAGGACCGCGACGGCAGGTAGACCACCCGGCCGCCGGCCAGCAGCGCGCCGAACGTGGTGTACATGCCGGTCGCGTGCATCAGCGGCGGCGCCGGCAGGCAGACCATCGCGTCCCGGTCCAGACCGAGCCGCTCCAGCGTGGCCCGCAGCTCCTCGAGGGTCTGCGGGAACGGCTCCCCGAGCAGCAGGAACCCGTTGGCGCTGCAGGTGCCGAACAGCCCGGAGTGCCGGGAGAGCACGCCCTTGGGCCGGCCGGTGGTGCCGCCGGTGTACATCAGCCAGAGGTCGTTGCCGCGCTCGATGCGCGGCGCCGGCTCCGCGCCGGCCACCGCCCGCTCGTAGTCGTCGGCCCACTCCGGGACGTCGTCCGCCCCGCCCACCTGCACCAGGGCACGCAGCCGCGGCAGGGCCGGGCGGGCCTCGCCGAACCGCTCGGCCAGCGAGGCGTCGAAGACGACCGCCTCGGCCCCGGCGTCCTCGAGCAGCGCGACGATCTCGTCCCGCCGGTACCGGTAGTTGACGTTCAGCGGCACCGCGCGCAGCTTGAGGATCGCGTAGACGCTCTCCAGGTACTCGATGCCGTTGTAGAGCGCGACCGCCACCCGGGACTCCGGGCCGATCCCCCGGGCGGCGAGGTGCCCGGCGAGGCGGGCGGCCCGCTCGTCGAGCTCGGCCCAGGTGCGGGTGCGCTCCCCGTGGCTGACCGCCAGCCGGTCGCGGCGGAGGTCCCCGACCGTCTCCAGGACGGTCGCGAAGCTCTCGTTCACGCCCCGGACCCGTCCAACCCGAACAGCCGGGCGGCGTTCTCCTTGAGGATCTTCGGCCGCACCTCGTCCTTGATCGCGATGCCGTCGAAGTCCTTCATCCACCGCTCGGGGGTGATGACCGGGAAGTCCGACCCGAAGAGCACCTTGTTCTTCAGCAGCGAGTTGGCGTACTGCACCAGCTGCGGCGGGAAGTACTTCGGCGACCAGCCGGACAGGTCGATGTAGACCTGCGGCTTGTGCGTGGCCACCGACAGCGCCTCGTCCTGCCAGGGGAAGGACGGGTGGGCCAGGATGATCTTCATGTCCGGGAAGTCGACGGCCACGTCGTCGACGTGCATCGGGTTGGAGTACTTCAGCCGGATGCCGCCGCCGGCGCGCTGACCGGCGCCGACACCGGTCTGGCCGGTGTGGAACAGCGCGACCAGGTTGTGCTCGGCGATGACCTCGTAGAGCGGGTAGGCCATCCGGTCGTTCGGGAAGAACGCCTGGGTGTTCGGGTGGAACTTGAAGCCCTTGACCCCGTACTCGGTGACCAGCTTCCGGGCCGCCCGCACGCCGGCCGCGCCGCGGGCCGGGTCGATGCTGCCGAACGGGATGATGACGTCGCTGTGCTCGGCGGCGAGCTCGGCGACCTCCTCGTTGGTCGGCACCGGCTCCTCGCCGGTCTGCGAGACGCTGTCCACGCCGAAGGCGACCGCGGCCATCTTGCGCTCGCGGTAGTAGTCGGCCAGCTCCGGCAGCGAGTACTGCGGCATCTTCCCGATGCCGAAGTACTCCCCCATGTCCTCGGCGTCCGCGGTGTGCGCGGCGCCGTGGACGGACTTGTGCACGTGGGTGTGCACGTCGATGGCGACGATCCCGTCGAGGTCGATGCCCATGCCGGTGGTCACTTCCCCTCGGGGACGCCGGGGATGGTGTCCGGCTTGAAGGCCTGCAGGTGCGGCGCGAACGCGGTCGGGAAGGCCTCGGCGATCGCGTCGGCGGTCCAGCCGCCGTCCCGCAGCTCGGTGACGACCTCGCTCGGGTGCGACCAGATGGAGATGCGGTCGCCGCCGGCGCCGATGGCCTGGCCGGTGACGCCGGCGGCCTCGTCGGAGGCGAGGAAGACCACGAGCCCGGCGACGTCGTCGGGGGTGCCCAGGCCGCTGGCGCGGACCTCGGCGGGGATCGGCTCGCCGCGGTCGGCCTTCTCGACCAGCTCGGCGAAGCCCGGGATGGTGGCGACCATCCGGGTCAGCGCCACCGGGATGACCGCGTTGACCGTGCTGCCGCTGCGCTCGAGCTCGGCGGCCCAGGTGCGCACCAGGCCCACGATGCCGGCCTTGGAGGCGGTGTAGCCGGTCTGCCCGAAGCTGGCCCGCTGGCCGGCCGGGGAGCCGATGAGGATGAGCCGGCCGTTGCCGCCCTGCTCCTTGAACTGCCGGGCGGCGGCGCGGCCGCAGGTGAAGGTGCCGCGCAGGTGGGTCTGCACGACGACGTCGAAGTCGGCGTCCTCCATCTTCAGCAGCGACCGGTCCCGCAGGACGCCGGCGTTGGTGACCATGATGTCGAGCCGGCCGAACTCCTCGACCGCCTTGGCGACGATCGCGTCGGCCGCCTCGGTCGAGCCGATGGCCGAGCCCTCGGCGACCGCGGTGCCGCCCGCGGCCTGGATGGCCTTGACTGTCTCCTCGGCGAGCTCGACGTCGAGGTCGTTGACCACGACGGCGGCACCGGCCGCGGCGAGCGCCTTGGCGTAGGCCTGGCCGAGGCCGCGACCGGCCCCGGTGACGACGGCGACCTTGCCGTTGAGCTGCATGGGAGTCCTCTCGAACGAGTCCGGGGATGGGGGGACGTGGCCCGCGCCACGTCGACCAATGCCCGCGAAGTTATTCACTTTCGTGTCGGACGTCAACGCACGTGCGTCGACAACGGACCGTGCGCGACAGGTCCGCAGGTCAGCGCGGCGCGTCGCCGGCGGGGTCGAGGCGCTCGACCAGCCCCGCGGCGATCGCGGCGGCGCCCGCCTCGTAGCGGGCGCGCAGCCGCAGCGCCACGTGCTCGGCGCGCACGGCGGGCCAGTCGGCCGGCAGGTACTCGATGGGCAGCCCTGGATCGGCGCGGGCCAGCAGGGTCCACTCCCCGTGCAGCCACAGCTGGCGGGCGAGGTCGTCGGGCGCGTCGGGCAGCGGGTCGGGCCGGTCCCACCGCTCGAGGAAGCGCGCGTACCCCCGGGCGATGCCGGCCACGTCCCACGCGTCGTCCATGAGGTCGGTGACCTGGCTGGGCGCGGCCACCTGCGCGCGGAAGACCTTCAGCGAGTCGAGGACGTCGACCGTGCGCAGCAGCGCCTCGACGTCGACCCGCCGCGGCGCCACCCACAGGCCGTTCTGCAGCATGCCGAAGCCGGCCCACTGCAGCCGCGAGCGCAGCAGGTGCCGGTCGGCCCGCCGGCTCTCCGGCAGGGAGAAGCCGAGCAGCGTCCACTGCCCGTCCCAGGTGCGGTTGACCGGCGACCGCCAGGCCCGCTCACCGCCCTGGGCGAGTTCGGCCCGCGCGCCCGGGGACGGCGAGAGCAGCACCCGCTTGCCCCGCCGGTGCCCCTGCAGCGTCCCGCGGCGGAGCATCCGGCTGACCGTGGAGCGGGCGGCGTGCTCACCGACGCCGGTCCGGGCCAGCACCTCGACCAGCCCCGGCGTCGGGACGGCGACGCCCGGGTCGGTCAGGTGCACGCCGCAGAACATGAGCACGTGGGTCTGCGGGCGCACCTGCGGCGGACCGGCGTCCCCGAGGGCCTCCTCCAGCACCCCGCCACCGGGGAGGGCGTCGGCGGCGGTCACGGCCCCGCGCTCCCCGCCGGCGGTGCGGTCGCGCTCGTCATGGCCGACAACGATACGCAGATCGTTGACGCGCGCCAGAGGTCTGCCTCCGTAGAGGCAGCGCACCGCACCGCTGGGTAGCGTGCGTGCCCATGTCGCTCGCCGCGCGCCAGGACGTCCCCGCGGGCTCCGGGGCGCCGACCTTCGAGTCCACCGACCCGGCGTCCGGCGCCGTGGTCGGGGTCTTCCCGGTGCAGGACGCCGCGGACGTGCGCGCCGCGGTCGAGCGGGCCGGCACCGCGGCCGCGGCGTGGGCCGGCCTCGGGTTCGACGGCCGCCGCCGGCGGCTGGCCGCCTACCGCGGCTACCTGGCCCGGCGCCTGCACGAGCTGGCCGACCTGGTGCACCGCGAGAACGGCAAGCCGCACGCCGACGCGATCCTCGAGATCAGCCTGGCGATCGACCACCTGGCCTGGGCCGGGGCGCACGCGCGCAAGGTGCTCGGCCCGCGCCGGGTCAACCCCGGCCTGCTCGCCGCCAACCACGCCGCGTACCTGGAGTACCAGCCGCTCGGGGTCGTCGGGGTCATCGGCCCGTGGAACTACCCGGTCTTCACGCCGATGGGCTCGATCGCCTACGCGCTGGCGGCCGGGAACGCCGTCGTCTTCAAGCCCTCCGAGCACACCCCCGCGGTCGGCACGTGGCTGGCCACCGCCTGGCGGGCCGCCGTGCCGGATGCCGCCGACGTCCTCCAGGTCGTCACCGGCGACGGCGGGACCGGCGCGGCGCTGTGCCAGGCCGGCGTCGGCAAGCTCGCCTTCACCGGCTCGGCCCCCACCGGGCGGAGGGTGATGGCCGCCTGTGCCGAGACCCTCACGCCGGTGCTCATGGAGCTCGGCGGCAAGGACGCGATGATCGTCGACGACGACGCCGATGTGGCCGCCGCCGCCGACGCCGCGGTCTGGGGCGCGATGAGCAACGCCGGGCAGACCTGCATCGGCATCGAGCGGGTCTACGCCACCGAGCGGGTCTACGACGCCTTCGTCGCCGAGGTGACCGAGCGGGTGCGCGGCCTGCGCCCGGGGTCGGACGACGCCGCCGACTACGGGCCGATGACCATGCCGTCCCAGGCCGACGTGGTGCGCCGGCACGTGGACGACGCCGTCGCCGCCGGTGGGCGGGTGGTGGCCGGCGGCACCGTGGAGGGCCGGTACGTGGCGCCGACGGTGCTGCTCGACGTCCCGGAGACCTCGGCGGCGGTGCGCGAGGAGACCTTCGGCCCGACGCTCACCGTCACGCGGGTGCGCGACGCCGAGGAGGCCCTGGCGCGCACCAACGCCAACCCGCACGGCCTGGCCGGCGCGGTCTTCTCCCGGTCCCGAGAGCGGGCGATGGACCTGGCCCGGCGGATGCGCAGCGGGATGACCTCGGTGAACTCGGTGCTGACCTTCGCCGCGGTGCCCGCGCTGCCCTTCGGCGGCGTCGGCGAGAGCGGCTTCGGCCGCATCCACGGCCCGGACGGGCTCAAGGAGTTCACCCGGGCCAAGGCGATCACCCGGCAGCGGGTGCCGCTCCCCGTCGACCTGATGAGCTTCCGCCGCCCGGCCGCCGCCGCCGACGCGCTGGCCCGCGTCATGGGCCTGGTGCACGGGCGGCACCGGTGACCGCGGCCCCACGGGGCGGGAATGGCCATTGCCGTCCCCCTGAGGGCGACCTTCGTGGCCCCCTCGGCCCTCCCGACGGCGCCGAGGAGTTCGACGTCGTCGTCGTGGGCGCGGGGTCGGCCGGCTGCGTGCTGGCCGCCCGGCTGACCGAGGACCCGTCGCGGCGGGTGCTGCTGCTCGAGGCCGGCGGCTCCGACGACGCGCTCGAGGTGCAGATCCCGGCGGCGCTGTACAAGAACTGGCGCACCCGGCGGGACTGGAACTACACCACCGAGCCGCAGCCGGCCCTGGGCGGCCGGCGGCTGTTCTGGCCGCGGGGCAAGCTCGTCGGCGGGTCCTCGTCGATCAACGCGATGATCTACGTGCGCGGCGGGTCGTGCGACTACGACGAGTGGGCCGCGCTCACCGGCGACGAGTCGTGGTCCTACGAGCACGTGCTGCCGCTGTTCCGGCGGATGGAGGACAACGCCCGCGGCGCCGACCGCTTCCACGGCGTCGGCGGCCCGCTGCGGGTGGAGGACCCGCGCTCGCCGCACCCGTGGTCACGGGCCGCCGTCCAGGCCGCGATCGCCGCCGGCCACCCGCGCAACGACGACTTCAACGGCGCCACCCAGCAGGGCGCCGGGCTCTACCAGCTCACCCAGCGGCGCGGCCGGCGCTGGTCGGCCGCCGACGCCTACCTGCGGCCCGCGCTGGGCCGTCCCGGCCTCACCGTGCGGACCGGCGCGCTGGCCACCCGGGTGCTGGTCTCCGGCGGGCGGGCCACCGGCGTCGAGTACCGCCGCGGCGGGCGGACGCACACCGCGCACGCCGCCACCGAGGTCGTGCTGGCCGGCGGGGCGGTCAACTCGCCGCAGCTGCTGCTGCTCTCGGGTATCGGCCCGGGTGCGCACCTGCGGGAGGTCGGCGTCGACGTCGTCCACGACCTGCCCGGCGTGGGGGCAGGCCTGCAGGACCACCCGCTGGTGCCGGTGGTCTGGCACACCCGCTCGGGGCGGTCGCTGTTCCGCGCCGAGTCGCCGTCGGGGTACGCGCGGTGGTTCGCCGCCCGGCGGGGCCCGCTGACGTCGAACCTCGCCGAGGCGGGGCTGTTCACCCGCTCCCGGCCCGACCTGCCCGCCCCGGACCTGCAGGTCCACTTCCTGCCGGTCAAGTACTGGCGGCAGGCGGAGGTCGACCCCGACGTCGACGCCTTCACCGCCGCCGCCGTGCTGGTGCGGGTGCACTCGCGGGGCTCGGTGCGGCTGCGCTCGGCCGACCCGACGTGGGCCCCGGCGATCGACCCCGGCTACCTCACCGACGAGCGCGACCTCGACGCCCTCGTCCGCGGGGTGGAGGTCGCCCGCGAGATCGCCGCGACCGGCCCGCTGTCCGCCGTCCTCGGAGAGGAGTGGTCGCCGGGCGGCACCGTGCACTCCCCCGACGGGCTGCGCCGGGCGGTGCGCGACACCCTCGAGTCGCTGTACCACCCGGTGTCCTCCTGCCGCATGGGCACCGACGACGGCGCGGTGGTCGACGCGGAGCTGCGGGTGCACGGCCTCGACGGGCTGCGGGTGGCCGACGCCTCGGTGATGCCGACGCTGGTGCGGGGCAACACCAACGCCCCGACGATGCTCGTCGCCGAGCGGGCGGCCGACCTGGTCACCGGCCGCACCGTCGACCCCGCCCTCGCCGGCACCGCCTGACCGGCGGCCGGTCCCTGCCCGGCAGGGCCCGGCGACCCTGCCCCCGGCGGGCCCGCGGTGCTGCGATGACCGTGCCCGCAGACCTCGCGCGCAGGGGGACCCCCATGACCGCCACCGCGGAAGCCACCGAGACCACCACCTACACCCTCGAGGGCCGACTCCTGGAGGTGTGCACGTGCGACGCGATCTGTCCCTGCTGGGTGGGTGAGGACCCCGACGGGGGCGTCTGCGACTCGTCGCTGGCCTGGTACGTCGACTCGGGCACGGTGCGCGGGGTCGACGTCTCCGACCGGGCACTGGCGTCGGTGACCCACATCCCGGGCAACGTCCTGGCCGGCAACTGGCGGGTCGCCCTCTACGTGGACGACCGCTGCACCGACGAGCAGCAGCAGGCGCTGCTCGACGTGTTCACCGGGCAGCTCGGCGGCCCGATCGCCGACCTCGCCGCGCTGATCGGCGAGGTCGTCTCGGTCCAGAAGGCCCCGCTGACCTTCACCGTGGAGAAGGGCGCGGGCACGCTGCGGATCGGGGACGTCGTCGAGGCCCAGCTCGCGCCGTTCCAGGGCGCCACCGGCCGGACGACGACGCTGAACGAGACGGTGTTCAGCACGATCCCCGGCTCCCCCGCCTTCCCCGGCAAGGCGACCGTCTACCGGCAGGCCGGTCGCATGCTCGGCCGGCCCGACATCGACATCTCCGGCAAGAACGCCATCCAGGGTCACTTCCGCTTCACCGGCTGAGCGGCCCGGCGTGACGACGGCGTCCCGGGCGGCGCCCCCGACCCGCCGGCCGCGCGACCCCGCGCCGCTCCTGTGGGGCGTCGCCGGCGCCTGCTGGGCGGTCACGTTCGCGCTGGTGCTCGCCGGGGCAGCCGGGCACGGCCACGCGGCGGCGGACGGCGCCGCGCCGTGGGGCGTGCGGGTGGCCACGGCGCTGGCCGCCTGGACGGTGATGCTCGGCGCGATGATGCTGCCCACGCTGGTGCCGCTGGCCCGCCTGTTCGTGGCGGTCAGCGCGCGGGCGCCGCACCCGCGCGCCGCCCGGACCGGCCTGTATGCCGGCTACCTGGCCACCTGGACCGCCGCGGCAGCGCCGGCGCTCCTCGCCGCCTGGGCGGTGGACCGGCTCGTGGCGGCGTGGCCGTGGCTCGCCGCCCGCGACGGGCTGGTCCTCGGCGCGGCACTCCTCCTCGCCGGGGGCTACCAGTTCAGCCGGCTCAAGGACGCCTGCCTGACCACCTGCCGGTCACCGGCGTCCTTCCTCTGGCAGCACTACCGCCGCGGGACCCGGGCCGCGGCCGGCCTCGGAGTCCGGGCCGGGCTGTGGTGCCTGGGCTGCTGCTGGGCGCTGATGCTGCTGCTGACCGCCACCGGCGTCGCCAGCCTCGGCTGGATGCTCGCCCTCACCGCCGTGATGGTCACCGAGAAGACCGCCCGCTGGGGCGCGCGGCTGGTCCGCCCGGTCGGGTTCGCGCTGCTGCTGTGCGGCGTCGCGGTCTGCTCCTCCGCGCTGTTCTCCCCCGCCGCGCCGGCCTGCCACCACGGGGCCTGCGCAGCGCCGCCGGTCAGCACCTCCCGTTGACGCCCTCCGCCGCCCGAGGGGCAGAGATGGCCATCTCTGCCCCTCGGGCGCGTGGTTCAGCCGTGCGCCTGGCCGGCCGCGGCCTGGGTGGGCGACGGCGGCAGCCCGACGTCGGACGCCGCCGGGCGGGAGCGCCGGATCGAGATGGACAGCGCCGCGGCCACCAGGCACAACGCACCGGCGGCGAACCAGGCCAGGTCGTAGGAGCCGGTCACGTCCCGGATGACGCCGCCGCCGAACGCGGCGACCGCCGCCCCGACCTGGTGCGAGGCGAACACCCAGCCGAACACCACCGGCGCCCGCGGCCCGAAGTGCTCCCGGCACAGCGCCAGGGTCGGGGGCACCGTGGCCACCCAGTCCAGGCCGTAGAAGACGATGAACGCGATCATGCTGGCGTGCAGGTGCGGCCCGAAGAGGGTCGGCAGCAAGAACAGCGACAGCCCCCGCAGCCCGTAGTAGGCCAGCAGCAGCACCCGCGGGTCGGCCCGGTCGGTGAGCCAGCCGGAGAACACCGTGCCGGCGATGTCGAAGACCCCGACGACGGCGAGCAGCCCCGCGGCGGTCGTCACCGGCATCCCGTGGTCGTGCGCGGCCGGGATGAAGTGCGGCTGCACCAGCCCGTTGGTGGACAGCCCGCAGATGAAGAACCCGCCGGCCAGCAGCCAGAACGGCCGGGTGCGGGCACCCTCGACCAGGCCGCGGACCGCTGCGCGCGCGGCCCCGGTGCGCACCGGGGCGACGTCGTCGTCCGGCGTTCCGCCGTAGGGGGCCACCCCGAGGTCGCGCGGCCGGTCGCGCATCAGCCACGCCACCAGCGGGACGACGGCCAGCGCCGCCGCCGTCGTCCCGAGCGAGGCCGCCCGCCAGCCCCAGGTCTGCTCGGCCCAGGCGACCAGCGGCAGGAAGACCAGCTGACCGGTCGCGCTGCCCGCGGTGAGGACGCCGGAGACCAGCCCGCGCCGGGCCACGAACCAGCGGCCGGTCACCGTGGCCACCAGCGCCAGCGCCATCGACCCGGTGCCCAGGCCGACCAGCACGCCCCACAGCAGGACCAGCTGCCAGCTGGCGGTCATGAAGACGGTCAGCCCGCTGCCGGTCGCCGTGAGCAGCAGCGCGGCGACGACGACCCGCCGGATGCCGAACCGCTCCATCAGCGCCGCGGCGAAGGGCGCGGTGAGTCCGAACAGCGCCATGTTGACCGCGACGGCCGCCGAGATGGTCGTCACCGACCAGCCGAACTCCGCGCGCAGCGGGTCGATGAGCACCCCCGGCACGGCCCGGAACGCCGCGGCGCCCACCAGCGCCAGGAAGGTCACCGCCGCGACCCACCAGGCCGGGTGGATGCGGTGGGTGGCGGCGGTGCGGGGGTGGTCGGTCGTCGTCACGGCGCCGAGCATGACCGACGGCGGCGACCGACCGACAGTGGCCCGGAGGCCAACATGTGCAACGATCCGGCCATGCCTCCAGGCGCGAGTCCGGCCATGTCCCCGGGGCCGAGTCCGGCCATGCCGCCAGGCCCGAGTCCGGCCATGACGCCGGGCCGGAGTCGGCACGAGGTCGCCGTCCTCGCGGTGGACCGCGTCGTCGGCTTCGAACTCGGGCTGCCCTACCGGCTGCTCGGGCTGGCCGAGGCCGACGACGGCTCGCCGCTCTACGACGTGCGGATCGCCACGCTCGACGGGCAGCCGGTCCGGACGGCAGACGGGTTCTCGATCCAGCCCGACCACGACGGCTCGGTGCTGCGGACGGCCGGCACGGTGATCGTCCCCGGGATCATGGGCGGCCCGGCGGTGCGTGAGGGCCGCATCCCGCCGGAGCTGCGCGAGGCCCTGCGTGCAGCCGCCGGTCACGCCCGGATGGTGTCGATCTGCACCGGGTCGTCGGTGCTCGCCGCCGCAGGCCTCCTCGACGGCCGGCCGGCCGCCACCCACTGGCGCGACGTCGACGCCTTCCGCCGCAACTTCCCCTCCGTGCACCTCGACCCGGACGTGCTCTTCGTCGACGACGGCGACGTGCTGACCTCCGCCGGTGTCGCCGCGGGCATCGACCTGCTGCTGCACCTGGTGCGCCGCGACCACGGCAGCGAGGTCGCCAACCGGGTCGCCCGGCGCAACGTCGTCGCACCGTGGCGGGAGGGCGGCCAGTCGCAGTTCGTCGAACGACCGCTGCCGGAGGCCGGCGAGGCGGGCACCGCCGCCACCCGGGCCTGGGCCACCGAGCGGCTGGGCGAGCCGCTCACCCTGGCCGACCTGGCGGCGCACGCGCGGATGAGCGTGCGCACCTTCACCCGCCGGTTCCGCGAGGAGACCGGCGTGTCCCCGCTGCGCTGGCTGGCCGGGCAGCGGCTGGCCCTGGCCCGGCACCTGCTGGAGTCCACCGACGCGCCGATCGACCGGGTCGCCGCCGACGCGGGGTTCGGCACACCGGCCTCGCTGCGCCAGCACCTGCGGGCCAGCATCGGCGTCGCCCCGGGCACCTACCGGCGCACCTACCGCGGCGCGGGTGTGACCGGACACTCCACGGGGTGATGGCACAGACGCGGTCCGCATCTGGTTGAGTACGACGTACCGGCGCCGCCCTCCGCTCATCCGGAGCTGCAGGACCCGACGTCGGACCGAGGCAGCGCCACCGAGGCGCGCCCGGTCGTCGGACGTCCCGCGGACGACGCGAGCTCGCCCTGCTCCGCGCAGGTGCGCCGCGCCCGGGATCGACGGCGGCCATCCCGACCGTCAGGAAGACCGAATGACCTCGCACGACCCGTCCACCCCTGCCCGCGACAGCGCCGGCCGTCGCCGTCGCGGCAGCCGCGGCCGCGGCCGCTCCGGCGCCGCCCGTCCGGCCTCCCCCGTCGCCGAGCCGACCCGATCCGCGCCGGCCGCCGCCGCCGCGGTGGACCTCGCCCCGGTGGACGTCGCCCCGGCCGTCGTCCCCGCCGGCGCCCCCGCCACCGTCGTGGCCACCGACACCACCTTCGCCGCGCTCGGCGTCCCCGCGCCGCTGGTCGAGGTGCTCGCCGCCAGCGGCATCACCGCGCCGTTCCCCATCCAGGTGGCCACGCTGCCGGACTCGCTGTCCGGGCGCGACGTCCTCGGCCGGGGCCGCACCGGCTCGGGCAAGACGCTCGCCTTCAGCCTGCCGCTCGTGGCCCGGCTGGCCGCCTCCGACAGCCGCCGCCAGGCCCGGCGGCCGCGCGCGCTGGTGCTGGTGCCGACCCGCGAGCTGGCCAACCAGGTGCTGGCCACCGTCGACCCGCTCGCCCGCGCCCTGGGCATGAAGGCGACCACCGTGTTCGGCGGCGTCGGCCAGAACCCGCAGGTGCAGGCGCTGGCCGCCGGCGTCGACGTCGTCATCGCCTGCCCCGGCCGGCTCGAGGACCTCATCGGTCAGGGCCACGCGGACCTGTCCGCCGTGGAGATCACGATCCTCGACGAGGCCGACCACATGGCCGACCTGGGCTTCCTGCCCGGGGTCAAGCGGATCATGGACCGGACGCCGAAGACCGGCCAGCGGCTGCTGTTCTCGGCCACGCTGGACAACGGCGTCGACGTCCTGGTCAAGCGCTACCTCTCGAACCCGGTCACCCACTCGGTCGACCCGGCCGTGGCGCCGGTCGCGACGATGACCCACCACGTCCTGCGGGTCGAGGCCGCGGACAAGGCCGCCGTGGTCCGCGAGCTCGCCTCCGGGCTCGGCCGCAGCGTGCTGTTCACCCGCACCAAGCACCAGGCCAAGAAGCTCGCCAAGCAGCTGACCGCGTCCGGCGTGCCGGCGGTGGACCTGCACGGCAACCTCAGCCAGAACGCCCGCGAGCGCAACCTCGAGGCCTTCAGCAACGGGAGCACCCGGGTGCTGTGCGCGACCGACATCGCCGCCCGCGGCATCCACGTGGACGACGTCGCGCTCGTCGTCCACGTCGACCCGCCGGCCGAGCACAAGGCCTACCTGCACCGCTCGGGCCGCACCGCGCGGGCCGGCGCCGGTGGCACGGTCGTGACCGTCGCGACGCAGGACCAGGCCGGCGAGGTGCGCACCCTCGCCCGGCAGGCCGGCATCACCCCGACGGTCAGCGTGGTGCGCCCGGGCGCGCCGGAGATCGCCGCGCTGACCGGCCCGCCCGCCCCGCACGTCGAGCCCGCCCCGGCGCCGGCTCCCCAGCCGCAGGGCCAGGGCGGCGGCCGGCGCCGCCGGTCCGGCGGGGGTGCCGGCGCCGGTTCGACCGGGGCTCCGACGGGTGCTGGGGCCGCGACGTCCGGCGGACGGGGCGGCACGGGTCGGCCCGCGGGTCCGGCCCGCACCCGGGCCGAGCTGGCCGCGCGCGCCGGCACCCACTCCGCCGCGTCGTTCAGCGGCCGGTCCCGGCGCGGGGGCCGCTGACCGCCGTCCACTCCGGTTGACGCCCGGGGTGGTGGGCACGGCAGGTGTCGTCCAGGGTTGGTCGAGCCCCTGACCGCCCGACCCGACCTGCGAGGTACCCCACCATGGCCCTGCCCATCACCCTGTCCGAGATCGGCCCCCGCATCTCGGCTGGCGCGTTCATCCTCAACAGCGGCCTGGGCAAGCGCGGTGCCGACGAGGCCACCGCCGCCGGCCTGCACGGGTTCGCGTCGGGCACCTATCCGTTCCTGAAGAACGTCCCGCCGCAGCAGTTCGTGAAGGGCCTGGCCTACGCCGAGATCGCCGTCGGGACCGCGCTGCTGACCCCGTTCGTGCCGACGGCGCTGGCCGGCGCCGTGCTCACCGGCTTCTCGGGCGGCCTGCTGGGGCTGTACCTCAACACCCCGGGGATGCGGAAGCCCGGCAGCCTGGCCCCGACCCAGGAGGGCCTGGCCATCGCCAAGGACGTCTGGCTGCTCGGCATCGGCGTCGGCCTGCTCACCCGCGGCACGATCGACCGCAAGCCGAGACAGGTCCGCAAGGCCGCCAAGACCCTCGCCAAGGCCAACCGCAAGGCCGCCCGCGCCGCCCGGCGCGAGGCCGCCTGAGGGAGGACACCGCCCGCCCCCGCTCGGGCCGTGCCCCGAGCGGGGGCGGGAACGGCCACTCCCCGGGCGCGCCGTCACCCGGGCAGGAACACCTGGGTGACGACGCGCCGCCGGCGCGCGCCGGCCGGCTCGTTGGCCATGCGGGCGGTGAGGGCCGCCCGCAGCTCGGTCACCAGCTCGGTGAACTCCTCGTCACTGAGCCACAGCGCCACCTGCCGGTACCCGACCCCGTCGGCGGCGGGGTCGAGCCGACCGCCGTCGGCGCGGTCGGCGTACCGGTCGAAGTCCGCCAGCAGCGCGGCGACGAAGGTCGCGAACGCCCGCCGGTGCTCGTCGGCCGGCATCGCGGCCGCGGTCGCGCCGTCCACCGAGGCCGCCTCGGTCACCAGCCGGTAGCTGCGCTCCGTCGCGCCGCGCACCCGCCGCTCCCCCGCCACCGCGAGCACGCCCGCCTCAGCCAGCACCCCGACGTGCCGGTACAGCGTCGCCGGCGGGACGTCGGCCAGCTCGGCGCGCAGGTCGGCGGTGGTGAGGACCCGCTCCCCCAGGAACGCCTGCACGATCCGGAGCCGGACCGGGTGCAGCAGCAGGTCCGCGGTTGCCACGGCCACCACCATTCTCGTGTTTGACAACGGTATCGATTTCGAGAATGATAGCGCCATGGCAACCGTGACCACCACTCCGCAGACCCTCCGCGTCACCCTCACGACGGCCGAGAAGGTCCTCGGCCTCCTCGGCGACCTGGAGGTGCCGCGCGCGTCGGTGACGTCGGCAGAGGCGGTCCCCGACGGGCTGGCCGGCGCCCGCGGGCTGCGCGCTCCCGGCCTCGGCCTGCCCGGCGTCCGCAAGATCGGCACCTGGCGGGCGCGCGGCGAGAGGTCGCTGGTGTCGGTGCGCCGGGGCCAGCCGGCCGTGCGCGTCCGGCTGACCGGCCAGCGGTACGACACGCTGCTGGTGGGTGCCGACGACGCCGCCGCGCTGGCCGCCGACCTCGCCCCGGGTCGCTGAGCGTGCACGACCTGCCCATCCGGGTCCCCGGCGAGCCCGCACTGGCGGGCACGCTCACCCTCCCCGCGACCCCGCTCCCGGCACCGGCGGTGCTCCTCGCCTCCGGGTCCGGCCCGCTCGACCGGGACTCCAACCACCGGCGCGCCCGGTTCGACGTCACCCGACAGCTCGCGCACGCCCTCGCGGCGGGCGGCCTGGCCTCGCTGCGCTACGACAAGCGCGGCGTCGGCGAGACCCCCGGCGACTGGCGCGCGGCCGGCCTGCACGACAACGTCGACGACCTCGCCCGGGCGCTCCACACCCTCGCCGCCCGGCCCGAGGTCGACGCCGGCCGGGTGCTCGTCGCCGGGCACAGCGAGGGCGCCCTCCTGGCCGCCGCGCTGGCCGCACGGGGGGAGCCGGTCGCCGGCGTCGTCCTGCTGTCGACGAGCGCCACCCCCGGCGAGGAACTGCTGCGCTGGCAGGCCCGGCAGCTCGCACCCACGCTGCCCGCACCGGTGCGCGGGTTGCTGCGCCTGCTGCGCACCGACCTGGAGGCGAAGGTCGCCGCCAACCACGCGCGGATCAAGGCCACCACGACCGACGTCGCCCGGGTCGGCGGCGTCCGCGTCAACGCCCGCTGGACGCGCGAGTTCATGGCGCACGACCCCCGGGCCGACCTCGCCCGGCTGACCGTCCCGGTGCTGGCGGTGACCGGCGAGAAGGACCTCCAGGTCCCCGCCGCCGACCTCGACGTCCTCGCCGCGACCGTGCCCGGCCCGGTGGAGGTGCACCGCGTGGCCGACCTGACCCACACGCTGCGCCGCCAGCCGGGCCGCGCCTCGCTGCGGGCCTACCGCGAGGAGCTGCGCCGTCCGGTCGACCCTGAGGTGCTCGCGACCGTCGTGGCCTGGTGCCGGCAGGTTCCCGCGTCGTGAACCGGCCCCGGCCCGCTCCCTGGCGACGGCCTGTCGGCTCCCTGTGAACCCCCTGTGAAGGGGTACCGGCGAGGTCCTTCAAGGTTGCAGTATCTGCGGCCACAGCGGTACCCGCCGTCGGGGCGGGGTCACCGCCGGCCCCGAGGAGGTCCCGTGCTCAGCCTGACCGGCTCCACCCGCCCCGCCCGCCGCACCGCGGCCGCCGTCCTCGCCCTCGGTCTCGGCGTCGGCCTCACTGCCTGCGGCGGGGGCGAGGACGACGCCGGCGCCGCTGCCGGCGGCACGTCCAGCAGCGCCGCCGACACCGGCTCCAGCGCGGCTGCGGCGCCCTCGTCCGCGGAGGCCCCGGCCGCCGAGAGCGAGACCGTGACGGTGAACGCCGTCGACTTCGACTTCGAGCTGTCCGAGGACTCCTTCGCGGCCGGCACCTACACCTTCGAGGTCACCAACACCGGCAACATGCCGCACGACTTCGTCGTCGAGCGGGACGGCGAGGACGTCGCCGCCACCGAGGTCCTCCAGCCGGGCGGCACGGCGACCCTCGAGGTGACCCTCGAGGAGGGCGACTACGTCTTCTACTGCGGCGTCGGCCAGCACCGGGCCAACGGCATGGAGGTGCCCGTCTCGGTCTCCGCCTGACCGCACACCGCCGGCGCGCAGCCGCGCCCCGACGGTCCGGCCCCGGGACGGTGGGCGGCGGGCCCCCGACCGCCGCCCACCGTCCCGGCTCTCAGTTCCCGCTGGCGAAGGCCGCGTCGAAGGCGGCCGCGGGCGGGTCGAACGCCAGCCGGCGGACGAACTGCAGGGCTTCGGGGGCGCCGACCAGGCGGTCCATGCCGGCGTCCTCCCACTCGACCGAGATCGGCCCGTCGTAGCCGATCGTGTTCAGCATCCGGAAGCAGGCCTCCCACGGGACGTCGCCGTGCCCGGTGGAGACGAAGTCCCAGCCGCGCCGCGGGTCGGCCCAGGGCAGGTGCGACCCCATCCGGCCGTTGCGGCCGTTGCCGACCTGCTTCTTCGCGTCCTTGCAGTCGACGTGGTAGATCCGGTCCTTGAAGTCCCAGATGAACGACACCGGGTCCAGGTCCTGCCACACGAAGTGCGACGGGTCCCAGTTCAGGCCGAAGGCCTCCCGGTGGCCGATGGCCTCCATCGTGCGGACCGTCGTCCAGTAGTCGTAGGCGATCTCCGACGGGTGCACCTCGTGGGCGAACCGCACACCGACCTCGTCGAAGACGTCGAGGATCGGGTTCCAGCGGTCGGCGAAGTCGCGGTAGCCGTCCTCGATCATCGACTCGGGCACCGGCGGGAACATCGCGACGGTCTTCCAGATCTTCGACCCGGTGAACCCGACGACGGTCTTGACGCCGAGCTTCGCGGCCGCGCGGGCGGTCGTCTTCATCTCCTCGGCCGCCCGCTGCCGGACGCCCTCGGGGTCGCCGTCGCCCCACACGCGCGGGTGCACCATGCCGCGGTGCCGCTCGTCGATCGGGTCGTCGCAGACGGCCTGGCCGTTGAGGTGGTTCGAGATGGCGAAGACCTGCAGGTTGTAGCGCTTGAGCAGGTCGAGCTTCTCCTGCACGTACGCGTCGTCGTTCGCGGCGCGCTCGACGTCGAGGTGGTCGCCCCAGCAGGCGATCTCCAGGCCGTCGTAGCCCCACTCCGAGGCGAGCCGGGCCACCTCCTCGAACGGCAGGTCGGCCCACTGGCCGGTGAACAGGGTGACGGGACGGGGCATCGCAGGTCCTCCTTCAGGCGGGGATGGGGGTCCAGACGGAGTCCGCGGCCGCGCTGCGCTCGACGGCGTCGAGCACCCGCTGCACCTGCAGCCCGTCGGCGAAGGACGGCGTGGGGTCCTCGCCCTTGGCGATCGTGGTGACCAGGTCGACGACCTGGTGGGTGAAGCCGTGCTCGTAGCCGAGGCCGTGGCCGGCCGGCCACCACGCGGCGACGTAGGGGTGCTCGGGCTCGGTGACGATGATCCGGCGGAAGCCGGCGGTCGCGGCGGGCTCGGCGCCGTCGAAGAACTCGAGCACATTCATGTCCTCGAAGTCGAAGGCCAGGCTGCCGGCCGAGCCGTTGACCTCGATGCGGATGGCGTTCTTCCGGCCGAGCGCGAACCGGGTGGCCTCGAAGCTGGCCAGCGCGCCGCCGGAGAACCGGCCGAGGAAGACCGCCGCGTCGTCCACGGTGACCTCGCCGGTCTCCTCGCCGCCGACGCCGCTGAGGCTGCCGCTGGACACCGGCAGCGGCCGCTCCTTGACGAAGGTCTCCAGCAGGGCGCTGACCCCGGTGAGCCGCTCGCCGGTGATGTACTGCGTGAGGTCGACGATGTGCGCGCCGATGTCGCCCAGCGCCCCGGAGCCGGCCTTGTCCTTCTCCAGCCGCCACGACATCGGCGCGGCCGGGTCGGCGATCCAGTCCTGCAGGTACTGCGCGCGCACGTGCCGGATCTGCCCGATCCGGCCCTCGGCGACCAGCTGCCGAGCCAGCCCGATGGCCGGCACGCGGCGGTAGGTGAAGCCGACCATCGAGCGGACGCCGCGGGTGGCGGCCCGCGCCGCGGCCTCGGCCATCGCCTCGGCCTCGGCCACCGTGTTGGCCAGCGGCTTCTCGCAGAGCACGTGCTTGCCGGCCTCGAGGGCGGCGATGGCGATCTCGGCGTGCGTGTCACCGGGGGTGCAGACGTCGACCAGGTCGACGTCGGACCGCTCGACGACCCGGTGCCAGTCGGTCTCGGTGCTCGACCAGCCCAGCCGGCCGGCGGCGTCGGCGACACGGGCGGCGTCCCGGCCGGCGAGCACGGTCAGCTCCGGTCGCAGGGGCAGCTCGAAAAAGTGGGGGGCGGTGCGCCAGGCCTGGGAGTGGGCGGCGCCCATGAAGGCGTAGCCGATCAGGGCCACGCGCAGAGGGGGTGTGCCGAGGGTGGAGGTCATGCGGTCGCTCCGGGGGTGGAGCGGGGTCGCCGGAGCACCGGGCTCCGGCGACCCCGCGTCAGCGGTCAGGACTCGAAGGCGGCGTCGATGTACTGGTCGACGTTCTCCGTGGTGACGACCGGTGCGTCGAGCACGATCCGCTGCGGCACGCCCTGGGACGTGAGGTCGGACAGGCTCTTGCCCTGCGCGATGAGCCGGGCGAGCGCGATCCCGTCCGCAGCCTGGGTGTGCGGGTAGATGACGGTCGCCTGGAGCACCGAGTCGCCGGACTGGATCTCGCGCATCGCGTTCGCGGAGCCCGCGCCGCCGACCATGAAGAACTCGCTGCGGCCGGCGTTGTTGATGGCGGCCAGGACGCCGACGCCCTGGTCGTCGTCGTGGTTCCAGATCGCGTCGATCTGCGGGGCGGCCTGGAGCAGGTTGGCCGCCGCCTCCTCGCCGCCCTCGACGGTGAAGTCCGCCGCCACCCGGTTGTCGACGTTGAGGCCGCACTCGGTCAGCGCGTCGGCGAAGCCCTGGCTGCGGTCCTGCGTCAGCGGCAGCGAGTCGATGCCGGCGATCTCCGCGACGACCGCGTCGGGCTGGTCGCCCAGCTGCCCGCAGATGTACTGGCCGGCCGAGACACCCATGCCGTAGTTGTCGCCGAGGACGGTGGCCTGGGCGGCGAACGGGCTGTTGAACTCGCGGTCGACGTTGATGACCGGGATGCCGGCCTCCATGGCCCGCAGCGCGACGGGGGTCAGTGCGGCGCCGTCGAAGGGCAGCAGCACGATCGCGTCGACCCCCTCGTTGATGAAGGTCTCGACCTGGCTGATCTGGGTGCTGACGTCGTTGGTGCCCTCGGCGATGCTCAGCTCGACGTCCTCGTAGCGATCGGCCTCGGCCTGCGCGGCCTGGCTGATGCCCGCCATCCAGCCGTGGTCGGCGGCCGGCGCGGAGAAGCCGATGCGGACCGTCTCGCCGGCCTCGTCGTTGGGGCTGGCGGCGTTGTTGCCGCCCTCCTCCCCGGAGCTCTCCGGCGTGTTGCTGGTGCAGCCGGCCACGAGGGCGCCGGCACCGACCAGGGCGATCGCGGTGTAGGACAGGCGGCGGAACGGACGCTGCCTCGCTGCGGACATGTTCTCTCCTCGGATGGGCCTCACTGGCTGCTCTGGCCAGGTGGTCTGTCGGGTGCTGGTGCGCCCAACGGGCCGGGAGCCCGGTGGGGTGGTGCGGACCGGTGCGCGCCCCCGCGGCGCACCGGTCACGTCGAGGGGCGGTCCGGTGCCGCGCCGGGGCCGGTCCCGCCGGGGCCGCCGTCCGCCGTGGTCCCGCCGGACGCCGCGCCGGCCGGCGCTCCCGCCACGGCCGGGGTGCCGGCCGCGGGTCTGCCCGCGGTCGGACGGCGGAAGCTGAAACCGCCGGTGGCCAGGCGCTGCTGCAGCAGGACGGCGAGCACGATGATCACGCCGCGGGCGACCGCCTGCGCCGAGCTGGACAGGTTGTTCAGCGTGAAGACGTTGCCGAGCGTGGTGAAGATCAGCACGCCCAGGACGGTGCCGACGATGGTGCCGCGGCCACCGATGAGCAGCGTGCCGCCGATGACCACCGCGGCGATCGCGTCGAGCTCGTACAGGGTGCCGTGGGTGGAGCTGCCGGTCGTCGTCCGGGCCATGATCATGACCGCCGCGATGCCGCACGTGATGCCCGACAGGACGTAGAGCTTGACCGTGTGCCGCTGCACGCGGATGCCGGCCAGGCGCGCGGCCTCGGCGTTGCCGCCGACGGCGAAGGTGCGTCGGCCGAACGTGGTGCGGTTGAGCAGCACCCATCCCGCGATCGCGACCAGCGCGAAGATGATCACCAGCGTCGGGACGCCGAGGATGCTGCCGGCGAAGAAGTCGAGGAAGGCGCGGTCCTGGATGATCTGCGTCCGCCGGTTGGCGATGATCTCCGCCAGGCCGCGGGCCGCGGCCAGCATGGCCAGGGTGGCGATGAAGGCGGCGAGCTTTCCGTAGGCGATGACCACGCCGTTGACCAGCCCGGCGACCGAGCCGACGACGATCGCGGTGAACACCATGACGATCCAGTGGAAGTCCTCGGCCATCTGCTGGGTGGCCAGCGTGGTGGCCCACACCGAGGACAGGGCGACCAGCGCGCCGACCGACAGGTCGATGCCCCCGCCGATGATCACGAACGTCATGCCGATGCTGACCACGCCGATGACCGCGGCCAGCCGCAGGATCGTCAGCACGTTGTCGACGCTGGCGAACCGGTCGCCGGCGGTGACCACGCCGACGATGCACAGGATGACCAAGGCGACGACCAGACCGAGGTTGCGGCCGACCGGGCCGGACATGAAGCCCGGTCCCCCGCCGTTCCGGCCGCGCGCCGCCGGGCCCGCGGCCGTGTTCGCCGCTCCCCCCGTCGTCGCGGTGGTGCTCCCGCTCATGCCACGTCCCCTTCGTGCTGCGTTGTTCCGGGAAGGGGGGCGCCCCGGTGGCCGATCCCCTCCATGACCAGGTCGAGCACGCGGTGCTCGTCGAGCGCGTCGGCCGGTTCCTCGGCGAGCACCCGGCCCTCGGCGACGACCAGGACGCGGTCGGCCAGCCCGAGGACCTCCGGGATCTCGCTGGAGACGACGACGACCGCGACGCCGCGGTCGGCCAGGTCCCGGATCAGCGCGTAGATCTCCGAGCGGGCGCCCACGTCCACCCCGCGGGTGGGCTCGTCGAGCAGCAGCACCCGGCAGTCGCGCAGCAGCCAGCGGGCCAGGACGACCTTCTGCTGGTTGCCGCCGGACAGCGTGCGGACCTCGCGGTCGACGTCGGCGGGCCGCACGTCCAGCGACTCGACCTGCTGCCGGGCGGCGTCCTTCTCCGACGCCCCGGACAGGAAGCCGGCGCGGGCGAAGCGGGCCAGGCTGGAGATGCTGATGTTGCGGTACACCGACTCGCCGAGCAGCAGGGCCTGGCTCTTGCGCTCCTCCGGGGCCAGGCCCACCCCCGCGGCCACCGCGCCGCCGACGTCCCCGGGGCGCAGCCGGCGACCGCCCACCCGGACGGTGCCGGTGGTGGCGTGCCGGGCGCCGAAGACGGTCTCGAGGATCTCCGAGCGGCCGGAGCCGACCAGGCCGGCCAGGCCCACGATCTCGCCGGGGCGGACGCGGAACGACACGTCGCTGAAGGAGTCGCGCAGGCCCAGCCCCTCGACCTCCAGCAGCGGCGCCTCGTCCGTGTGCGGCAGTGCCCGCCGCTCCGGGAAGACGTACTCGATGGTGCGGCCGGTCATCAGCGTGATGACCTCGCGGGTCGGCGTCTCGCGGGCCGGGAGCCCGGTGGCGACGGTGCGGCCGTCCTTGAGCACGGTGATCCGGTCGCCGATCGTGCGGATCTCCTCGAGCCGGTGGGAGATGTAGACGACGGCGACGTCGGAGGCCTGCAGCTCGCGGATGACCGCGAACAGCCGCTCGACCTCCTCGTTGTCGAGGACGGCGGACGGCTCGTCCATGACGATCAGCCTCGCGTCCTGGGACAGCGCCCGGGCCATGCTGACCATCTGCTGGGACGCGGCCGACAGCGACCCGACCTCCGCCGTCGGCCGGATCTCCGGGTGGCCGAGGCGGGTGAGGAGCTCACTGGCGGTCCGGTTGGCCTCGGCCGGCCGGGTGATGCCCAGCCGGGAGAACTCCCGCCCGAGGAAGACGTTGTCGGCGACGGTCAGCCCGGCCACCAGGTCCAGCTCCTGGTAGATGGTCGCGATGCCCAGCGACATGGCGGCCTGCGGCGTGGCCAGGTCGACCGGCTCCCCGCGCCAGGAGATGCGCCCGGCGTCGGGCTGGTGCGCGCCGGCCAGGACCTTGATCAGCGTGGACTTGCCGGCGCCGTTCTGGCCGAGGAGGCAGTGCACCTCTCCGGCGCGGACGTCGAGGTCGACGCCGTCGAGCGCCCGGACCCCCGGGAAGGTCTTGACGATCCCGTGCATCTCCAGCAGCGGGGCCGTCACGACCGACACCCGCTGGGAGTCGGAGGAAGGACCGAGGACACGGCGTCACCACCCGGACTTTTGCTCAACGCTGACCATTAGTCGGTTCAGCGTGGAACATATGTCCCGGCGCAGGTGTGGTCAAGGCCACGTCACGGGTGTTGTCGAACCGAGACGTTCCGCTGGCACGCGGCGGCCGCGGAGGGTGCGCGACACGCCTCGGAGCGGCGGGCGGGGCCGGGGGGCCCTAGCGGGCCAGGGCCTGGACGGACTCGTCGTCGAGGTAGCCCTCGATGGCCATCAGCGCCGCGCCGACCCGGCCGGAGAGGTCGGGGGCCTCGCTGACGGTGATCTCCAGCGCCCGGGCGGCCAGCGGCATCGACCGGCGGTAGACGGCCTCGCGGATGCCCGCCAGCAGGGGGACGCCGGCCCGGGCCACGCCACCGGTCACCACGATGCGGTGCGGGTTGAAGAAGTTGACCAGCGCCGCGAGCACGGTGCCGATGGTGCGGCCGGCGTCCCGGACCAGCTCCAGCGCCGGGCCGTTCCCCTGGACGGCCAGCCGCACCAGGTCCCGCGTCGTGGTCACCGGCAGCCCCGCGGCGACGGCGTCCCGCAGCAGCGCCCCGCCGCCGGCGATCGCCTCCAGGCAGTTCTCCTGGCCACAGCGGCAGACGACCGTGCGCCCGTCGGGCCGGGGGATCTGGATGTGCCCGATGTCGCCGGCGCTGCCCTGGGCGCCGCGGTAGACGTGGCCGTCGACGATCACGCCACAGCCGATCCCGGTGCCGACCTTGACGACGAGCACGTCCTGGACCGAGCCGCCGACCCCCATCTCCCCGAGGGCCATCACGTTGACGTCGTTGTCCACGAACACCGGGCACTCGTAGCGGCCGAAGGCGCTGGGGATCGGGTAGTCGTGCCAGCCCGGCATGATCGGCGGGTGCGAGGGCCGCCCGGTCGAGTGCTCCACCGGGCCCGGGACGCCCACCCCGACGGCGCAGACGTCGGCCGGTGTCAGGCCGGCCTCGGCGAGCACCTTCTCCGCCAGCCGGTCCACCTCGGCGAGCACGGGGCCGGGCCCCTCGGCGACGTCGATGTCGTGGCCGGCGGTGGCGAGGATCTGCGCGGACAGGTCGGTGACGGCGACGTCGACGCTCGTGACGCCGAGGTCGACGGCGAGCACGCACCCGGCCCGGCTGTTGAACTGCAGCAGGGTCGGCGGCCGCCCGCCCGTGCTCCCGCCGCGCCCGCCCTCCTCCAGGAGGTTGGCGGCGATCAGCTGGTCGACCCGGGCACTGACGGTGTTCCGCGAGGCGCCGGTGAGCACGACCAGCTCGGCGCGGCTGCGCGCCCGGCCGGTCCGCACGTGACGCAGCAGCGCTCCGGCGGAGGCAGAGGTGTGCGCCATGTGGTCATGGTGGCACGGACCCGCACGCTCTCCCGGCGTCCGGAGCCGCGGCTCACCCGCTCCCGGCGTCCGCTCGTGGCCGACTGTTCACCGACCGGCCCCCCGCGGTTCCCCGGACGCGGCCGATCCTGGGGCGTCCCTCCACCGGCTGGGAGCGCCCGTGTCCGACATCCTGCTCGCCGTGCTCACCGAGGCGGTTGCGGCCGCTCTCATCGCCCTGCTGGTCGCCGGCGTCCGGCGTGTGCTGCGCACCCCCGCGACCTGAGCCCGCGCCCCGGGGTCGGGACGGTTGCCCGCCGGCCGGACGGCGAGTAGGCAAGAGCCCTCCACGCCGCGCCGCCGGGACGGAGCACGCAGGCCCGGCCGGTGGCCGACCCGCACGCCGGGAGGGACCGGGATGACCGAGACCAGGCAGCCGCGGAGCACCACGGAGCGGGACCAGGCGGGGAAGTCCGGCCGCACCGCCACGGCCGTCCCCGCGCCGAGGACCGCCGAGCCGGCTCCCCAGGTACAGGCGCCGCGCACCCTCACCGTCCGCCTGCCGCTGGTCACGATCACCGTCGGCCCGCTGCCGGCCGCCCCCGCACCCACGGCCGCGCCGCCGGCGGCACCGCGGGACCGCGGCACGTTCCAGAAGGTCGTCTTCTACGGCGGCGTCGCGGCCGCGGGCGCGATGGGCGCGCTCGAGTGGCCGGTGGCGCTGGCGGTGGCCGCCGGCACCTGGGTCGCCCAGCACACGGCACCGGTCGCCGCCCGGATCCCCGGCCGGCCGGCGTCGCGGCCGATGGCGCAGGGAGAGCCGGCCGGCCCGTCACCCGACCCGGACGCCGCCGGCGGCTGACCCGTCCACCGCCTCGCGCAGCACGGCCGCGACCTCCCGCGGGTGGGTCTGCACGGTCATGTGCGCCGCGCCCGGCACCTCGACCAGCCGGCCGAGCGGCGCGGCGGCGGCCACGGCGGCGGCCCAGGCGTGCGGGCACAGCCGGTCGCGGGTGCCGCGGACGACGGTCACCGGCACGCCGGTGCCGCGCAGCCGGACGTCGATCCGGTCCGGCGCGGCTGCCCGCCACAGCTGCCGCATGGCCCGGGGGCCGGTGTGCCACCACTGGGCGAGGACCAGGGGCACCTGCCACCACGGCTCGCCCAGCGCCGTCCCGAGCCACCGCCGGGCCAGCACCGGGGCCGACCGCAGCCGGGGGTCGGTGGTGGGCCCGAGCAGCACGAGCCCGGCCACGCGCGGATCGGCCGCCGCGGCGGCCACGACCTGGCAGCTCTGCGAGTGACCGACGAGCACCACCGGTCCGGTCCCGAGCCGGTCCCGCAGCCGGGCGGCCAGGTCGTCCAGCGGTGGGACCGGCGCGGCGCGGCCCATGCCGGGCAGGACGACCACCTCGCCGGGCAGCAGCCGGCGCAGCCGCGCCGAGGACCGGGCGTCGAGGCCCAGCCCGGGGACGAGCACCGGCCGGACCGTGGGGACCTCCACGTCAACGGTCTACCTGCCCGCCGCGTGAGGCGCCGCTCGACGGGTAGGGCCAGACTGTGGCCTGCATCCCTCGGGGCCGCACACGGTTCCGAGACGGCGGGATGGGAGACTCATTCGTCATGACGACATCACCTGCGACCGAACCCGTCGGCACTCCCCCGTCCGACCGTCCCAGGGTCGTCATCATCGGCTCGGGATTCGGTGGCCTGTTCGCCGCCCGGGCGCTGCGGAACGCGCCGGTCGAGGTCACCCTGGTCGCCAAGACCAGCCACCACCTGTTCCAGCCGCTGCTCTACCAGGTCGCCACCGGCATCCTCAGCGAGGGCGAGATCGCCCCGCCCACCCGCGAGATCCTGCGCGGGCAGAAGAACGCCCGCGTGGCGCTCGGCGAGGTCACCGACATCGACCTGGCCAACCGCACCGTCACCTCGACCATCCTCGGCCGCCGCACCGTGCACCACTACGACGAGCTGATCGTCGCCGCCGGGGCCGGGCAGTCCTACTTCGGCAACGACCGGTTCGCCGAGTTCGCCCCCGGCATGAAGAGCATCGACGACGCCCTCGAGCTGCGCGGGCGGATCTTCGGCGCCTTCGAGCTGGCCGAGCTGGCCACCGACCCGGCCGAGGTCGACCGGCTGCTCACGTTCGTCGTCGTCGGCGCCGGCCCGACCGGGGTCGAGATGGCCGGGCAGATCGCCGAGCTGGCCCACCGGACCCTGCACCGGGACTTCCGCAACATCGACCCGACCCAGGCGCGGGTCATCCTGCTCGACGCCGCCCCCGCCGTCCTGCCGTCGTTCGGGGAGAAGCTCGGTGACCGCGCCCGCCGCCAGCTCAACCGGATCGGCGTGGAGGTCCAGCTGGGCGCGATGGTCACCGACGTCGACGCCAACGGACTCGAGGTCAAGGACGCCGACGGGCAGACCCGGCGCATCCAGGCGGCCACCAAGATCTGGGCGGCCGGCGTCCAGGCCTCCCCGCTGGGCCGGATGCTCGGTGAGCAGTCCGGCGCCGAGGTGGACCGCGCCGGCCGGGTCTCGGTCCAGCCGGACCTCACCCTGCCCGGCCACCCCGAGGTGCACGTCGTCGGCGACATGATGAGCCTGGACCGGCTGCCGGGTGTCGCGCAGGTCGCCATCCAGGGCGGCCGGTACGCCGCCGACCAGATCAAGCGCAAGCTCGCCGGCCGCGAGCCCAGGGGCCCGTTCCGCTACACGGACAAGGGCTCGATGGCGACCATCTCCCGGTTCTCCGCGGTCGCCGACATCGGCAAGCTGAAGTTCCAGGGCTTCATCGCCTGGGTGCTGTGGCTGGTCGTCCACCTGATGTACATCGTCGGGTTCAAGAACCGGCTCACCACGGTGCTGCACTGGATGGTCAGCTTCCTCGGCCGCGGGCGGGCCGAGCGGGTCGCCACCCAGCAGCAGGTCTACGGCCGGCTGGCACTGGAGCACCTGGGGCCGGGCTTCTCGGTGTCCAAGACCGGCGGCCCCAAGGACGACGCCGCGCCCGACGTGGACGTCACCGAGCGCAGGTCCGCCTGAGCCGGTCCGCGGTGTGTGCACCCGTCGTGGCCATCGGCCCCGTCGGACCACGATGAGTGCACACACCGCGTCCGGGGTTCGGCGTCTCGAGGCGGCGGCTCAGTCGTCCAGCCAGTGGTCGAGCGCGGCGGAGACGAGGTCGGGTGTCACCACGTGCCCGCCGGCGAACTCCTCGTAGGTGACGTCGTAGCCGGAGTCGGCGAGCAGCCGGGACACCCGCCGTCCGCACCGGTCGACGGGGAGCACGCGGTCGGCGGTGCCGTGGGAGATCCAGATGCGCGGCCGGCCGGCGCGGCCGGGCGGGGCGACGAAGCCCGGCGAGAAGGCCAGGACGGCGTCGACGACGTCCCCGTTGGCCAGTCCGAGGGACAGCGCGTAGGACGCCCCGTCGGAGAACCCGCCGACGGCGACCCGGCTCACCGGCTGGGCGGCGAAGACGCGCTCGAGGGCGGCGTCGAGCAGCGCGACGTCCCGGCCGAGTCCCCCGGCGATGAGGTCCCACGTGCGGCCCACCGACGTGGTCGCCAGCACTAGCACGCCCCGGCGCGCGGCGACGTCACCGACCGCCGCGAGGCTCTGCGCGGAGGTGCCCCCGGCGCCGTGGCAGAACACCAGCAGGGGCCGCGGGCCGGGCGCGCGGTCCGGCACGGCCAGCAGCGCCTCGGCCCGTGCGTCCAGGCCGAGCGAGACCGTCCCGGCCGGGAACGGCTTCCCGGGCGCCGCGGCCGACGGCCGGCTCTGCAGGCGCCCGTCCGCCGCCGGCCGCAGGTCCACCGGCGCCTCAGACGATGTGCGCCAGAGGCGGCACGTGCTCCTCGGGCCGCTCGAGGTGCAGCGGCTGCAGCGGACGGGTGTCGTCGAGGTAGAGGAACGCGTCGTACCGCTCCCCCACCACCGTGGGCACGTAGTTCCCCCAGCGCTCCCGCTCGGGCCGGTAGACCACCCCGATCGCGCGGTGGTCGAGCCGCCGGTCCAGCCAGGCCGGCCGCGGCCCGCGGGGGACGACGAACAGCGCGTCGCGCCCCACCCCGTCGTGCAGCACCGCCTCCAGGCTGCCGGGGCGGGCGTCGGGCACGGGCATGCGCTGCATCTGCGCGCCCCACTCCGACCCTGCGACCACCCCGCCCGCGTGACCGCCGAAGCCCACGAGGACGACGTCGTCCCGGCCGTGCCGCTCGCGCAGCAGCTGCCCGACGTTGACCATCCCGGAGTCGGCCATGTCGGTGGCCCGGGCGTCGCCGACGTGCGTGTTGTGCTCCCAGACGACCGCCTTGTCCCCGGCATGGGTGAGCAGCCGGTCGAGGGTGTCGGCCATGTGCACGTCGCGGACGTTCCACGACTCGGCCGAGCCCCGCACCATCGCGCGGTAGTAGCGCTCGGCGTCGACGACCACGGCGGCGTTCTGCTCGGCCGAGAAGCGCACCTCGGGGTCGCCGTCGAACGACGCCTCCCCGCGCTGCTCGCACAGGTGGTGCAGCAGGTCGACGACGGCCTGCTCACAGGAGGTCGGCGCGAACCGGCTGGCGAAGGCGTACTCGGCGCCGTCCTCCCCGAACGGCTCGAAGCAGCGCAGCGCGCGGACCGCCGTCTCCACGTGCTCGGGCTCGTTCTCCCGCAGCCAGGCGACCAGCTCCTGCACGGAGTCCCAGAGGCTGTAGACGTCCAGGCCGTAGAAGCCGACCCGCTGGTCGTCAGGGCGCTCGGCGTTGACGTCGCGCAGCCAGCGACAGAAGTCGACGACGTCGTCGTTGGCCCACATCCAGGTCGGCCAGCGGGAGAAGGCGTCGAGCGCGTCGTGCGGGTCCGCGTCGGCCCCGGGGCGGAGCTTGACGCTGCGGTTGACCCGGTAGCAGTCGGGCCAGTCGCCCTCGACCGCGACGAAGCCGAAGCCGCGCTCGGTGACCAGCCGGCGCGTCAGCGCCGCCCGCCAGGCGTAGTACTCGTGCGTGCCGTGGCTGGCCTCGCCGATCGCGACGACGCGGGCGTCCCCGACCCGCTCCAGCAGCGGGTCGAGGTCGGCCGGGCCCCGCAGCGGGAGGGCGAGGTCGCGGACGCCGGAGGTCACGGCGCTACTCCGCGCTCCCGGGCTCGGCCATCTGCCGGTGCGCCCTGCTCTTGAGCCGGTCGGGGATGACGGCGTTGGCGGCGCCCTGCACCTTGGTCATGAGCGAGCCCGCGACCACCTTGTCCTCACCCTTCAACAGCGCCTCGAAGCCCTGCTTGGCGACCTGCGCCGGGTCGTCCTTCTTGCCGGCGCCGATCTTGGTGTCCTGCATCTCGGCGCGGTCGAAGAACTCCGTGTCGGTGGGCCCGGGCATCAGCGAGGTCACCGTGACCCCGGTGTCCTTCAGCTCCTCCACCAGCGCCTCGGCGAACGACTGGATGAACGACTTGGACGCGTTGTAGATCGCCTGGAACGAGCCGGGCATCGTCGAGGCGATCGACGAGGTGAACAGCACCCGCCCCTCGTTGCGGGCCACCATGTCCCGCAGCACCAGCTTGGCCAGCCGCACCGTCGAGGTGACGTTGAGGTCGATGATCTCGAGCTCCTCGTCGAGCTCGTTCTCGACGAACGGGCCGCCCTGCCCGACCCCGGCGTTGAGCGCGGCCGCCGCCAGCGGGCGCCCGGTCGCCTGGACGGCGGCCCAGACGGCGTCCACCCCGGCGGCGGTGCGCAGGTCGGCGCGGACCTCCTGCACCGTCGTCCCGCCCTCGCGCAGCTGTGCGGCGGCCGTGGTCAGCTCGGTGTCCTCGGCGTTGACGACGAGGTCGAAGCCGGCGCCGGCGAACTGGCGGGCGAGTTCCAGCCCGATCCCGCTGGAGGCACCGGTCACGAGGGCGAGGGGGCGCGGTTCGGTCATGGGACTCCCCTACCCGGGTCGCCGCAGGTCACGCGCGTCAGCCGTCGCCGACCGCGCTGTCCCTGACCAGCTCGGCGGCCACCGCCCGCAGGTCCCCGGTGGCCTCCCACGTCCGTCGCTGGCGGGCCGCCGACGTCCCTCGCCGCTCCAGCCGGACGAGCAGCCGGTCGACCTCGTCCTCCTCGTCGTGGGCGCGGAGGTCGTCGGCGAGCTCGGCGAGCAGCCGGTCGACGGCGGCGCGCGCCGGCACCGGCTCGCCGTGGACCGGGTCGTAGAGCTCGCCGCCGAGGCCGTCCTTCGCCGCCCGCCAGCGCGCCGCGCGCAGCAGCTCGGGCCGCACCTCGGGCACCGGCTCGCCGTGCCCGGCACGGGCGGCGAGCACCCGCACCAGGGAGCGGGCCAGCGCCGCGTGCAGGACGACGTCGTCGAGGGCGGTGCACACGTCGGCGAGCCGGAACTCCACCGTGGGGTAGCGGCTCGAGGGGCGCAGGTCCCAGTAGAGGTGCCGGGCGTCGCCGATGACGCCGCCGCGCACCAGGGCGTCGACGACCGCCCGGTAGCGGTCGGCGCTGCCCAGGTGCTCGGGCGGCCCGGCGTTGGGCCAGCGCGACCACCACGGCGTGCGGAAGCTCTCGTAGCCGGTGTCGACGCCGTCGTGGAAGGGCGAGCTGCCGGTCATGGCCAGCAGCACCGGCAGGTAGGGCCGCGCGCGGTCCATCACGGCCACCGCCGTCTCCAGGTCCGGGACGCCGACGTGCACGTGGCAGCCGCAGATGTCCTGCTGGCGGGCGAGGACCGCCCAGCGGGCCACCATGTCGTCGTACCGCCGGTCGGGGGTCATCGGCTGGTCGCGCCAGGTGCCGAAGGGGTGGGTGGAGGCGGCCAGCACCGCCACCCCTCCGCGGGCGGCCGCGGCCGCGACCTCCCTGCGGGTGGCGACCAGCGCGGCGCGCAGCTCGGCGAGGGTGGTGCACACGCCGGTCGCCGTCTCCAGCTGGGTCGTGGTGATCTCGGCGTGCACGTGCGCCCCGGCCTCGCCGGCCAGCGCGGCCGCGGCGACCTCCGGCGCCGGGGTGAGCGCGAGGGTGTCCGGGTCGACGAGGTGGAACTCCTCCTCCACGCCCAGCGTGGCCCCGGCCGGCACCGGGCCCGGCGAGCCGGCCGGTGCGGTCACGGTTCGGCGAACCAGGCGAAGCCGAGGCCGGGGACGAGCAGGCGGCCGTCGCGGACCTCCAGGGGGCCGTCGCTGCCGTGCACCAGCGGGAAGGTGCCGAAGCCGGTGACGGTGTCGGCGTCGACCTCCTGCGGCTCGGGGCTGACGTTGGCCAGCCCGACGAACGTGCCGCTGCGCGGGTGCCGCCGCGACCACGCCAGCACCGCGTCGCCGCCGGCGTCCAGCAGCACCGACTCCACGCCCCCGCGCAGCGCCAGGACAGACCGGCGCACCTCCCCCAGCCGGCGGATCCGCGAGAAGACGCGGCCCTCGACGGTGGTGGGGTCGTTCCGGCGGGCCGCGGCGGGCCAGTCCATGGGCGGCCGGTGCATCCAGCGGTTGTCCGGTGCCCGCTCGGGGTCGGCCAGGTAGCCGGGGTCGTTGCGCAGGGCCAGCTCGTCGCCCATGTAGAGCAGCGGGATCCCGCCGAAGCCGTAGACCACCGAGTACAGCAGCACCAGCCGGCGGATCCCGGCCTCCACGCCCTCGTCGTCCCCGTCGGCCAGCGCCTGCTCGATGCCGCACAGCGAGGCGGCGGACCCGGAGATGCGCGCGTCGCCGGTGGTCTCGTTCTCCTGGAACAGCGCCCCGCGGGCGAACGAGCCGGGGAAGCGGCCGGCGTAGAAGTCGTTGAGGAAGCGCCGGTGGGCGAACCCGTCCAGGCCGACGGCGGCGGCGTCCTCGTCGGTGACCGCCCAGCCGATGTCGTCGTGGCCGCGCACGTAGGTGACCCACGTGGACGACGGCGGGATCGGCCGCATCCGGCCCAGCGCGGCCCGGGCCAGCCGGACGTCCTGCGTGGCCAGGCTGCTCCACAGCAGCACCATGAGCGAGTTGTGGTAGGCCAGCTCGCACTCGGGCCGGAAGCGGTCGTGCCCGCCGAGGTAGGGCACCAGGTCGTCGGGCGACACGATCGCCTCGGCCTTGAAGACGACGCCGGGGGCGGCCAGCCGGGTCAGCGCGTGCAGCAGTTGCAGCAGCGAGTGGCCCTCGGGCAGGTTCTGGCAGGAGGTGCCCAGCCGCTTCCACATGAACGGGACGGCGTCCATGCGGAAGACGTCGACACCGCGGTTGGCCAGCCAGGTGATCTCGCCGAGCATCGCCAGGGTGACCTCGGGGTTGGCGTAGTCGAGGTCCCACTGGTAGGGCCAGAACGTCGTCCAGACCCAGCCGCCGGCACCGCCGCGGGCCTCGGGCACCCAGCTGAACGAACCCGGCGCCCGGTCGGGGAAGACCTCCGGGATGGTGGCGTCGTAGGCGTCGGGCAGGGTGCGGTCGGGGAAGGCGGTGTAGAAGCCGGCGTACGCCGGGTCGCCGGCCAGCCAGCCCTGCGCCCACGGGTGTTCGCGGGCGGTGTGGTTGAGGACCAGGTCTATGCACAGGCTCATGTCCCGCTCGTGCAGGGCGGCCGCGACCCGCTCGAGGTCGGCCATCCTGCCCAGCCGCGGGTCGACGGCGCGGTAGTCGGCCACCGCGTACCCGCCGTCGTTCTCGCCGGGGCGGGGCCGCAGCAGCGGCATCAGGTGCAGGTAGGTGGTGCCCAGCTCGGCGAGGTGGTCGAGGTGGTCGGGCAGCCGGTCGAGGGTGCCGCAGAAGCGGTCGACGTAGCAGACGTAGCCCTGCACCCGCGCCCGCTGGAACCACGCCGGGTCGATCTCGCGGCGGCGGTCGATGCGGCGCAGCTCCTCGGGCCGCTCGGCCGCGGCCGCCAGGACCACCCGCAGCGCCCGCTCGAACAGCTCGTCGGCGGCGTCCCCGTAGAGCTCCGCGAGCGGCTCACCGACGTCGAACACCGCGAGGTCGGCCCGGGCGAGGAACGCGTCGCCCTCGGCCTCCCCCAGCGCGGCGACCGCCTCCTTCGCCACCCGCGGCCGCAGGGCCGCCCACGACCGTGCCGCCGCAGCTCTGCGGTCGGCCGCCGAGACCGTCATCGGCCCAGTATCGGGGCGGTGTTCGCCCACGGCATGACGCCCGCCACACCGGCCCCCGGAGGAGTTCACTGAGACGTGTAAGCCTGTAATCGAGGAGGTCCGCCATGAGCCTGCTCTCGGGCCCGTCCGCCGAGGGCGTCACGGACGGCGCCGCGCTGGACGCCTACTCCCGCGTGGTCACCGCCGTCGCCGCCGAGCTGACCCCGCACGTGGCCGCGCTGCAGGTCACCGGCGGCGCGGGGTCGGCGGTCGTCGTCCCCGGCGACGGGCTGATGCTGACCAACGCCCACGTGGTCGGCCGGTCCCGCCGCGGCCGGGCGGTCTTCAGCGACGGCACCGAGGCCGACGTCGACGTCGTCGGCGCCGACCCGCTGTCGGACCTCGCGGTGGTCCGCGCCCGCTCGGCGACGCCGCCGCCGGCCGAGCTCGGGGACGCCGCCGGGCTGCGCGTGGGCCAGCTCGTCGTCGCGGTGGGCAACCCGCTCGGCCTGGCCGGCTCGGTCACCGCCGGGGTGGTCAGCGGCCTGGGCCGGTCCCTGCCCACCCGCGACGGCCGGACGGCGCGGGTGGTGGAGGACGTCATCCAGACCGACGCCGCGCTCAACCCGGGCAACTCCGGCGGGGCGCTGGCCGACTCCGCCGGCCGGGTCGTGGGCGTCAACACCGCCGTCGCCGGCTGGGGCCTCGGGCTCGCGGTGCCGATCAACGACACCACCCGGCGGATCGTGGCCGCCCTGACCCGCGACGGCCGCGTGCGCCGGGCCTTCCTCGGGCTGGTGAGCACCCCGGCTCCCCTGCCGGCACCGCTGGCGGAGCGCACCGGTCGCCGGCGGGGGCTGCGGGTCGTCGACGTCGTCCCGGGCTCGCCGGCCGACCGGGCCGGGCTCAAGGCCGGCGACCTGGTGCTCGAGGCCGGGCGGCGGCCGGTCGCGGAGGCGCAGAGCCTGCAGCGGCTGCTGTTCGAGGAGGCGATCGGCCGGGCCCTGCCGGTGACGGTGTACCGGCGCGGCGCCATGGTCGACGTCATCACGGTGCCCACCGAGCTCACCGGCGGGTGACCCGCTCCTCCCCCGATGGGGGGCCTGCCGTCACGCTGCGCTCCAGACCGTTCCCGGTCCGGTCGATCCTCTCCGCGACCAGCACGGACACGACGGGAGCACAGGTGGGCGGGGATCGGCCGACGGGGATCGCGCTGCTCGCGTTGCTGTACGCGGTCAGCGGGGCCCTGTGCGTCGTGGGGGCGCTCAACCCCATGTCCCCGGACACCCCCGTGGGCCTCGCCTGGGTGCTGGCCGGCGTCGGCCTGCTCGGCGGTGCGCTGCTGTGGTGGCGCCGGGCCGGGCTCGGTGCGCGGTCGGTGCACGCCGCGGTCGGGCTGATGTCGACGCTGGTCGCCGTCCTCGCGTGGCAGTCGGCCACCGCGGTCGGCATCGTCGGCCTCGGCCCGTGCATGGTCGCGGTGGGGCTGTTCTGCGCCCACTACCTCGGCGCCCGCGCCGCCCGTCTGCACGTCGGTTACCTGGTCGCCGCCACCACGGCCGGGGCGGCCGCCGCGGTGCCCGCCGGCTTCGCCGTGCCGTGGCTGACGATGGTGGTGACGGTGGGAACCGTCGCCGAGGCGCAGGTCCGCATCGCCGCCCAGCTGCACCGCGCCGCCGGGACCGACCCGCTCACCGGGCTGGCCAACCGGCGCGCCTGGGAGGCCGACGCCACCCGCAGCCTGGCCCACGCCCAGCGCACCGGCGAGCCCCTGACGGTGGCGGTGATCGACCTCGACGGTTTCAAGGCCGTCAACGACCACCAGGGCCACGGCGCCGGCGACGCCCTCCTGCAGTCCCTCGCGCGGGCGTGGAGCTCCGAGCTGCGGATGGCCGACCTGCTCGGTCGTCAGGGCGGCGACGAGTTCGTCCTGTGCCTGCCGAACACCGACACGTCCCACGCCGGGGAGCTGTTGACCCGGCTGCGGGCCAGCCACACCGCGTCCTGGTCCGCGGGGACGGCCACCGCCCGGCCCGGCGACACGCTCCCGGACCTGGTGGTGCGGGCCGACGCCGAGCTGTACCGGAACAAGCGCCACCGCCGGGCCCGCCGAAGCGCGTAGGCGGGCCGTCCGGCTCTGTCCGCGGCCGCACTCCCGGGAGCACGGTGTCGGCGTCCCCGAGGGGAGGTCGCCATGGGGTCGGTCGTGGTGTGCGGCGGCGGGATGATCGGGCTGACCGCCGCGATGATGCTGGCGCGCGACGGGCACGACGTCACCGTGCTTGAGGCCGACCCGGACGGCGCACCGACGACGGCCACCGAGGCCTGGACGTCGTGGCAGCGCAGGGGCGTCGCGCAGTTCCGGCAGCCGCACAACCTGTTCGCCCGCTTCCGGGAGGTCGTCGACGCCGAGCTCCCGGGGCTCACCGACCGGCTCGCCGCGGCCGGGTGCCCGTGGGTGGACTACCTCCAGGCGATGCCGCCGTCCGTCACCGACCGCGCGCCGCGTCCCGGGGACGACCGCGTCCGCTTCGTCACCGGGCGCAGGCCGGTCACCGAGTCCGTCGTCGCGGCCGCGGCGGTGGAGGTGCCCGGCCTGACGGTGCGCCGCGGCGTCCGGGTGTCGGGGCTGCTCCCCGGGCCGTCGGCACTTCCGGGGGTGCCGCACGTCCGCGGCGTGCGGACGGCGACCGGCGAGGAGATCCCGGCCGACCTCGTCGTGGACGCGACCGGTCGGCGCACCCGCAGCGGTGACTGGCTGGCCGACCTGCACGCCCGGCTCCCGGAGGTGGAGAGCGAGGACAGCGGGTTCGTCTACTACACGCGGTACTTCACCGGCCCGGAGCCGCCGCGGCTGAGGGGCCGGGCGCTCGCCCCGCTGGGCAGCTTCTCGGTCCTCACGCTGATCGCCGACAACGACACGTGGTCGGTGACCGTGTTCGGCCCGAGCGCCGACACCGCCCTCAAGGCGGTGCGCGACCCCGACGCGTTCGCCCGCGTCGTGGGGGCCTGCCCGCTGCAGGCCCACTGGTTGGACGGCCGGCCGATCACCGACGTGCTCGCCATGGCCGGCGTGCTGGACTGCGCGCACCGGTACGTCGTCGACGGGGAGCCGGTCGTCACCGGGTTCGTCCCGGTCGGGGACGCCTGGGCCTGCACCAACCCCTCGGCCGGCCGGGGCATCTCGATCGGCGCGGTCCACGCCCAGGTGCTCCGCCGGGCCGTGGCCGCGCACCTCGATGCTCCCGGCCGGCTGGCGCGGGAGTTCGCCGAGGCCACCGAGCGCGACGTGGCGCCCTTCTACCGCGACCAGTTGACCGCCGACAGGGCGCGCCTCGCGGAGATGGAGGCCATCCGGTCCGGCACCGAGCCCCCGGCGCCGAACCCCGCGCAGGCCCGGTTCCTCGCTGCGGCCATGCGCGACGCCGACGTCTTCCGCGCCCTGGTCGAGACGGTGACCTGCCTGGCGCGGCCGGCCGAGGTGCTGGCCCGCCCCGGGATGCGCGAGCGGATCGAGGCCGCCGCGGACGGCGCCCCGCCCCCGACGCCCGGCCCCGACCGCCGGCAGCTGCTCGACCTGCTCGCCGGGTGACCCCGGTCCGGCCGTCGACCCGCCCGACCGGGTCCTCGTGCCCTGTCCGTTGCCCTGCTCGCGGGCGGAGGGTGGCGCCGTCTGCTGCTCGGGGAGGTCGGCATGGCAGCGATCGTGGTGTGCGGCGGCGGGGTCATCGGGCTGTGTGCGGGGCTGATGCTGGCCGACGACGGGCACGACGTGACCGTCCTGGAGACCGACCCCCGCGACCCGCCGGACACCCCGGTCGGGGCGTGGGACGACTGGCGCCGCACGGGCGTGGCCCAGTTCCGGCAGCCGCACACGCTCTTCCCGCGGTTCCGCGTGGTCGCCGAGGAGGAGTTGCCCGGTCTGGTGGACCGGCTCTCCGACGGCGGGTGCGCGTGGGGGGACTACACCGACCCGCTCCCCCCGGGCATCGCGGACCGCACGCCGCGCGCCGGGGACGACCGGCTGCGCTTCGTCACCGGCCGGCGGCCGGTCGCGGAGGCCGTCGTCGCGACGATGGCGGCCGAGCACCCCCGGGTCACCGTGCGCCGCGGCGTCCGGGCCACCGGGCTGGTGCCCGGTGCGGCCGCGGTCACCGGCGTCCCGCACGTCTCCGGCGTCCGCACCGACGACGGCGGCCCGGTCCCCGCCGACCTGGTGGTCGACGCCACCGGCCGCAGGACGCGCGGCAGCGAGTGGCTGGCCGAGCTGGGTGCCCGGCCGCCGCAGGTGGAGCGCGACACGGGTGGCTTCGTCTACTACACGCGCTACTACACGGGGCCGCGCCAGCCGCAGCGGATCGGCCCGCAGCTGACCCCGATGGGGAGCATCTCGGTCATCACGCTGGTCGGCGACAACGACACCTGGTCGGTGACCGTGTTCGGCCCGACCCACGACACCCCGCTCAAGGCGCTGCGCGACCCGGAGGTGTTCACCCGCGTGGTGGCCGCCTGCCCGCGCCAGGCGCACTGGCTGGACGGCGAGCCGATCACCGAGGTGCTGGCGATGGCCGGCGTCCTCGACTGCTACCGGCGGCTGGTCGTCGACGGGGAGCCGGTGGTGACCGGCTACGTCCCGGTCGGGGACGCGTGGGCCTGCACCAACCCCTCGGCCGGCCGCGGCATCTCGGTGGGGATGGTGCACGCCCAGACGTTGCGCGCCACGGCCCGCGAGCACCTCTCCGACCCGGCCGCGTTCGGGCGGGCCTTCGACGAGGCCACCGAGCGGGACGTGACACCGTTCTTCCGGAACCAGCTCGCCGCCGACCGCGTGCGGATCGCCGAGATGGACGCGATCCGCGAGGGTCGCGAGCCCCCGGCGCCGGACCCGGTGCGGGCGCAGTTGCTCGCCGCGGCGGTCCACGATCCCGAGGCCTACCGGGCGCTGCTCGAGATGATCACCTGCCTGGCCCTGCCCGAGCAGGTGCTGGCCCGGCCGGGGATGCGGGAGCGGCTCGCGCAGTACGCCGACCAGCCGGTGCCGGTCGCGCCCGGCCCCGACCGCCGGCAGCTGCTCGACCTGCTCGCCGGGTGACCGACCCGCTGTCCCCCGCCGCTCACGAGCTCGCGGCGGGGGCAGCGGGCCGCCCTCAGCCGGTGCGGGACTCGCGGTCGTAGTTGCGGCCGAGGAACTCCGGTACGCGGGCCCACCGGAACGCGAAGACCATGACCAGCAGGGTCGCGACGTAGGGCACGACGAGCAGCACCTGGCTGGGGACGTCGATGCCGGACACCTCGGCCCGCAGCGCGATCACGTCCATGGCGGCGAAGAACAGGGCACCCAGCGCGATGAACTGGGGCCGCCAGCCACCGAAGAAGGTGAGCGCGATCGCCAGCCAGCCCCTGCCGCCGACGATGGTGTCGGTGTACGTGCCGGTGTAGACCAGCGGCAGGAACGCGCCGGCGACCGCCATGAGCGCACCGCCGACGGTCGTCGTCCAGAGGCGGGTGCTCGCCACCCGGATGCCGAGGCTGTCCGCGGCCTTGGGGTTCTCCCCGACCGAGCGCAGGTCCAGCCCCGACCGGGTGCGGTACAGGTAGAACCACAGGCCGGCGGCCAGCAGCAGGGCGAGGTACACGAGCAGGTTGTGGGAGAACAGCGCCACGCCCACGACCGGGATGTCGCTGAGCAGCGGGATCTCGATGCGGGGCAGCGTGTCGACCCGGGGCGTGGTGGCGCCCTGCCCGACGACGATCCGGTACAGGAGGCCGGCCAGCCCCGTCGCGGCGAAGAACAGCGCCAGGCCCACGACGAACTGGTCCAGCCGCAGCGCCGTGGTCGCCCAGCCCAGGGCCAGGCCGAACACGGCGCCGATCAGCGCCGCGAGCAGCACGCCGAGCGTGTTGCTGCCGGTCCCGTAGCTGACGAGGAAGCCCACGGCGGCGCCGAGCAGCATGACGCCCTCCTGCGACACGCTGAAGACGCCGGCCAGCCCGCCGAGCATGGTGCCGAGGGAGGCCAGCAGGTACGGGACCATCGCGATCACCGTGAGCTGGGCCAGGGCCGCGAACTCGGTCATGAGTCCTCCTCGCCGGCGGTCGTCGGCCTCGTGACCGACGGTGCCGCGCCTCTGGGTGACCTCGCCGACTCGGTCACGTCACCCTCCTCGCGAGCCGCCCCGCGATCACGTCGGAGAGCAGCAGGAAGATCAGGATCAGCGCCTCGATGATCAGCACCATCTCCGCCGGCACGCCGACGGTGCGCTGCATCGAGCTGGCGCCGACCTCGAGGATCGCGATGCCGAAGGCGACCACCGGGACCCACAGGGCACTGCCGCGGGCGATCAGGCCGACGATGATGCCGAGCAGGAGGAAGTTCGACTGCATGCCCTCGATGGCCCGTCCGTGGACGCCGCCGACCTCGAGCGCACCGGCGAGCCCTCCCAGCGCGCCGCCCACGATCAGCGCGAGCACCGCGATCCGCTCCACCCGGATGCCGTTGATCGCCGCCGCCCGGGGGTTGACGCCGGAGGCGCGCAGCTCGAAGCCGGCCGCGGTGCGGCGGGTCACCACCATCGTGGCCAGCGCGACCAGGGCGGCCAGGAGGATCCCGGCGTGCACGCCGGGTGGGCCGCCGAGCTCGGGCAGCTGGCCGCCCTCGCCGACCCGTTGGGTGGCCGCCACACCCGCGGCCGGATCGGGCCACACCTCCGTCGCGGCGTAGTCGAGGACCTGGAAGGAGACGAAGTTCAGCAGGACGGTGCTGAGGATCTCGTTGACCCGGAACCGGCCCATGAGCAGCGCCGCGATCCCCGCCCAGACCGCCCCGGCGAGGACGCCGGCGACGACCACCAGGGGCAGCAGCGCCGCGGCCGGCAGGTCCGCGTAGACGATGCCCACCCCGGCCGCCGCCGTCGCACCGACGAGCAGCTGGCCCTCGCCGCCGATGTTGAACCGGCCCACGGCCAGCGGGATGGTGAACCCGAGGGCCAGCAGGGTCAGCGGCACCCACTTGGTGAGCGTCTCGGTGAACCCGAAGGTCGTGCGGAACGACGTGGTGAGGATCGTGCGGAACGCCTGGAACGGGTCGTAGCCGAGTGCCGCGATCACGATCCCCGAGACGAGGAAGGCGAGCACCAGCGCGAGGACGTAGGGCAGCGCACCCCGGAGCAGCCGGACGCCGGCCCGGGAACCGGGCGGCGCCGCCACCTCCGGTTCGCTGAGGACGGGGGCGGTCATGCGTCCTCCCGGACGCCGGCCATCAGCCGGCCGAGCTCGTAGACGTCGTAGTGGCCGCGGCGGCGCTCGCCGACGATCGTGCCGGAGTAGAGGACGACCATCCGGTCGGCCAGCAGGCTGAGCTCGTCGAGGTCCTCGGAGACGAGGACGACGGCGCAGCCGCGGTCGCGGGCCTCGTGCACGCGGTCGTAGACGAACCGGGTCGACCGCAGGTCGAGACCGCGGGTCGGGTTCTGCAGCACGAGGACCGACGGCTGCCGGTCGAAGGCCCGGGCCAGCACCAGGCGCTGGATGTTGCCGCCGGACAGGTTGCCCGCCGGTGCGTCCGGCCCGGGCGTCTTGATCGTGTAGCGGTCGATGGTCGCGCGGGCGTGCTCGCGGACCCGCCGCCAGTCCAGCAGGCCGGCCCGGCGGTAGGCGGTGTCGTGCTGCGCGCCCAGCAGCAGGTTCTCGGACACCGAGGCCGCTCCGAGGATGCCGTCGCGGTGCCGGTCCTCGGGCACGTAGGCGACGCCGGCCGACAGCCAGCGACGGGTCTGCTCCCCGGCCAGCTCGATCCCGTCGACGCGCACGCTGCCCGCACGCACCTCCCGCACGCCGGCCAGCGCCTCGGCGAGCTCGACCTGGCCGTTGCCGGCCACACCGGCGACGCCGAGGACCTCACCGGCTCCCACGGCGAGGTCGAGCCCGTGCAGGGCGGGGACCCCGTGGTCGTTGTGCACGACCAGGCCGGCGACGGCCAACCGGGTCTGCTCGGCCTCCGGCCGGACCGCGGGCCCCGTCGTGCCCTCCGGCGCGGTGTCCTCCGTCGGCGCGGCCTCGCCGACCGCGCCGACGCCGAGAGCGGCGGCCACCTCCGAGGTCGGCTCGGCGGCCAGCTCCCCCACCATGAGCGAGGCCAGCCCGGTCGCGTCGGTCGCCGAGCGCGCCACGGTCGTGATCCGGCGGCCGTCACGCATGACCGAGATGCGGTCGCAGATCGCCAGCACCTCGCGCACCTTGTGCGAGATGAAGACGACGCTGGTGCCCTCGGCGACGATGCCGCGCAGCGAGGCGAAGAGGCCGTCGACCTCCTGCGGCGTGAGGTTCGTCGTGGGCTCGTCGAGGACGAGGATCCGCGCGCCGCGGTAGAGGACCTTGAGGATCTCGACCCGCTGCCGGGCGCCCACCGAGAGCCGGTCGGTCCGTGCCCGCGGGTCGACGGCGAGGCCGAACCGGTCGGAGAGCTCGGTGATCCGGCGCGCGGCGTTGCGCAGCCCGCCCGACGAGCCGCTGGTGCCCAGGACCACGTTCTCGACCACGGAGTACGTCGACACCTGGAGCAGGTGCTGGTGGACCATGCCGATCCCGAGCTCGATCGCATCGCGCGGCGAGCGGATGTGCACGTCGCGGCCGTCCACCCGGATCTCGCCGGCATCGGGCCGGTAGAGGCCGTAGAGGACGTTCATCAGCGTCGTCTTGCCCGCGCCGTTGCCACCGACCAGCCCGTGCACCTCGGAGGCGGCCAGCTCGAAGTCGGCGTCGGCCAGCGCGCGCACCGGCCCGAAGGACTTGCTGACCCCGGTCATCGTCAGCGGCCGGGCCGGCTCGGGTCCGGGGACCCGAGCCGCCCCGGGGACAGCCGCCGTGCTCACTCGACCGGCGTGACGTCGCGCTCGACCTCGACCTCGCCCGACTGCAGCTGCTCGACGACCGCGTTCACCTCGTCGATGACGGCCTGGTCGACGTTGGTCGGGGCCTGCAGGGAGATGCCCTGCTCGTAGCTCATGCCGAGGTAGCCGCCGGTCTCGCCGTCCTCCACCGAGGTGAGGATGTCGTCGAGCACCGGCGAGAAGTCGTAGAGCACCGACGTCAGGTAGTGCTCCGGCGCCAGGTTGGACTTGTCGGTGTACTTGGCCGTCATCAGGACCCCCGCGGGGGCGTCGGCCACGCCCTCGAAGGCGCCCACCGCCCCGAGGTTGAGCGACGTGAGGACGACGTCGTTGCCGTCGGCGAGCAGCTGGCTGGTGAACTGCTGGGCGCGGGTGGGGTCGTTGAAGTCACCGGTCCACACCGGGGTCAGGGTCGCCGTGGAGCCGGTGTCCGCGAGGGCCTGCTCGACGGCGTGCACCTCCGAGTAGGAGAAGGGCAGGGTCACGCCGCCCAGGTAGGCGATCCGGCCGCTCGTGCTCGCCGCCGACGCGAGCACGCCGAGCGGGTAGAAGGCCAGGTGGAAGTTGCGGTCGAGCACCCACACGTTGTCCGGGACGTCGGCCGGCTGGGTGTCCTGCTCGGCGATGAAGGTGACGTCCGGCGCCTCCTGGGCGACGGCGACCGTGGCGTCGTAGAACTGGCTGCCGTGGGTCCAGATGACGGTGTAGCCGTCGGCCACGTACTCCCGCAGCACCCGTTCGGCGTCGGGCACCTGGACGCTCTCGGAGTAGGTGGTCTCCGCGCCGTGGTCCTCCTCGGCGGCCTGCAGGGCCTGCAGCCCGAGGAAGGTGTAGTCGGCGTCGGTCGTGGTCCCGGAGAAGACGGCCGCGATGCGGGGGGCCTCGCCGCCTCCGCCGGAGCCGCCACCGGCCCCACCGTCGTCCCCTCCGCCGCAGGCGGCGAGGGACAGGGTCATCGCGGCGACGAACGCGCTCGCGCGGAGTCGGGCGGATCGCATGGGCGGGCACCATCCTCTGTTCGACCGTCGAGACCGCCCAGACCTACCTCAGCGCTAAGGTTGTGGCCGAGGTCACGCGCGGCACTGCAACAGAACCGTGATGTGGCCCCGGAGGGTCCGGATCCGCGTCACGGGCGGCGCCAGTCGTCCGAGGTCAGGTGGGAGCCCGCCATCGGGCCCATCTGCAGCATCCCGCCGTCCACCGGCCAGGACGCGCCGGTGACGTAGGTGGCCGCCGGGGAGGCGAGGAAGGCCACGACCGCGGCGACCTCGCGGGCGTCCCCGGGACGGCGCAGCGGGACGCCGGGGCGCTCGTGCCCGGGCGCGGTCGGGTCCTCGTCCTCCTGGCCGGTCATCGGCGTGGCGATCTCACCGGGGGCGACGGCGTTCACCGTGATGCCGTGCTCGGCCAACTCGATCGCCGCGACCCGGGTGAGCAGCCCCAGGCCGCCCTTGGCCGCGCAGTAGGCGGCCGCGCCGACCCGCGGCTGGTGCTCGTGGACGCTGGTGATGTTGACGATCCGGCCGCCGCGGCCCGCGGCGACCATGCGCCGCGCCGCCTTCTGCAGGCAGAGGAAGGCGCCGTCGAGGTCGGTGGCCAGCACCTCCCGCCAGGTGGCGAAGTCGGTGTCGAGGATCGTGCTCATGTGGCCGGTGCCGGCGTCGTTGACCAGGACGTCGACGCCGCCGAGGGCCTCGGCCAGGTCGTCGACGACGTCCGCGGCCTCCGGCAGCCGGGTGAGGTCCAGCTGCCGGACCTCGGCCCGCCGACCCAGCCCGCGGACCTCCTCGGCGGTGGCCTCCGCCCCGTCGCGGTCGCGGTGCCAGGTGATCCCGACGTCGCAGCCGGACTCGGCGAGGGCGACGGCGGTCGCCTTCCCGATGCCGGAGTCCGAGCCGGTCACGAGCGCGATGCGGGGCGAGGTCTGGGTCATGGGCCGACGCTAGGGCGCGCCACCGGACGCCGCAGGGCCGTGCGCTCGCGGCGCGCCCCGGCAGGCGGGCCGTCCTCAGGCCGCGGCGTCGAGGGGCTGCACCCCGGCGGCGTCGAGGCGCTCGTCGAGCAGCGCGTCGACCGCGGCCACCGCCTCGGCCACGCGCCGGTCGTTCTCCCCGGACGGGCAGTGCGCCCGGGCGCTGCGGGCCACCCCCAGCGCGATGTAGGCGACGGCGATCTCCAGGTCGAGGGTGTCGATGCTGGTGACGGTGCGGGTCATCGTGACCTCCGAGAGCGGGCCTCTCCTGATGACCCGCACGCTAGGCCGGGGGTACGACGGTTCCGGCCCGCGTGAAGCGGTCCGCCCAGTCGCGCAGCAGGTCGGCGAAGTCCGGCGGGGAGAGCACGGCGAACTCCGCGCCGAGCGAGCCGAGGGCGAAGGCCGGCCAGTCCAGCGAGTCGGTCTCCATCCGCACCCGGCTGCGGCCGGGCCCGTCCGCCTCGACGGTGGCCCACCGCCCGATGCGCTGGCGCACCCGCTCCGGCGGCGCCTCGACCAGGGCCTCCACCGTCCGCGTCCCGGTCGCCGCACCCAGCCCCGCGCGGACGAAGGCGACGGCGTCCTCGGCCGGCAGCCGCCGCGGGGCGAACCGCGCACCGGTGGGCCGCGGCCGCTCCAGCCGGTCGAGGCGGAAGCTGCGCCAGTCCCCGCGGGTGAGGTCGTAGGCGACGAGGTACCAGCGGCGGCCCAGCGCCACCAGGCGGTGCGGGTCGACCTCCCGCTCGGTCGCCGTCCCGTCGGCGGCGGTGTACCCGAACGCCAGGCGCTCGGTGTCCCGACAGGCCTGCGCGACGGCGGTCAGGGTCAGCGGCTCGACGACGTCGCGCGTGCCCGTCCACGGCGCCGGTTCGGTGACCGCGCGCAGCGCCTCCACCCGGCGGCGCAGGCGTGGCGGCATCACCTGCACCACCTTGGCCAGCGCCCGCACCGACGACTCCGCCGTCCCCGCGACCGCGCTCTGCGCCGCCGCCTGCAGGCCGACGGCGAGCGCGACCGCCTCCTCGTCGTCGAGCACCAGCGGTGGCAGGGCCGCACCGGGCGCCAGCTGGTAGCCGCCGTCGACCCCGCGCTGGGCCTCGACCGGGTAGCCGAGGTCGCGCAGCCGGTCGACGTCCCGGCGCAGCGTGCGGATCGACACCTCCAGCCGCTCGGCGAGGTCGGCGCCGGCCCAGTACCGGCGCTGCTGCAGCAGGGAGAGCAGGCGGAGCGTGCGCGCGCCCGGATCGGTCACGTCTCCGATCCTCCCGCCATTGAGGTCAGGATCTGGCACTTGTGCTCCCTAGCGTTGGTCCTGACCGGTTCCACCGACGAGGAGGACGACGATGACCAGCGCGACGAGCACCCTGACCGGCGAGCGGGCCGACCTGCTGGAGGCCCTGGCCGCGCAGCGCTACTTCCTGCGGTTCACCGTGCAGGGGCTCACCGACGAGCAGGCCCGGCAGCGGACGACGGCCAGCGAGCTGACCCTCGGCGGGCTGGTCAAGCACGTGGCGCACACCGAGGCGACGTGGGCCCGGTTCATCCTGGAGGGCCCCGGCGTCATGGCCGGCCCGGACGACCCCGAGCAGATGGCGAAGTGGGCCGAGGAGTTCCGGATGGGCCCGGACGAGACGCTCGAGGGGATCCTCGCCCACTACGAGGAGGTGGCCCGCCGCACCGACGACCTGGTGCGCACGCTGCCCGACCTGGACGCCTCGCACCCGCTGCCCGAGGCGCCGTGGTTCCCGCCGGGTGCCCGCCGGTCGGCCCGCCGGGTGTTCGTGCACATCATCGCCGAGACCGCCCAGCACTCCGGGCACGCCGACATCCTGCGGGAGTCCCTCGACGGCCAGAAGACGATGGGCTGACCGACGTGATCATGGCGCCGCGACCACTCCGCCGGCACCCGGCGCGGTTCCGGCGCCATGATCATCGGGGTCGGTCGTCGCGGACGGCGGCGACGACCTCCTCCAGCGCGGCCAGGCTGTGCCCGCTGACGAACGCGTCGCACAGCGGCAGCGCGGCGGCCATCCCCCCGACCAGCGGGGCGTAGCCGGGCGCGGCCTTGCGGGGGTTGACCCAGACGATCCGGGCGGCCAGCCGGCGCAGCCGCCGCATCGCCTCGGCGACGTCGTCCGGGTCGTCGGTGGCCCAGCCGTCGGAGAGCACGACGACGACCGCGCCGCGGGCCAGGCCCCGGCGGCCGTGGGTGGCGACGAACCCGCCGATGCCCGCGGCCAGCCGGGTGCCGCCGGCCCAGTCGGAGTCCGTGGCGCCGGCCCGGGCCAGCGCCACGTCCGGGTCGCGGACGGCGAGCTGCCGGGTGAGCCGGGTCAGCCGGGTGGAGAAGACGAACGCCTCCGCCCGCGCCCCGGCCACCGCGCCCTGCAGCAGCGAGAGGTAGACGCGGGTGTAGGGCTCCATCGACCCCGAGACGTCGCACAGCAGCACCAGCCTCCGCGGCTGCGTCCGGCGGGCGGCGTGCACCAGCCGCACCGGGTCGCCGCCGGCGCGCTGGGCGGCCCGCACGGTGCGCCGCAGGTCCAGCCGGTCGGCCCGGTGGCGGGTCGGCCGGGTGCGCCGGCTGCGCCGCTCGGGCGTGCTGAGCACCAGCCGCCGGACCAGGTCGCGGACCCCCGCCAGCTCGTCGGGGGTGAGGTCGGCGAAGGAGGTGTGCCGCAGCCGCTCCTCGGGCGAGGCGGTCGCCAGGACGACGTCCCGCTCGCCGCCCGCGCCGTCCCCCGGGGGCGAGAGGCCGGAGCCCGCCGGTGCGTCGACCGGTGGCCGGGAGTCGGGCGGGGCCGGGCGCACCCGCGGCTCGGACCCCACCGGCGGCGGCGCGGTCGGGTCCCCGCGGCTGTCGGCGGGGTCGAGGCGGCCGTCGAAGACGGCGGAGAACACCGCGTCGAACAGCGGCAGCTGGGCGCGGTCGGTCACCAGCGCGACCCGGCAGGTCCAGTACAGCGCGGCGCGGTCGACCGGCGGCACCATCTGCAGGGCCCGCGCCAGTCCCGCGGCCCGCTCCGGCGTGGTGGGCAGCCCGGCGCGGTGCAGCGCGGTGGTCAGCCCGACGGCGAGCGGGCCGGGCGCGACCGGCGGCGGGTCAGGCACCGGCCAGCCAGGCCGCGCCCCGGCGGCGGGCCACCTCCTGGTCGTCGCGGTTCTTGAGCACCGACCCCCACGTCGCCTCCACCGCGGGCGGGTCGAGGCGGTCGACCCCCAGCACGTCGAGGGCGGCGACCCAGTCGACGACCTCGGCGATGCCGGGCGGCTTGGCGAGGTCCAGCGACCGCAGCCGGCCCACCGCCGCCGCGGCGGCGACCGCCAGCGGCTCGCTGCTGCCCGGCACCCGCCGGCGGACGATCTCGGCGACCGTCTCCGGAGGCGGGTGGTCGATCCAGTGGTAGAGGCAGCGCCGGGTGAGCGCGTCGTGCAGGTCGCGCGTGCGGTTCGACGTCAGGACGACGACCGGCGGGTGCGCCCCCCGGATGGTGCCCAGCTCCGGCACGGTCACCGCCGCCTCGGCCAGCACCTCGAAGGTGAACGCCTCGAACTCCGCGTCGGCGCGGTCGATCTCGTCGAGCAGCAGCACCGCCGGCCGCGGCCCCGGGTGCTCGATCGCCTGCAGCAGCGGGCGCCGCAGCAGGTACTCCGGGCCGAACAGGTCGTCCTCGGCCAGCGGCGCCCCCGCCGCCTCGGCCAGCCGGATGCCGAGCAGCTGGCGCGGGTGGTTCCACTCGTAGAGCGCCTCGGCGGCGTCGATGCCCTCGAAGCACTGCAGCCGGTAGAGCGGGGTGTCCAGCACCCGGGCCAGGGCCTTGGCCGCCTCGGTCTTGCCGACGCCCGGCTCGCCCTCCAGCAGCAGCGGCTGAGGCAGCCGGACGCCGAGGAACAGCGCGGTGGCCAGGCCCGGGTCGGCCAGGTAGTCGACGCGGTCGAGCGCCGCGGTCAGCGCCGCGACGTCGGGCACCCGCTCCCGGACCTCGTCCTCGGCGCCGGCCCGCGCCGCGCCGTCCGGAGGACGCAGGTCAGGCGGGGGCATACCGGGCCGGGTCGGCGAGGAAGGCGGTGCGGCAGCCCTCGCCGCAGAACCAGGTCGTCGTTCCGTCGACGGTCGCGTGCGGGCCGGCGTCGACGGCGGCGACGCCCATCCCGCACACGGGGTCGACGGCGCGGGCCGGTGCCGCCGGGGTCACGGGCGGCGGCCCGCTGCGCTCGGCGGTGCGCCGCTCGGCGACCACCTGCGCCCAGACGGACAGCGCGATCTCCGCCGCCGTCCGCGCTCCGATGTCCAGCCCGGCCGGGCTGCGCACCCGGGACCGCTGCTCGTCGGTCACGTCCAGCGCCGCCAGGACCGCCGCGCCGCGGATCCGGCTGGCGACCAGGCCGACGTAGGGCACGCCGAGCCGCAGCGCCGCGGTCAGCGCGGGCTCCTCGCCGCGGCCGTGCGAGGCCACGACCAGGGCGGCGTCGTCGGCCGACGGTGCGGCGTCCTCCCCCGGCACCAGCTCGACGGCGAACCCGAGGGGGCCGCCGAGGGCGGCGAGCGCCTCGGCGACCGGGCTGTCCCCGACGACCAGCACCCGCGGCGCCGGCACCCGCGGCTCGAGGAAGATCTCCACCGAGCCGCCGGACAGGCACGGGTTGGCGACGGTGACCGCGCCCTCCTCGGCGACCCCGGGCCGCGCACCGGGGACGATCCGCAGCAGCAGCGGCTCGTTGGTCGACAGCGCCATCAGCCCGTACTCGCGCACCGAGGACTCCGCGCACGTGCCGCCCACGAAGCCGTCGATCACCCCGTCGGAGCGGATGAGCGCGGTGTCACCGGCGTGCGCGCTGGCCGGCCGCTGCGCGCGCACGACGGTGGCGTGCACGAACGGCACCCGGCTGCGCACCAGCTCGGCCTCGCGCTCGGTGACGTTCATGGCTCTCCCAACGGGCGGCGGAAGGGTGCGGCCCCGCTGCAGGGGCCCGCCGCGAGCTTGCGAGTGGTGGGGGGCAGCGGGGTCCTTTCTCAGATCGGTGGGGTCGGCCGGCCCTGCATGGCCTCCCACACGCGGGCCGGGGTGCACGGCATGTCCACGTGCCGGACGCCGAACGGGGCCAGCGCGTCGACGACGGCGTTGACCACCGCCGGGGGCGACCCGACGGTGGCCGACTCCCCGATCCCCTTCGCGCCGATCGGGTGGTGCGGCGAGGGCGTGACCGTGTAGCCGGTCGCCCAGTCCGGCACCTCCATCGCGGTCGGGATCAGGTAGTCCATGAACGACCCGCCCAGGCAGTTGCCCTGCTCGTCGAAGCCGATGAACTCCATCAGCGCCATCCCGACGCCGTCGGCCAGGCCGCCGTGGATCTGCCCCTCGACGATCATCGGGTTGATCCGGGTGCCGCAGTCGTCCACCGCGGTGAACGTCCGGACGTGCACCTTGCCGGTGCCCGGGTCGACGTCCACCACGCAGACGTAGGCGCCGAACGGGAAGGTGAGGTTGGGCGGGTCGTAGGTGACCTCGGCGTCGAGATTGCCGTCGACGCCCTCGGGCAGCTCGACGGTGCCGTGGGCGCCGAGCGCGATCTCGGTCATCGTCTTCCCGACCCCCGGGTCGCCGGTCACGAACCAACGGCCCTTCTCCCACTCGAGGTCCTCGGGCCGGGTCTCCAGCATCGCCGCGGCGATCGCCCGCGCCTTGTCGCGGACCTTCCGCGCCGCCAGGGCCACCGCTCCCCCGCTGACCGGCGTCGAGCGGCTGCCGTAGGTGCCCAGCCCGAACGGCGTCTGGTCGGTGTCGCCGTGCACGACCTCGATGTCCTCGGGCGGGATGCCCAGCTCCTCGGCGACGATCTGGGCGAACGTCGTCTCGTGCCCCTGCCCCTGGGTCTGCACCGACAGCCGGACGACGGCCTTGCCGGTGGGGTGCACCCGCACCTCGGCGCCGTCGGCCATGCCCAGGCCCAGGATGTCCATGTGCTTGCGGGGGCCGGCGCCCACGGTCTCGGTGAAGAAGGAGACGCCGATGCCCATGAGCTCGCCGCGCGCCCGCTTCTCGGCCTGCTCGCGGCGCAGCTCCTCGTAGCCGGCCAGCTCCAGGGCCATGCGCATGGCCGGCTCGTAGTCGCCGGAGTCGTACACCCAGCCGGTCTTGTTGGCGTACGGGAACTGCTCGGGCTTGATGAAGTTGCGCAGCCGCAGCTCCACCGGGTCGATCTCCAGTTCGGCGGCGAGGACGTCGACCATCCGCTCGACCAGGTAGACCGCCTCGGTGACCCGGAACGAGCAGGCGTAGGCGACCCCGCCCGGCGCCTTGTTCGTGTAGACGCCGGTGACCGAGCAGTGCGCGGCCTGCAGGTCGTAGCTGCCGGTGAAGATGGAGAAGAACCCGGCCGGGTACTTCGTCGGCTGCGCGGTGGCGTTGAACGCCCCGTGGTCGGCCAGCACGTTCGTGCGGACGGCGAGGATCTTCCCGTCCCGCGTCGCGGCGACCTCCCCGCGCATGATGTAGTCGCGGGCGAACGAGGTGCTCATGAGGTTCTCGGAGCGGTCCTCGACCCACTTCACCGGCCGGCCGGTCACGATCGACCCGACGACGGCGAGGATGTAGCCGGGGTAGATCCCGACCTTGTTGCCGAAGCCGCCGCCGATGTCGGGCGACACGACCCGGATCTTGTGCTCGGGGATGCCGGCGACCATCGCGAACAGGGTGCGGTGCGCGTGCGGGGCCTGGCTGGTCTCGTACAGCGTCAGCTTCCCGTCGACCGGGTCGTAGTCGGCGATCGCCCCGCAGGTCTCCATCGGCGCCGGGTGCACCCGCGGGTAGACGACCTCCTGGCTGACCACGACCTCGGCCGAGGCGAACACCGCGTCGGTCGCGGCGCGGTCACCGGCCTCCCAGTCGAAGACGTGGTTGTCGGTGCGGCCCTCGAGGTCGTCGCGGATGACCGGGGCGTCGGGGTCCAGGGCGCGGCGGGCGTCGACGAGCGGCTGCAGCTCCTCGTACTCGACGTCGATCAGCTCGAGGGCGTCGCGGGCGGAGTAGCGGTCCTCGGCGACGACGAAGGCGACCTCCTGCCCCTGGAACCGCACCTTGTCGGTGGCCAGCACCGCCTGGACGTCGGAGGACAGCGTCGGCGCCCAGGCCAGGTTCATCCCCTCGAGGTCGCGACCGGTGACCACCGCGTGCACCTTCGGGTGGGCCAGCGCCTCGGTGGTGTCGATGGAGACGACCCGGGCGTGCGCCAGCGGGGAGCGCAGGATCGCGCCGTGCAGCATCCCCGGCAGCACGATGTCGTCGAGGTAGCGGCCACGGCCGCGGATGAAGCGCGGGTCCTCCTTGCGCTGCACCCGGCCGTAGCCGATGGGCCGGTCGGCCGCGGTCATCGCCGGGTTCGGCTCGCGCTCCTGCGGCAGCGCCGAGCGCTCCTGCACCGTCGTCATGCCGGCACCTCCTCGCCGCGCTGCGTCGGGACGGCGCCGGAGCCGTCCCCGTCCCGGTGCTGGGCGGCCCAGCGGATCGAGCGGACGATCGTCGCGTAACCGGTGCACCGGCAGATCTGGCCGGAGATGGCCTCGCGGATGGTCTCCTCGTCGGGGTCGGGCTCCCGGTCGAGCAGCGCGCGGGCGGTCAGCATCATCCCGGGCGTGCAGAAGCCGCACTGCAGGCCGTGCTCCTCCATGAAGCCCTGCTGCACCGGGTCCAGGGTCGCGCCGTCGGCCAGGCCCTCGACGGTGCGCACCTCGTGCCCGTCGGTCATCGCCGCCAGCGCGGTGCACGACTTGACCGGGACGCCGTCGACCAGCACCACGCACGTGCCGCAGTTGCTGGTGTCGCAGCCCCAGTGCGTGCCGGTGAGCCCGAGCGTCTCGCGGAGGAAGTGCACGAGCAGCAGCCGGGGCTCGACGTCCCGGGTGACCTCGGTCCCGTTGACGGTCATCGTGACCTGCATCGTCAGCCTCCCTGGACGGCGGTGGTCAGCGCGCCGGCACCGGCGCGTTCGGCGGCCCGGCGCAGCACCCGGCGGGTGAGCTCGTCGGCGAGGTGGCGCTTGTAGTCGACCGGGCCGCGCTGGTCCTCGACCGGGGCGCTGGCCGCCGCCGCCAGCCGCGCGGCCTCGGCGAAGACGTCGTCGCTGGGGTGCACGCCGAGCAGCACCGCGGCGGCGTCGGTGGCACAGCCCTCGAGCCCCAGCGCGGTCAGCCCGATGGTGGCGTCGGCGATCGTGCCGTCCTCGCCGAGCACGAGCTGGGCGCCGGCGGCGGCGACCGCCCAGTCGCCCACCCGGCGCTCGACCTTCTCGTAGGCGCTGCCCGCGCGCGGGCGGATCGGGAACCGCAGCTCGGTGATCAGCTCGGTCTGCTCGCAGGCGGTCTCGTAGGGGCCGCGGTGGAGGTCCTCGATGCCGATGACCCGCTCGCCGCCGCGGCCGGCGATGACCACCTGGGCCCGCAGCACGTCGCACACGGTGGTGAGGTCCTCGGCCGGGTCGGCCTGGCCGAGGGAGCCGCCGATCGTGCCGCGGTTGCGGACGACGGGGTCGGCGATGACCCGCTCGGCGTCGTGCACGATCGGGAACAGCTCCCCGACCAGCGGCGAGGCCAGCAGCGTGGCGTGCCGGGTGAGCGCGCCCACCCGCAGCCAGTCGCCGTCGCGGGTGACGTGGTCGAGCTCGGTGAGGTCGTTGATGTCGACCAGCCACTCGGGCCGGGCCAGGCGCAGCTTCATCATCGGCAGCAGGCTGTGCCCGCCGGCGACGACCCGGGACTCGGGGCCGTGGCGCTCGAGCAGCTCCAGGGCGTCGGCGACGCTGGTCGCCCGCACGTAGTCGAAGGGGGCCGGTACCTGCACGGGCGCTCCTCCCCGGAGGGGATCCGCCGCTGGGACCCCTGGTGGCGAGGGAGCTTGTGACCTGCGCCACAACGCTGTCAAGATCGCGATAACCGATCGCTTAGGACGGCGGCCGACCATGACGTTCACCCAGCTCCGGGCCTTCGCGCTCGTGGCGGAGCTCGGGTCGCTGCGCGCCGCCGCGGCCGCACTGGGGGTGAGCGAGCCCGCGGTCTCGGCGGCGGTCGCGGCCCTGCGGAGCGACCTCGGCGACCCCCTCTTCCACCGGGCCGGCGGCGGCATCGAGCTCACCGCGGGCGGGCGGGCGCTCGCCGTCCGGGCGCGGGAGCTGGTCCGGCTGGCCGACCGCACCCGCCGGGAGGTGGCCCAGTCCTCGACGTCGGGCAGCGTGCGCGCGCTGGCGACCGCCGCCTGTGCCGAGCACGTGGCCGGCCCGCTGGTGGCCGCCTTCACCCGCCGGGTGCCGCGTGCGGAGGTCGACCTCGGCGTCGGTCCGTCCGCCCGCACCGCGGCGGCCCTGGCCGAGGACGAGGCCGACATCGTGCTCGGGGTCCGGCCGGTGCCGGCGCCCGGGCAGGCCATCGACGCGGTGCCGTTCCTGCGCTACCAGCGCGTGGTGGTCGCCGCGCCGGGCCACCCGCTGGCCGGCCGCTCCCGGGTCGGTGCGGCCGAGCTGCGCCGGCAGACCTGGCTGGCCGGCCCGGCCGGCATCGAGCCGGGCACCGAGGAGCACCGGTGGGCCGAGGGGGCCGGGCAGACCGGGCTGCTGCAGCGGCTGCCCAGCGAGGCCGACGCGCTCGACGCCGTCCGGGACGGCGGCGGCGTGGTGCTGGCCCTCGCCCACGCGGTGCGGGCCGACCTGCGGGCCGGGCGGCTGGTGCGGCTGGCCGTCGAGGGCACGCCGGTGACCGGGATGTGGTGGGCCGGGGTGCCCGGCGAGGGCCGGGCGACGGCGGCCGCGACCGCGCTGCAGCGGTTCCTCACCACGCCGGACGCCACCAGCGCGCTGCTGGCCGGGCCGGCCCGGCGCGACCGGGCGCGGCCCACCGTGCGGGTCGAGCTGTGGAGCCAGGAGAGCTAACGGCGATCGCCGAGCGGCGGGTCGCCGGGCGCCGGCGCCGGTGCGGCGCGCTCGGCCAGCACCTGGACCTCGACGGAGGTGCGGTGCGCGACCGGGTCCCAGACCTCCTCGAGCGGCGCCATCACCGAGCCGCCGATCCCGCGGCGGCGGGCCCGCGCGCCCAGCCAGGCCCAGCCGGCCGGGACGAGGACCAGCGCCGCTCCGACCTCCAGGACCAGCGCCCACTCGCCCACGCGGCCACCCTACGGACGGCGCCGGGGCTCAGGCCTCTGGATCGGCCGCGACCCGGTCCGAGGCGCGGCCGCCCTGGACCGACTGCGCGCCGCCCGAGACCCCCTCCGGGGCGGCCGGCCCGGAGCCGGTGTCCCCGCCGGCGGTCCCCTCGCCGAGGACGACCTGCCCCTCGGTCATCTCCGGGTCGCCCGCGCTGCGCTCGACCGGCGCCTCGCGCGGGGACGTATCCGCCGGACGGTCGTGCACCTCCTGCACCGAGCTGCCCGCCTCGGCCACCCGGATGGCGTCGGCGACGTCGGCGCCGCTGCGGGAGGAGTCCGGTGCGGTGTCCTCGGTCAGGGGTTCCTCGGGCTGGCTCACGGCGGCCTCCGTGTCTCGGGGTCGGGGCGGGGTGCGCGCAGTCTCGACCCGGCGCCTGGCCCGGGCAAGGGCGGCTCAGCCGCGGGCCTCCAGCTCGGCGACGCGGGCGACCGCGTCGTCCCGGACGGCGGCGGCCTCGGTGGCCTGGCGCTCGGCGGTGCGGCGGTGCCGCTCGGCCCGCTTGAGCTCCTCGGCGGTCTCGGCGGCCTCCCGCTCGGCGCGGGCGAGCTCGTCGGCGAGCTCCTCGACGCGCGCCTGCAGGTCCGCGCGCCGGGCGTCGAGGTCGTCGACCCGCCGCCGCTCCTCCTCCGCCGCGGCGCGGGTCTCCGCGGCCACCGCAGTGGCCTCCTCCGCCGCCCGGTGGGCCTCCTCCAGCTCGCGCCGGCGCCGCTCCTCCTCCGCCCGGCGGGCCTCCTCCTCGCGCCGCCGGGCCTCCTCCTCGCGCTGCCGCCGGTGCTCCGCGGCGTCGCTCCCGCGGGGGCGCGCGGCCCGCTCCGCCCGGTCGGCGCGGGGCGGGGGCACCAGCCGCAGGGCCGGCCGGACGCCCGTCGTCCCCATCCCGCTGTAGGACATCGGTGAGACCAGCCGCCCGGTGAGCAGCGCCTCCCCCGCCTCGGGGTCGGCCATCGCGGCGCGCAGGGTCTCCTCGACCTGGACCTCGATGGAACTGCTGACCCGGTGGCCCTGGTCGCGGGCGAGGGCCGCGGCCTGCCGGACCAGGGCGGAGAGCAGCTGGGCGCGCTGGCGGTTGAGCGCCTTGAGCTGGTCGCCGGCGAGGTTCTCCTGCGCCTCGCGGAGCAGGCCGCCGAGCTCGACCAGCGACTCGATCTCCTCCCGGTGCGCCCGCACGAGCAGGTTGGCCACCCAGGCGGCCTGCGACGGCTTGGGGAGGGCGCCGATCTCCTTGGCCAGCGCCCGGTCGCCGGCGGACCGGGCGTCGTCCTGGCGCTGCTTGCGCAGGGCGGTGAACTCCTCGGGCGGCACCTCGTAGAGCTCGTCGGCGACCTCGTCGAGTTCCACGTCGCCGACCCTGCCACGGACCCGCCGCGCGTCGCGCCTCAGCAGCAGGTCGCCACGCAGCTCCCGTCCTCGCCGGGGACGCAGCAGCTGTCGTCGCCGCCGACGACGGCGAGCTCCCGCTCGGTCCGGCCCTCGAGGTCGGGCCGGTGGTCGCCGGTGACGGTGTAGACCTCCCACGGCTCGCCGCCGGGGCCGGTGACCCAGACCTTGTCCTGGACGGCGTAGCAGCAGGCCGTCTGGTCCTCGACGCGGGTGGCCAGGCCGGACTCGGCCAGCCGCGCGGTGGCCGCCGAGACCTCCGCGGTCGAGGCGACCTCGACGCCGAGGTGGTCCATGCGGGTCGGCTCGCCGGCGGCGCCCTCGAGCAGGACCAGCTTGAGCGGGGGCTCGGCGATGGCGAAGTTGGCGTAGCCGGGGCGGCGCTTGGCCGGGGCGGCGTCGAAGAGCCGGGCGTAGAAGTCGACGGCGGCGTCGAGGTCGGCGACGCGCAGAGCGAGCTGGATACGGGACACGGGGCCTCCTCCGGGACGAGGCATCGACGTCCGTCGATGTCCGCACCAGGTGACCACCTCACATCGATGCTTGTCAATATGATGGACATCAGTACGATGCAGGTCGATGCCGACTGCGGAGGAGACCCCGATGAGCGACCCCGGCCTGGCGTGCTGCACGCCGCTGACCGGCACCGCGATGTCCGCCGAGCAGGCCGAGCGGGTCGTTCCGCTGCTCAAGGCCCTCGCCGACCCGGTGCGGCTGCGGCTGGTCAGCCTGATCGCCTCCAGCACCGACGGCGAGGCCTGCGTCTGCGACCTCAACGAGGCGTTCGACCTGACCCAGGCGACGATCAGCCACCACCTCAAGGTGCTGCACTCGGCCGGGCTGCTCGACCGCGAGAAGCGGGGGGTGTGGGTCTACTACGCCGTCCGCCGGGAGGCGCTGGCCGCCGTCGCCGGCCTGTTCGACCCCGCAGCGGTCCCGGCGTGAGCGACGCCGTCACCGAGACCGCGGTCCGGTCGCCCGAGGCGCCGGTCCTGCAGCGGCTGTCCACGCTCGACCGGTTCCTGCCGGTCTGGATCGTCGCGGCGATGGCGGCCGGGCTGCTGCTCGGCCGCTGGCTGCCGGGGCTGGACGACGCCCTGGGCGCGGTCGAGGTCGGCAACGTCAGCCTGCCGATCGCCGTCGGGCTGGTCCTGATGATGTACCCGGTGCTGGCCAAGGTCCGGTACACCGAGCTCGACCGGGTCACCGGCGACCGGCGGTTGATGGCGGCCAGCCTGGTGCTCAACTGGCTGGTCGGGCCGGCGCTGATGTTCGCCCTGGCCTGGCTGCTGCTGCCCGACCTGCCCGAGTACCGCACCGGTCTGGTGGTCGTCGGGCTGGCCCGCTGCATCGCGATGGTGCTGATCTGGAACGACCTGTCCTGCGGCGATCGGGAGGCAGCCGCCGTGCTGGTCGCGCTGAACTCGGTCTTCCAGATCGCCGCCTTCGCCGCGCTCGGCTGGTTCTACCTGCAGGTGCTGCCCGGCTGGCTGGGCCTGCCCACGACGTCGGCGGAGTTCAGCGTCGGGGCGATCGTGCTCAGCGTCCTGGTCTTCCTCGGTGTCCCGCTGCTCGCCGGTTTCCTCACCCGCACGCTCGGCGAGCGGACCCGCGGCCGCGACTGGTACGAGGGCCGGTTCCTCCCGCGCATCGGCCCGGTGGCCCTGTACGGCCTGCTGTTCACGATCGTGATGCTGTTCGCGCTGCAGGGCGAGGCGATCACCTCCCGCCCCTGGGACGTCGTCCGGATCGCGCTGCCGCTGCTGGCCTACTTCGCGCTCGTGTTCGGCGGCTCGTTCCTGCTCGGGATGCGACTGCGGCTGGGGTACGCCAAGACCGCCACGCTGGCGTTCACCGCGGCCGGCAACAACTTCGAGCTGGCCATCGCGGTGGCCATCGGCACCTTCGGCGTCACCTCCGGGCAGGCGCTGGCCGGCGTGGTCGGCCCGCTCATCGAGGTGCCGGTCCTGGTGGCGCTGGTCTACGTCGCGCTGTGGGCGGCCCGCCGCTTCCCCGCCGACGACCCCACCGTCCCCGCCGCCGTTCGGAGGACCCGATGACGCCCTCGGTCCTGTTCGTCTGCGTGCACAACGCCGGCCGCTCCCAGATGGCCGCCGGCTGGCTGCGGCACCTGGCCGGCGACGCGGTGGAGGTGCGCTCGGCCGGCTCGCTGCCCGCGGACGAGGTCAACCCGGCCGCGGTCGCCGCCATGGCCGAGGTGGGCATCGACATCACCGGGCAGCGCCCGAAGGTGCTGACGACCGGCGCGGTGGAAGCCTCGGACGTAGTGATCACGATGGGCTGCGGCGACGCCTGCCCGGTCTTCCCCGGCAAGCGGTATCTCGACTGGCAGCTCGAGGACCCCGCGGGCAGGGGCGTGGACGCCGTCCGGCCGATCCGCGACGAGATCGAGGCCCGCGTACGGGGGCTGCTGGCCGAGCTGCTGCCCACCTCACCGTGAGAGTGCTCTCAATCCAGCGCTGAACAGGCCTTTCGCGGAGCGGCCCAACGGAACGCCGTAGTAAGACTGACGTCATGCAGCAACCGTTCGCCCACACGCTCCGCACCACCGCGGTCGTCGCCGTCGTCCTCGGCGTGCTGCCCTTCGTCCTGGACGCGTCGGTGGTCTGGAAGGTGCTCGGCCCGGTCGTGGCCGCCGCCCTGCTCGTGCACACCGCCCAGCAGGTGTGGCAGCAGGTCTTCAGCACCTCCCCGCGGCACCTGAACGCCTGACGCGGACACGCGGCAGCCCCGGACCGGTGGGTCCGGGGCTGCCGCGTGTCCGGGGGCGCTAGCCGAAGATGAGCACTCCCAGGACGGTCGCGACCGCCAGACCGGCGATGACCGGCAGGAAGCAGCGGCGGGCCAGATCCACGGCGGGCACCCGGACGAACCCGGCGACCGCGAGCAGGGACGACCAGGCCACGAGCGTGCCGCCCCCGGACCAGATGTTGCCCATCTGGCCGATCGCCGCCAGCGTCGGGCTGCTGACACCGGCGCCGTCGGCGAGCGAGCCGGCCAGCGCGCCGGTGAGCGGCAGGCCGGAGAAGCCCGAGCCGTCCAGGCCGGCGACGACCCCGACGATCATCACGCCGAAGGCGGTGACCAGCGCGCTGGCGGGCAGCTGCTCCTGGCCGGCCACGACGAGGTCGAACAGCAGGTTCGGCGCGGTCTCCCCCTCGGGGATGCTCAGGATCGAGGCGGCGAACTCGCTGTTGCCGAGGAAGAAGAACCCGGCGATCGGCAGGACGACGCCCATGGCCTTGAAGGCGAACACCAGGCCGTCGACGATGTGGTCGGCCGCCGTCTCCAGGAACTTGTTCCCGCTCCGGGCGTACGCCGCGCCGAACATGACCAGCAGCGCGATGCCGCCGACCAGGGCCGCCGCGTCACCACCCTGGAGGTCCGGCACGGACTCCGAGACGCTGGCCACGACCAGGTAGACGATCAGGGCCAGGTACGCCAGCGGGACCAGCAGCGCGAAGGCCTTGGACGCGAACGGCTTCTCGACCGGGGTGATGGTGTGCTGCTCCGGCGGCACAGGACCACCGGCCGGGGTGCCGATCAGCGCCCGCCCCTTACCCAGCCGCTGCGCGATGGTCTGGGCCTCGTCCCGCGGCGCGGGGCCCCCGCTGGCCACCCCCACGAGCTCGCGCTGGCCACCCGTCGTGGGCCCGGCGCCACCGGTGCCGTCCGCCGGCAGGCCGCCACCGGGACCACCGGAGCCGTCAGCCGGGCCGTCCTCCGCGGCGGTCTCGACCGCCTCGGCGTCGGCCGTGCCGCTGCGCCGGTCGGCCGTGCTCTCCCACTCGGCGAGCAGCTCGTCGGAGGGCCGCCGCATCTTGCGGAGCTCCATGATGTAGCCGATGGCCAGCGCGACACCGCCGACGATCAGGGACAGCACGAAGGCGCGGTCGGCCACGACCGTCGGGTCGGCGTTGGCTGCCGTCGCCGACAGCTGCGGCGCGACGCCGATGATGTAGTCCGACGACAGGGCCATGCCCTGTCCGGCGATCGCGATGGTGAAGCCGACCGCCAGCGGGCGCAGGCCGGCCCGGATCGCGACCGGCACCAGTACCGCGCCCACCAGCGGCACGGCCGGCGTGGGCCAGAAGAACAACGAGATGAAGTACGTGACGATGACCAGCGTCCACCAGGACAGGTGCGCGTTGCGCATGACCCGGCGGAACGGGGTCACCATCCGCTTGTCGGATCCCAGTCCCTCCAGGGACCGCAGCATCGCGGTGACCATGGCGATGATCAGGAAGATGTTGAACAGGCTGGTCGCGGCCACGAGGCTGGCGTTGAACACCGACGAGAGTCCCGTGGCCAGGCTGCCCGACCACACCAGCGCGGTCAGGAACGTGGCGACCACGGCGGGTACCACGATGTTCTTGCGCATGATCATCGTGGCGAGGATGACGACGACCCCTGCCAGGAAGACCCAGTGCGCTGCTGTGAGTTGCATCGACGCCCCTAGGGGTGAGCCCAATGTGTTGGTGGGAAAAGCTCCCCGACGGGCGGAGCCCCGTCCATGAACGATGTGCACACTCGCCCCACCTCCGAATGTGCACCGTGCCGTAGTGGCGTTCTGCGCAGGTTGGCAGGCTGTTCCCGAAGCGTGAACGGAGAGGACGCCCGTGACCGGTAGCGCGACCCAGGACCGACCGTACGCAACGGCCGAGGTCGCCGACGGCACTCTCCCCCGGGCCGGGTGGCTGCTCGCCGCGCTGCTGGGCGCGACCTTCCTCGGCACGGTCAGCAACAACATCGTGAACGTGCCCCTGCGGCAGATCACCACCGACCTCGGGGCGCCGGTCACCCAGGGGGTGCTCGTCGCCTCGGCGTCCGTGCTCGTCCTGGCCGTCGCGATGCCGATCACCGGCTGGATCAGCGACCGGCTGGGGCGCCGCCGCACGCTCGTCCTCGCGCTGTCGATCCTGACGGTCGGCACGGTCGGCGCCGCGCTGGCCCCGTCCCTCCCGTGGCTGGTGGCCAGCCGCGCACTGCAGGGCGTCGGGTGCGCCGCGGTCCCGACCGCGGTCATGGGCACGCTCGCCCGCTGCTGGCCGGCCAGCCGTCGCAACCGGGTCATGGGCGCGTGGGGGGCGGCCAACGGCATCGGCCAGGCCGTCGGGCCGCCGATCGGCGGGTTGCTGGCCGACGCGCTCGGCTGGCGGTGGATCTTCTGGCTGCTGGTGCCGGTCACTGTCGGCGTCCTGGTGCTCGCCGCCTGCGTCGTCCCCCGGGACGCCGGGGAGCGCGCCCCGATCGACGGACTCGGCGTCGGCTCGCTGACGCTCGGGGTGGCCGCGCTGATGGCCGCCGTGACCGCGGCGCCGCAGGACGGCGTGCCGGGGTGGGTGCCGCCGGCGGCGGCGGTCCTCGGCGTGCTGGCACTGGCCGGCTTCGTCGTCTCCGGGCTCCGGCGGCCGCGGCCGTTCATCGACCCGCGGCTGCTGGTGGAGATCCGCTGGCTGCGCAGCGCCACCGGCGTCTTCGTGCAGCAGGTGACGCTGTTCTCCGTGCTCGTGGCCGTGCCGCTGCACCTGACCGGCGTCGCGGGGCTGTCCGGCACCGCCACCGGCCTGCTGGTCTTCCTGCTGCCCGTGGTCTGGGCCGCCTCGGCACCCCTGGTCGGGCTGCTGGCCGACCGGATCGGGCCGCGGCCGGTGCTGCGCACCGGCCTGGCGGTGCTGCTCGGCGTCTCGGTCGCCCTCGGCGTGCTCCTGGGGACGGCGTCGACGGCCGTGCTCCCCGTCGCGGCCGTGCTCGTCGTCGCCGGGTTCGCAGTGGCGCTGGTGCAGACGCCGTCGTTGAGCGGTGCCACCCGCTCCCCCGCCGGGCAGAAGGGCGCCGGCCTCGGGCTGTTCAACATGATGCGGTTCGTCGGCGCCTCGGTCGGGGCCGCCGGCGTCGCGGCCACCTACCCTGCCGCGCTCGGCTGGCTGTTCGCCGGGTGCGCCGCGGTGGCCGTGCTCGGGCTGGCACTCAGCTTCGCCGGGCGGGAACTCCCCGACCGCCCCGCCGGCTGACCGTCTACGCGCGGGGCAGCACGCAGAACTCGTTGCCGTCGGGGTCGGCCAGCACGACCCCGTCGACGTCCCCCTGACCGACGTCGAGACGGGTCGCGCCCAGGGACAGCAGGCGGTCGACCTCCGCGTCCAGCTCCCCGGGGACGGCCGGCGCGAGGTCGAGGTGCAGCCGGTTCCTGCCCGTCTTCGGCGCCACCGGCGGACCGCCCCAGGTGATCTTCGGACCGCCGTGCGGTGACCGGATCGCGGTCTCCTGGTCCTGGTCCCACACCAGCGGCCAGCCCAGCGCGTCGCGCCAGAAGTACCCGACCTGCTGCGAGCCGTCGCACGCGAGCGCTCCGAGGAACCCGCAGTCGGCGAGGAACCGGTTGCCCGCCTCGATGACGCAGAACTCGTTGCCCTCCGGGTCGGCGAGGACCACGTGGCCCTCCTCCGGACGCTGACCGACGTCGATGTGCCGGGCGCCGAGTGCCAGCGCCCGCGCCACGGTCTGCTGCTGGCCCTCCGGGGACGCGCTGGTCAGGTCGGGGTGCACCCGGTTCTGGCCCGTCTTCGGCTCGTGCGTCGGGAGGAACCGCACCTGGAACCCGGTGTCGTCGCTGGGCACCAGCGCGACCCCGTCGGCGGGGTCCTCACCCCTCTCCCAGCCCAGGAGGCCGACCCAGAAGTCCGCGAGACGGCGCGGGTCGTTCGCAGCGAAGCTCAGTGCGACGAGGCGAGCAGTCATCGCGTTCCCGACCTCCGCTCCGCTGCCTCCCGGCCGCGTCGTCCCGTCCCCGAGGGGGCGACGCTAGGGCGCTCGCGGACCACGCCGCAACGGACTTCCGCTGCCGGCCGCCCCGGCCTCGACCCGCACGCCGCCGACGTCGGGCAAGCTGGCCGCGTGCGGTGGTGGCGAGCGCTGAACACCCCACGCGGCGTCCTCTGGTCCCGCGTGGTGGCCGCCGCGCTCATGGTGGGTCTCGCCGTCGTCGTGTTCACGTCCGGCGACGACGACCAGCAGATCATCGGTGCAGGTGCCGCGCTCGTCGCGGTGGTCAACGCCGGGATGGCCGTCGGCCAGTGGCGCGAGCTGAGGGCGGCCGGCGGTTCGTCCGACTCCGAGCCGCAGAGCTGACGTCGCGGTCAGCGGCCACGATCGCGCCCGCCGCCGAGGAAGCAGCGCCGCGCCCACGCCCGGAAGCCGAGGACGACGACGGGCAGCAGCGCGACGTGGACCACAGCGCCCTGCCGACCCCACGTGGGCAGGCCCAGCAGGCCCGCGAGGAGGAGCAACGGGACTCCTTCGCCAGGGACTCCGCGAGGTCCCGCGGCTGTCCGGGGCGTTCCCGCGGGAACGCCAGCAAGGCTGGGTCCTTGCCGACGTTCCAGCGGGAACGTCGACGCCGACGAGCCGTCCCCACCACGCCCGGTGCGGGCCGCGTCGACCGGGTATGGCGCGGCCATGGCAGTGCGCAACGCAGCGGTCGCGGCCGCGGGCCAGTGGACCGACCCCGACGACGGCATCCGCTACCCCGCCGGTGAGGTCCACGCCTGGGAGCGCGGGCGCAACGAGACCGTGTGCGGCCTGTCGATGAGCAGGTCGCGGCTGGCCCGCTTCCCGCACGTGAGCTGGGCCGACGTCCAGCCGGAGTCCGGCCGGCACGCGGAGGAGGTGCAGGACGTGTGCCGCCGCTGCCGGGCGGCCCTGGGCGCCCGCCGGGACGACCGCGGCTGGACGCGCACCAACCCCCGTCCCTGACCTCCCCGGAGCCGTGGCCGACGCAGGAGGATGGCGGCTCGGTCGTCGGGGCTGCCGGTGGCCGGCCATCAGCGCTGTGGAGGAGGTCCGCCGGGTGAGCAGCAACCGGGACGTCGTGACCCAGGCGTTCGCCGCGTGGTCGCGCGGGGACGGGCACGTGTCCAGCATCTTCGCCGACGGGATGACCTGGGAGATCGTCGGCCGGTCGCGGGTGGCGGGGACCTACGGCAGCGCCCGCGAGTTCACCGACGAGGTCCTGCGGCCCTTCGCCGCGCGGTTCCGGCCGGAGGCGCCCTTCCGTCCGGTCCGTGTCCGCGGCGTCCACGCCGACGGCGACACGGTCGTCGTCCTGTGGGACGGGGAGGGCACCACCACGGCCGGCACGACCTACCGCAACACCTACGCGTGGTTCCTCACCCTGCGCGACGGCCGGGTGGTCGACGGCACCGCCTTCTACGACAGCATCGCCTTCGACGAACTCTGGGACGGCGTGTCACCCGACGGCACCGTGCCCGCGGCCTCGGAGCAGTGACCGCCGTGACCTCCACCCGGGTCGCCCGGCACATCCGGGCACCGCGCGCGGCGGTCTACCGCGCCCTCGTCGACGCCGACGCCATCGCCCGCTGGAAGGTGCCCCCGGGGATGACCGCGCAGGTGCACGAGTTCACCGGCGGCGAGGGCGGCACGTTCCGCATCTCGCTCACCTACGACGACCCCGGACCGGCCGGGAAGACGACCGCGCACACCGACACCTACCGTGGCCGGTTCGCCCGGCTGGTGCCCGACGAGCTCGTCGTCGAGATCGACGAGTTCGAGACCGACGACCCCGCCCTGCGCGGCGAGATGACCATCTCCATCACCCTCGCCGACGCCGACGGCGGCACCCACCTGGTCGCGGTGCACGACGGGCTGCCCGACGGCGTCCCGCCGGCCGACAACGAGACCGGCTGGCGGCTGTCCCTGGACCGCCTGGCTGGCCTCGTCGAGGACGGCGGCCGCTGACCGCGCCGCTCAGCCGGCGACCGCCCCCACGACAGGGGGACCCACCGGCGGGACCCGCAGGTGGTGATCGGTCCGTGCCTGGTACCGGGCGGCCACGCCGAGCACCGTCGGGACGTCGCGACCGACCACCTGCAGCCCGATCGGCTGGCCGCCCGCGGTGAACCCGCACGGCACGCTGACGGCGGCCAGGCCGCACCAGCTGAACGGCCCGCACAACCGCATGAGCGTCCCCACCACCGGTGCACGCCCGGTCTCGCCGGGCCGGAAGGCGGTCTCCTCGATGGTCGGCGCCGGGACCGCCGTCGTGGGGAGGACCAGCACGTCGACGTCCTCGAGGCCGGACCGCAGCGCCGGTTCCAGCCGGCCCAGTTCGCGGACGGCGGCCTCCCGTTCCCGCGGCGCGATCTGCTCGGCCAGGCTCAGGTAGCTGGCCACCTCCTCGCCGTAGCGCTCCCGGCGGCCGGGGTACCAGCCCGCGGTGCGGTGCACGTCGAGGAAGTCCGAGAGCACGTACACGGTGCGGGCCGCGCTCCACGCCGCGAAGGGCGGGACGGTCACCGGGGTGGGGACGGCCCCCTCCGCCCGCAAGACCGCCACCGCGGCCTCGACCGCCGCGAGGACCTCGACGTCGACGTCCCCCAGCGCCTCGGCCGCGACCGTGCCGAGGCGCAGGCCCTCGACCGGCGCGTCGACCGGGCAGGGGGTCCCCGCGAGGACGGCGAAGAGGAGGGCGAGGTCCTCGGCGTCCCCGGCGATCGGTCCGCAGGTGTCCAGCTTCGGGGAGAACGGGACGCAGCCGGCCACCGGCACGTCCGCCGGCCGGGGGCGCAGCCCGGAGACCCCGCAGAGGGCCGCGGGGACCCGGATGGACCCCCCGGTGTCACTGCCCAGGGCGGCCGGGACCTGCCCCGAGGCCACCGCCGCGGCCGAGCCACCGCTCGAGCCGCCGGGGATGCGCGAGACGTCCCAGGGGTTCCGGGTCGGCGGCGTGGTGACCCCGTGCGCGAACTCGTGGGTGGCGGTCTTGCCGAGGACGAGCGCGCCCGCAGCCCGCAGCCGCCGCACCGCCGGGGCGTCGTCACCGGCCGGCCGGTCGTCGGTCACCAGCGAGCCGCACCGTGTCGGGTGACCACGCACGTCGATGAGGTCCTTGACCGCCACCGGGACGCCGTGCAGCGCTCCCCGGAACCGGCCCTGGGCCGCCTCCTCGGTCAGCTCGGCGGCCTCCGCCCGCACCCGCTCCTCGTCGACCGACACGAAGGCGCGGACCACCGGGTCGACGGCCCGCACGCGGGACAGCGCGTCGTCGAGCACCTCCGTCGGCGACGCGAGTCCGGCACGGACGTCCCCGGCGAGGCCCCGGACGGTCGCCCGGCTCACCAGATCACCGCCGCCACCACGACGCTGAGGACCAACCCCGTGACGACCGGCACGAACAGCTTGCGGGCGAGCGTGGTCACCGGCACCCCCGTGAGACCGGCGACGGCGATCAGCGAGGACCAGATGAGCAGCGTGCCGCCACCCGTCCAGCCCGCGGCGTTCTGCGCGATGGCCGCGAGGGTCGCGGTGTCCCCGCCGGTCGAGGTGGCGAACGCGTCGGCCATGGACCCGGTGAACGGCAGGCCCGCCCAGCCGGAGCCGTCGAGGCCGATCAGCATGCCGGCCAGCAGCATCGCGAACATGACCACCACGGGGTTGTCCGGGATGAACCGCTCCCCGCTCGAGATGGCGTCGAACAGGAAGCCCGGCGCCTCGGCGTCCTCGGGCAGGAGCATGATCCGCCCGGCGAAGTCGGAGATGCCGACGAGCACGAAGCCGGCCACGGGGATGACCACGCCCATGGCCTTGAAGGCGAACACCAGGCCGTCGACGAAGTGCTCCCCCGCCCGTTCCAGGCCGTTGCTGCCCGAGGAGATCGTCACCGCCAGCATGAGGACCAGGGCCAGGCCCCCGACCAGCGCGGCGCCCCAGCCGGCCTCCACCTCGGGGACCAGGTCGGTGACCTTGCCGAGCAGCATGTAGAGGACCAGGACGGCGAAGGCCACGGGGACGGCGATGGCGAACAGGCGGGCCCGCCGCGCCCGCGCGGGTGCGGGCAGGGCGTCGACGTCGTCCGCGGGGACGTGCCCGTTGCCGGCGGCCGGTCCGTGCCCGTTGCCGGAGGCCGGCCCGTGACCGTTGCCGGTGCCGCCGGCCGGACCCGAGCCGTCGCCGTCGGCGCCGTTCCCCGACCCGGAGCCGTCCCCGGACGCTGCGCCCGTCACCGGGGCGGTCCGCACGCGCAACGGCTCGCCCTTGGTGGTGAGGGCCGTGCCGACGGTCACCGGGACCTCGCTCAGGTCCATCTCCCGCGCCGGCAGGAGGGCGACCGCGTCGCGGCGCGAGGCCCGGCCCCGGGAGCCGGGCAGGAGGGCGGCGATCGAGCCGTTCCGGACGTGCAGGAAGTAGGTCATGGTGATGGCCACCCCGCCCACCACCCAGCTCAGCACGAGCGCCCGGTCGGCGATCGCGCCGGCGGGGACACCGGCACCGCTGGCGGAGAGACCGGGAGCGACCCCGATCACGTAGTCGGAGGCGAGCGCCATTCCCTGGCCCGCGATGGCGATGGCCATCGCGGCGCCCAGCGGGGAGAGCCCGGCCGCGATCGCCGCGGGCAGCAGGATGGCTGCGAGGAGTGCCAGGGTCGGCGTCGGCCAGAACACCAGCGAGAGCAGGTAGGTGGCGGCGAAGAGGGTGATGTAGGAGATCGGGCCGTTCTTCATGAGCCGGGCCAGCGGCGCGATCATCCGCCGGTCGGCGCCGATGGCTCGCAGCGCCCCCAGGAGCGCGGTCACCACCGTGAGCACCAGGAAGATGTTCAGCAGCTCGGTGGTCGCCACCATGCTGGCGCTGAAGACCGAGCCGAGGCCGTTGAGGAAGTCGCCGGTGTAGAGCCACGTCGTCACGAGCGTGGCGATCACCGCGGGGACGATCACGTTCTTCCGTAGCAGCATCACGACGATCAGTGATGCGACACCTGCCAGGTACACCCAGTGGGCGGCAGTCAAGGGGACCTCCGAGTTCGTGCACGGGGCTCAGCCGCCCGCCATGCACGCCAGGCGGGACAACCGGGCCGAACAACGGATGGGACGCGATCACCGGGAGGGTGGTCGTCCGCCGGACGGTAGCGGCGGCACAACCCCCGTTCACCGGCACGTTGCCCAGTGCTCGCCGCACCGTTTGTGCACGCTGCACACGTCGGCCACCTCGGCCGGCCGGACCGGCGGCCGGCCACGGCCGGCGGCCGGGCCGGTCGAGGGCGCCGGGGCCCGGAGCGGATCGGTCGCGGTCCGGGGCTCAGAGGAGGACGACGCTCTCCTGCTCGTTCGGGTCCGTCCGGGCGATGAGTGCCCGGACCGGCTCGTCCGTCGGGTTGAACGGCTGGTGCGGCACACCGGCGGGGATGTAGACGAAGTCCCCCGCGCTCACGGTGTCGACGTGCTCGAGCTCGGGGCCGTGGCGCAGCGAGGCCGCCCCCTCCAGCACGTAGATGGCGGACTCGTGGCCCTCGTGCAGGTGCGCCTTCGCCTCGGCGCCCGCCGGCATCTCGAGCAGGTGCATGCACAGGCCCTCGGCCCCGGCACTCTCGGCCGAGATGCCCGCGAAGTAGTCCAGACCCTGCTTCCCGCGGTACCCCTCGCCGCTCCCGCGGATGATCCTGCAGTCCTTCATCGCTGCCTCCCGCGCCGCCGGGGGGAGCGCCTCCCGGGGACGCCTCCCCACCGGACAATCTGCTCGCCCGGACGTCCGCGCGGCAAGACGGCCGGCCGGCCGACGGTCCCCGGGACACCTCCCGTCCGGGCCGGGGTGCTCAGACCGGGCTGACCAGCCGGTCCACCTCCCGCCCGGTGCTCGCCAGCATGTCGAGGGTGTGCGCCAGCCAGACGGTGAACTGGTTCTCCGCCTGCCGCAGGTCCATGCCCAGCAACCGGGAGGCCCGGTCCAGCTTGTAGAGCATCGTGTTGCGGTGGATGTGCAGGTCGCGCGCGGCGGCGTTCACGTTGCCGCCGGAGGCCACGTACGCCAGGACCGCGTCCTCCAGGTCGGCGGCGCCGGGGTCGCGCAGCGGCGAGAGGACGTCGGAGGCGAACCGCGCCCCGACCTGCCCGGCCGCGACGTCCTCCAGGACGGCGTGCACCCGCAGCTCCTGGAACCCGCACACGTCGGCCAGGTGCAGGCGGTTCTGCAGCCCGTGCGCCATGCGGGCCTCGCGGTAGCTGTCGGGGATCGCCAGCGCCCCGACCACCGGGCGGCCGTAGGCGACCCGGATCGGCCGGCCGGCCTGGTCCTTGCGGCGGCTGAGGTACCGGTGCAGGGCCGCGGCGTACTCGCTCACCGCGGCCAGCGCGTTGTCCGGCGTCCCCATCGTGCCGCGGCGGGCCGCCTCCCGGACGACCACGAGCACGTCGCCCACCATCGCCGCCTGCGTGTGCCGGTCCTGCTCGGGCAGCAGCCGGGCGGCCTGGGTGGCGATCGACTGCAGCCGGGACGGCGAGTCGGCGTCCGCCGGAGTGGTCAGGCCGGAGGCGACCACGACCCCGAACCAGGAGCGGACCGGGAAGTCGTAGTGCGCGGCGCGGGCGCTGATGTCGTCGACGGTGGCGAACCGGCCGTGCAGCAGGCCGTGCACGAAGTCCCCGCGGGCCTGCTCCTTGGCCCGCTGCACGCTGCGCAGCCGGAGCATCTCGGTACCGATGATCGGCGCGGCCTGCTCGACGAGGACGCGGTGCTCGGCCAGGTCGTGCGGGTGCGGGTCGTCGGTCTCCTCGAGCAGCAGCACCCAGCCGTCGTGCCGGCCGCCGAGCACGATCGGCGTGAGCACGCAGGACAGGTGCTGCCCGGCCAGGGTGATCTCGGCGAACCGCGGGTGCAGCTCCTCGGGCTCCCCCACCGTGCCCAGCGCCTCGGCCTGCTCGGTGAACGCCGCCACCAGGTCGGCCGGCTCGACGACCCGCGGCTGCCGCTGCTCCAGCGCCGCCAGCACGCCCTGCTTGTCGAAGACGGCCACCGGCCGCTGCGACATCCGCGACATCTGGCTGCACAGCGCCGGCAGCTCGGCCCCGCGGTAGAGCAGCTCGGCCAGCGCCCGGTGCACGGTGAGGCCGTAGCGGAGCACGTGCGTCTCCCGGGCCAGGGTCAGGTCGGCCACCAGCCGGTTGAGGACGGCGAAGGAGACGGTGTCGGCCATGGTGGCCAGGGGCAGCCGGCAGGCGGCCTCGGCGTCCGCGGCGTCGGGCTGGTGACCGTCGACGAGGAGCGCCGCGGCGCCCCGCTCGGCCAGCACCCGGGCGGCCTCGTCGATCGACACCCCGGCCCGCGCGAGCTCCGCGGCGTGCGCGTGCACCAGCACGCCGGTCAGGGACTCCTCCTGCGTCCCGGTCACCGCCCAGGGCGCGACCCACTCCACCCGGGTGACCGCCCCGGCGCGCCCGGCGTGGATCCGGGCACGCCGCAGCGCGGGCTCCTGGAGGAGCCGGGCGAGCGTCAGCGCGTCGTCGGAGTGGGCGTGCGGCATGGCGCGCTCCTTCGGTCAGAGTGCACAACCCTGTGCCCGTGTCGTACGGCAGTCTCACCATTGCCGGGGCCGTCGTCCAGCCCGGAGGCTGACAGCACACGCCGCCCTCGCCCGGCCGAGGGACGGCAGCCGACGACCCGGCCTCGGCCGGAGGAGGAGAGCCCCGTGCACCAGGTCTTCCGGATCACCCTCGACGACGCGCTGCCGATGCTGGCGGCCGCCCGGGCCAAAGCGGAGGAGATCGGCGTCAAGCAGACGATCTGCGTGTGCGACGACGGCGGCAACGTCATCGCCCTGCACCGGCTGCCCGGCGCCCGGCTGACCGGCGTGGAGATCTCCATCGCCAAGGCCTTCACCGCCGCCGGCCACGAGCGCGCCACGCACCTGTTCAACGAGCCGCCGAACGGCCCGGCGCTGCCCGGCAACGAGGCCTTCGGCATCTCGCACATGCTGCCCGGCAAGTTCGCCATCTTCGTGGGTGGTTTCCCGATCGTGTACGAGGGCCAGATCGTCGGCGCCGTCGGCGTAAGCGGCGGCAACGGCGAGCAGGACAAGGCGGTCGGCGCCGCGGCGCTGCAGGCCTTCGCCGACCACGTGGCGCAGGACCCGGCGCTGGTCTGATCCGTCGAGATCCCGTGATCTCGCACGTCCATGGCGCCCATGGCGTGCGAGATCACGGGATCTCGCCGGTGTGGTCAGGCGACGGCGGCGACGAGCTCGACCTCGACCGGCGCGCCCGAGGGCAGCGTCCGGACGCCGATCGCGCTGCGGGCCACGACGCCGCGCTCCCCCAGCCGCTCCCGCAGCACCGCCGAGGCGCCGTCGGCCACCGCGGCGTGCTCGGTGAAGTCGTCGGCGGCGGCGATGAAGACGGTCATCTTCACGCACCGCGCGACCGCGTCGAGGCCGCCGAGGGCCTCGGCGACCGCGGTGAGCGTGTTGCCCGCGGCCAGGCCGGCCGCCTCCCGCGCGGTGGCCAGGTCGACGTCCCGGCCGACGACGCCGCGGACGACGAGCCGCCCGTCGCGGCGCGGTGTCATCCCCGCCGTCCACACCAGGCCGGCGTGGACGACGGCCGGCACGTAGGCCCCCTGCGGGGGGACGGCGGTCGCCCGTTCGGACAGCTCAGACACCGAGCGCCACCCCGTCCTGCCGCGGGTCGGCGCCGCCGGCGAACACGCCCCGCTCGTCGTCCACCGAGACGACCAGCGCGCTGCCACCGCCGCCCCACGGACCGACATCGCGCACGTCGTGCCCGCGGGCGGCCAGCTCCCCGATGACGGCGTCGCCGAGGCGGCTCTCCACCTGGAGCGTCTCGGGGCTGCCGACGGCGTCGGCGTCGCTGCCGGGGTGGACGGTGGAGCGCGGCGCCGCGACCGCGGTCTGCGGGTCCAGGCCGCCGTCGACCAGGTGCGAGATGACCTGGGTGTTCCACTGCACCTGGCCGTCGCCGCCGGGGGTGTTGCCCGCGTGCCGCAGCCCGCCGGCGCGGTCGGTGAGCACCCAGGCGTTGAGGGTGTGCAGCGGCTTGCGCCGCGGCGCGAGCGCGTTGGGGTGGCCGGGCAGGAGGTAGGCACCGCGGCCGAGCCGGTTGTTCAGCGCGATGCCGGTGCCCGGGATGGAGATCCGCGCGCCGAAGGTGAAGGCCAGCGAGGAGATGGCGCTGACCGCCCGGCCCTCGGCGTCGACGGCCACGCAGCTGGTGGTGTCCCCGGCCATGCCGACCCCACCGGTGACGAGCGGCTCGCCGGCCAGCTCGCCGCGGGCCCGCTCGATCGCGTCGGCGGCGAGCAGGTCGCGCCAGGCGTCGGTGTCCGAGCCGCACCGCTCGTAGCGGTCCCGGAACGCCCGCCGCGCCGCCAGGGCGAGCAGGTGGACGGCGTCGGCGCCGCAGGTCGGCAGCCCGGTCAGCCGCCCGTCGAGCAGCGCGGCCTGGTGCAGCACCATCCAGCCCGGGGACGGCGGCGGGGTCTGGTGGACCACCAGGTCGCCGTAGGGGGCGCTGACCGCGTCGGCCGGCGGGGCCTCGCGGCCGGCCGCCCACTCGTCGCCGGAGAAGGGGGCGCCGCCGGCGCGGAGCAGGGCCACCGCCTGCTCGGCGAGGTCACCCTCGTACAGCGCCAGCGGCCGGCGGGCCAGCTGCTCGATGCTGTCGGCGAGCTCGGGCGCGGGCAGCCGGTCACCGACGGCCGGTACCCGGCCGCCGGGCAGCAGCCAGCGGCGCAGGCCGGGGTCGGCCGACAGCGCACCGGCGTGCTCGGCGACGTCGGCCCGGTTCTTGACCGTGCAGGGCAGCCCGGCGCGGGCCGCCGCGGCGACCGGCGCCCACAGCTCGGCCAGCTCCCGGGTGCCGCTGCGCGCGTGCAGCGTGGCCAGGGCGGCCAGCGCGCCCGGGGTGGCCACGGCGCGGGCGCCGGTCATCGGCAGCGCCGTCAGCCCCTCGTCGAGGTAGCCCTCGGCCGAGGCGCCGTCCGGCCCGTAGCCGCTGCCGTTGACCGTCCACACCCGACCGTCCGGCTCGCGGACGACGGCGAAGGCGTCGCCGCCGATGCCGCACTGGCCGGGCAGCGCCAGCCACGACATCGCCGTCATGGCCAGCGCCGCGTCGACGGCGTTCCCGCCGCCGGCCAGCACGGCGGCGCCGAGCTGGCTGACGATCGGGGAGCTGCTGGTCACCATGCCGCCGGAGGCGATCGTGGGGCCGCGGCCGGCCTCCTCGGCCGGCGACCAGGCGGGCATCAGCCGGCCGCCGGCGGCTTGCGCCGGCGCGGCCCGCCCTCCAGGACGTCGCGCTCGGAGATGCCGACCAGCACCTGGCCGTCCTCCTCGCGCACCGGGTAGGTGCGGATCGCCTCGGTGGCCGGTGGCTGGATCGGCTGGCCGGTCTCCAGCTCGAAGACGCTGTTGTGGCACGAGCAGCGGATGCCGTCGTCCTGCAGCTTGCCGGAGCTGAGCAGGCAGTCCAGGTGGGTGCAGTAGTTGCTGGTGGCGTACGCCCTGCCGTCGAGGCGGGCGACGGCGAGCTCCAGCTGGCCGTGCTCGGTCTCGGCGTAGAAGCGGCGCACGTACCCGTTGGGCACCTGGCCGGCGCGGCAGACCCGCACGAACGCGCACTCGGTGCCGGCGGCCGCGAGCTCCTCGTCGGTGACCACGCCGCGCGCGGTCTCGGGGGCGGTCATGCGCTCAGGTAGACGGTCTTGTCGACCGTGTAGAAGGCCATCATCGCTGCTCCTGCCTGCTCCTTCGAGGTCTGGGTGCTGCTGTCCTTGAGGCCACCGAAGGGCGCGTTCATCGCCTGGCCGGTGGTGGGCTGGTTGATCTTCACGAGGCCGGCGGGGACCTCCCGGGCGAAGCGCAGGGCCCGTCCGATGTCGGCGGTGACGATGGCTGCGGAGAGTCCGTAGCGGGTGGCGTCGGCCACGAGGACAGCCTCGTCCATCGACCCCACCCGCAGGAAGGCCAGCACGGGGCCGAAGACCTCCTCGGTCGCCAGCGCCGAGGCCGGGTCGACGTCGGCGAAGACCGTGGGGCGCACGAAGTGCCCGTGGGCCAGCGCCGGGTCGTCGTCGGCCGGGTCGCCGGGGCCGCCGACGACCAGCCGGGCGCCGTCGTCGAGGGCCTGCCGGATCGCGCCGACCACGGACTCCTTCTGCCGGGCCGTGGCCTGCGGGCCGACGTCGACCCCGGGCGCCAGGCCGGGCCCGAGCCGGAGCGCGGCGGCCTTCGCGGCCACCTTCTCCAGCAGGGCGTCGTGGACCGCGTCGTGGACGAGCACCCGGCTGGTGCCGGTGCACGCCTGGCCGGAGAGGCCGAACGCGCCCTTCGCGATGAGCGTCGCGGCCCGGTCGAGGTCGGCGTCCTCCAGGACGACGACGGGGTTCTTGCCGCCCATCTCCAGCTGCGTGCGACGGCTGGCCCGCACCGCCCGGTGGATCGACTCCCCCACCGCGGTCGAGCCGGTGAAGGTGATCGCGTCCAGCCGGTCGTCGGCGACGAGCGCCTGCGACACCTCGGCCCCGCCGTGCAGGACGGCGATCGCCCCGGCGGGCAGGCCGCCCTCGAGCAGGGCGTCGACCAGCCGCTGGCCGAGCAGCGGCGTCACCTCGCTGGGCTTGAAGACGACGCCGTTGCCCGCGGCCAGCGCGGGGCCGAGCTTGCGGGAGGGGATGTTGAGCGGGAAGTTCCACGGGGTGATGGCGGCGACCACGCCGACCGGTCCGCGCCAGGTGAACACCAGGCTGCCGTCGCCGGTGGGCAGCGTCTGCCCGGCTGTGCGCAGCGCCTCGCCCGCGTAGAAGCGAAGGTTCGCCGGCGTCCGGCTGACCTCCGTGGTGGCCTCGGCGCGGGTCTTGCCCTCCTCGCGGACCAGCTCCTCGACCAGAGAGTCGCGCTGCCCCTCCAGGACGGCGGCGGCGTTCTCCAGCACCCGGGCGCGCTGCTCGGGGGCGGTGTCGCCCCACGCGCGCCAGCCGGCCGCGACGGCCGACACCGCGGCGTCGGCGTCCTTCGCGTCGGACTCGGGGAAGGTGCTGACCACCTCGCGGTCGTCGGCCGGGTCGCGGCGCTCCCGGACCCGGCCGGTGACCGACTCGACCCAGGCCCCGTCGACCAGGTTGCACACCCTGCGCACGGTCATCAGACCCCCGCCTCCTCGAACTCCAGGAGCTCCTCGAGCTCGATCGACTCGTCGCCGAGCCGGGCGGCGTCGACCGGGATCTCCAGGTCGATGAGCTCCCGGGCGACGGAGACGTCCTCGCCGCGCTCGACGGTGGCGGCGGCGACGAGCACCCCGTCGCGCAGCCAGAACACGGTGCCGTCGAGGGCCGCGAGGTCCCCGCGGGTCACCTGCTCGTCGCCCGGCCGGACCCCGCCCAGGCCCAGGCCCTGCAGGTTCAGGTCGTACTGGTCGCTCCAGAACCAGTGCGGGTCGGCGAAGGTGGCGGGCTTGCCGGCGAGGGTCTTGGCGATCGCCGCGGCCTGCTGCTGGGCGACGTCGACGTGCTCGACCCGCACCCGCCCGTAGCGCGGGTGGTCGTGGGCGGCGACGTCGCCGGCGGCGAAGACGGCCGGCACCGAGGTGCGCCCCTGCGCGTCGACCTCGACCCCGTTGCTCACGACCAGGCCGGAACGGACGGCGACGTCGATGCTGGGCTCGATCCCGATGCAGACGACGAGGTCCTCGACGGTCTCGATGCCGTGTGCGGTGTGGACGTCGACGCCGGTGGCGCGGGCCCGGACGGCGCTGATCGGCTCGCCCAGGCGGAGGTCGACCCCGCGCTGCCGGTGCAGGCCGGTGACGGCGGCGCCGATGTCGAGGCCCATCAGGCGGGCCAGCAGGACCGGGTCGCGGTCGAAGACGACGACGTCGGCGCCGCGGGTGACCGCGGCCGCGGCGACCTCGGTGCCGAGGAAGCCGCCGCCGAGGACGCCGACCCGGCGGCCCGGGGTGAGCCGCTCGCGCAGCCGGTCGCTGTCGGCCAGCGTGCGGATGTGGTGGACGCGGTCGCCGTCGACACCGGGGAGGCGCCGCGGGCGGCCGCCGGTGGCGAGCAGGACCGAGTCGGCGGGGATGCTGCCGCCGTCGGCGAGCAGCACCTCCCCGGTGGCCGCGGAGATGCGCTCCACCGGGCTGCTGGTCCGCAGCGTGACGTCGTTGTCCGCGCACCAGGCGGGGTCGAGCAGCCACAGGCCGGCGTCGCTGCCGGAGGCGAGCCGCTCCTTGGACAGGTGGGGGCGCTGGTACGGGCCGACCGGCTCGTCGCCGAGGACGACGACGGGGCCGGCGAAGCCGCGGCGGCGCAGCGCCTTGGCGGCGGAGGCGGCGACGTGGCCGGCGCCGACGATGACCAGGGTCTGTTCGGCAGTCATGGTGGGCACCTCAGGCGGACGCGTCGGGCGCGCTCTCGCGCCGGGGGGTGACGGGCTGGGGGTCGACGAGGACCGCGCCCTCGTCGGTGACCTGCACGGCGTAGGTGGCCTGGCGGCCCTCCTGGTCCTCGGCCTCGCCGGTGCGCGGGTCGAACCGCCACTGGTGGCCCGGGCAGATGACCTGGCCGTTGAGGATCGTGCCCTTGGTCAGGAACCGCTCCTTGTGCACGCAGACGTCGTCCATCGCGAAGACCTCGTCGTCGACGAGGAACAGCGCGATCGGGCAGCCGCCGAGGGTGACCTGCTTGCGCTTGCGGCGGGTGAGTTCCTTCAGGTCGGCGACGTGCACCCAGGAGCCCGGCGTGGGCGCGGGGGTGGTGGTCGCGGAGCTCGCGGGCTGGCTCACGGGGGCCTCCGGTCGAGGGCGTGCGGGGAGAACCGGCGCCGTGGCCGGCGGGGACGTGCGGGAGGCGGTCGTGCTCGACCGCGCGGACCGGGGCGCCGGTGCCGGCACCCCGGTCCGGGGTCGGCCGGTCAGGCCGAGGCGCCCTCGAGGTCGGGGGCGACGTAGGTGTCGTACAGCGCGCGGGTGTAGGAGTAGCGCATCTCCGCCCCCCAGCGGACGAACTGCAGGCAGCGCTGCTGCAGCTCCGGGGTGGTCGCGTTCTCGAGCACGATCTGGTAGCCGCGCTCGCCGTGCACCTCGTCGGAGGTGATGTGCAGGTCGAAGAACTCGATCTCGTCCTCGGTGAAGCCGTAGGTCTCCCGCAGCGGGATGATCTGCTTCTTGTAGATGCTGGGCACCTGCGACTCGAGCCCGACGATCAGCGCCGCGGTGGAGACCACGAAGTGCTCGCGCATCGCGGTCGCGTAGCACCAGGCCTGCAGGCCCCGGGTGACGGCGTTGGCGTTGTTCGGGTCCTCGATGCGCTCGCGGGTCGTGCCGCACGCCTCGCCGAACCGGATGAGCAGGTCGGTGTGGCGGATGTCGGCCAGCTCCTCCTCGTACATGTTTTGGAGGAGGAAGTCCTTGGCGTCGGTGAGGGTGTCCGGGGTCTGCGCGTAGATGTAGCCGAGGTAGTCGGCGAAGGGGCCGACGTACTGGTAGTGGTTCTCGGCCCAGCGGGCGAAGTGGTGGCGCTCGAGCTTGCCGTCGGCCCACGCCTGGCTGAAGGAGGCGTTCTTGGCCTCGCGGCCCTTGATCGCGTCCTGCAGCGCGACGCGGAAGTCCTCGGGGCTGAGCAGCTCGGTGCGGTCGAGCATCTGGGTCATGACATCGCCTTCTCGGTCGTCTCCAGCGGTGGCTGTGTGCCGATGACGCTAGGAGCGGCGACGCCCGCCCGATGAGGGTCACAGTGCACATGGATCAGAGGGTTCGATGGGCAGTTCGACCAACGCGCGCAGACGACGTCGGGCCGGAGACTCCTCGGTCGTGTCCGCTTCTCCCGTCGCTGCGCCGTCCGCGCCGCCCGCCGTCGCCGCCGACCGGGTGAGCACCGGCCTCCGGCAGGCCCTGGTGGTGGCGCTGGCCGTGGTCAGCGGCGCGACCGACGCCATCGGCCTGATGGCCCTCGGCGGGGCCTTCACCAGCGTCATGACCGGCAACCTGGTGATCCTGGGCGTCTCGGCGAGCTCGGCCGACGGCGCGCTGGCGATCGCCTCCGGTGGCGCGATCCTGGCCTTCTGCGCCGGCGCCGCGCTCGGGGTCCGGCTGGCCGGGCACCCGCAGCCGGGCGACCCGGTGTGGCCGCGGCGGGTGACCCTGGCCCTCGCCGTCGAGTTCGTGCTGCTGGCCGGGTACGCGGTCGGCTGGTGGGTGACCGGCGGGGAGCCCGGGCCGGTGCTCACCCAGGTCCTGCTGTTCACGATGGCCCTGGCGCTGGGCATCCAGAGCAGCACCGTTCAGCGCTTCGGCGTCCCCGGGATGTCGACGACCTACCTCACCGGCACCCTGACCACGGTCGTCATGCGGCTGGCGTCCGGGCGCGGCTACCGCGAGGTGCGCTCGAGCGTGGAGATCATCCTCGGCCTGGTGGCCGGTGCCGCGGCCGCCGCGGGGCTGCTGCACCTCGCGCCGCCGGCCGCCCCCGTGCTGCAGCTGGCCGCGCTCGGCGGCGTGGTGGCCGTGGCGGCGGTGCTCGGCCGGCACCGCTGACCGGCGCTTCCGCGCGCGCCCGCCCGGGTACCCCGGGACCTCCCGAGACGACGGAGGACGCGATGACGACCCGGGCCGAACACTCCCTGCAGGTCGACGTGCCGGTGCGCACGGCCTACGACCAGTGGACGCAGTTCGAGGACTTCCCGCACTTCATGGGCGGCGTGAGCGAGGTGCGCCAGCTCGACGACCGCCGGCTGCACTGGGTGGCCCAGATCGCCGGCGTCCGCCGGGAGTGGGAGGCGACCATCCTCGAGCAGGTGCCCGACACGCGGATCGCCTGGGCGGCGACCAGCGGCGCCACCAACGCCGGCGCCGTCCGGTTCGAGCCCGCGGGCCCGGCCTCGACGGTGGTGCACCTGACGCTGGAGTACGAGCCCGAGGGGCTGGTCGAGCAGGTCGGCGACGCGCTCGGCATCGTCGAGCGCCAGGTGCGCGCCGACCTCGAGCGGTTCAAGGCCCTCGTCGAGGACGAGGGGTACGCGACCGGCGCCTGGCGGGGGTCGATCGACGCGGGCGCCGGCGTGCGGACCCCGGGTGTCGAGGACGCCGCGGCCACGCGCGGCGACAGCGGTAAGGCCGGGGTGTCGGGAACGGCGGTCGCCGCCGGTGCCGCCGCGGTCGCCGCCGGTGCCGCGGCGGTGGGTGCGGCGGTGGCGGCAGGCCGCTCCGGCGCCGAGGAGGAGCCCGACGACAAGCCGGGACCGGTGCCCGTGACGCCGGCGGAGCGGGAGGCCGCCCGCACCGCCGAGCCGGCCCCCACGTCCTCCCCGGGGACCTCGCCGGCGGCGGTGGGCGTGCCCTCGGAGGTGCTCGACGAGGGGCCCGAGCCGATCGCCCAGCGCAGCCTCGACCCCGGCGTCCGGCGCGACGAGGACGGCACCGCCGACCGGCCCCGCTGACCGCTCCGGGGCTCAGGCCCCGGTGCGGGGCCCCTGCCAGATGTCGATGCCGGCGTCCACGGCGTGCTCGTCGATCGCGGCCAGCTCCTCGTCGCTGAAGGACAGCCCGTCGAGCGCGCCGACGTTCTGCTCGAGCTGTCCGACGCTGCTCGCGCCGATGAGCACGGTGGTCACCCGGGGGTCGCGCAGCGCCCAGGCCAGCGCCATCTGGGCCAGGCCCTGCCCGCGCCCCCGGGCGATCTCGTTCAGCGCGCGGACGTGCCGGAGCGACTCCTCGGTGAGCAGGTCGGTCGACAGCGACTTGTCCTGGCTGGCCCGCGAGCCCGCCGGGACGCCGTCGAGGTACTTGGTCGTGAGCATGCCCTGGGCCAGCGGCGAGAAGGCGATGCAGCCGGCGCCGACCTGCTCCAGGGTGTCGAGCAGGCCCTCGGTCTCGATCCAGCGGTTGAGCATCGAGTACGACGGCTGGTGGATCAGCAGCGGCGTCCCGAGGTCGGCCAGGATCGCCGCGGCCCTCGCGGTGTCCTCCGGGCCGTAGCTGGAGATGCCGACGTACAGCGCCTTGCCCGCCTGGACGGCGCTGTGCAGCGCGCCCATCGTCTCCTCGAGCGGCGTGGTCGGGTCGGGCCGGTGGGAGTAGAAGATGTCGACGTACTCCAGGCCCATCCGGCGCAGCGACTGGTCGAGGCTGGCCAGCACGTACTTCCGGGAGCCACCGCCCTGGCCGTACGGGCCCGGCCACATGTCGTAGCCGGCCTTGGTGGAGATCACCAGCTCGTCGCGGTAAGGGAGGAAGTCGTCGGCCAGGTGCCGGCCGAAGTTGGTCTCCGCCGACCCGTAGGGCGGTCCGTAGTTGTTGGCCAGGTCGAAGTGCGTGATGCCCTGGTCGAAGGCGCGGCGCAGGATCGCGCGCTGGCGGTCGAACGGGACGTCGTCGCCGAAGTTGTGCCACAGGCCGAGGCTGATCGCCGGCAGGTCCAGGCCGCTGCGGCCGGTGCGCCGGTAGGTCATCGAGTCGTAGCGGGCGTCGGACGCGCGGAAGGCCATGCCGTCGATCCAACCAGCGGGCGCGACGCCCGGCCTCACGTGCGGCCGAGGGCGGCCAGGCGCTCGGCCCGGGCGGCGCGCAGCAGGTCGGCCACCCGCGGGTCGGCCAGCGTCTCGGCGCCGTGCACGCGCAGCTTGCGGAAGGACTTCCCGGTGCCGTCGAGCAGGCCGCCGTCGTCTAGCGCGGCGCCGTGGTTGAAGCCCAGGTTGAGCACCTGCCCGTAGACGGCGAGGTAGGCGTAGTGCTCGGTCGTCTTCTTCGGTCCCACGCCGTAGCCGACCGTCCTCTGGTGCGGCCAGACGACCCGGACGACGTCCGGGTCGGTGCGCCGCACCAGCTCGTCGGCGGCGCGCACGAGCGCGGCAACCTCCGGGCCGACGGCGGCGAGCAGTGCGTCGAGGTCGTCGGGCACGGTGCGATCTCCTCTGGGTGCGGGGCCGGTCGGCCCTGGTCGGAGGCCCGTCAGGGCCTAGGGTCGGGGTCGACACCCTCGCGCCGTCCCCCGGGAGATGACCGTGCTCCGTTTCCTCGGACTCCTGCTGGTCGTCTGGCTGGTCATCACCATCATCGGTGCCGTCGTGGAGGGCCTGTTCTGGCTGGTCGTCGTCGGCCTGCTGTTCTTCCTGCTCACCGCGGCGTTCGGCTGGGGGAAGCAGAAGAACCGCATCTGACCGGGGTCAGCGGCGCACCGCCACGGGGACGCCGGCCAGCTGCCGGGACACCCCGCGCGCGGTCGCGATGACCGCGGGGACGTAGCTGGGCGCGGAGGTGTCCCCCGGCGGGACGACGACCGACACCGCGCCGACGACGACCCCACCGCGGCCGACCACCGGTGCGGCGACGGCCAGCGCCGGCAGCGGCATCGTGCTGGTCGCCACGGCCACCCCCGCCCGGCGGACCTCGGCGAGGACGCGGCGCAGCCGGCCGGGCTCGGTGACGGTGTTGGCGGTGTAGCGCTCGAGCGGCCCCTCGAGGACGGCGTCCTGCTCCTCCTTGGGCGCCCACGCGAGCAGGACCAGCCCGACGCCGCTGGCGTGCAGCGGCAGCCGGCCGCCGATGCGGGTCGCCGTGGGGACCGCCGACCGGGTGGCGAAGTGCTCGACGACGAGGGCCGCGCCGGCGTCGCGGACGGCGAGCTGGACGTTCTGCTGGGTCGCCTCGTAGAGGTCCTCGAGGAACGGCCGCGCGGTGTCCCGCAGCGCGCTGGCCCGCGGCGCGGAGGCGGCCACCTGCCACAGCCGCAGCCCGGCCCGGTAGCGCCCGTCGGGCTGCCGCTCCAGGCCACCCCACGCCGCCAGCGTCTGCACCAGCCGGTGCGCCGTCGACAGGGGCATGCCGGTCTGCCGGCTCACCTCGGTGGCCGACAGCCCGGCCGGCGCCGCACCGATCGCGTCGAGCACCTCGCACACCTTGGACGCGACGCTGCGCGACTCCTTGCCGGCCACCCCGACCTCCTCTTCTGCCACGGATTCTCCCGACTATAGGGAGGACTGTTGTCCGGGACACAGTGACCCGGGTCCCATGTGTGCAAGCGGCCGGGACGACGACTCCCGGTACCACCGCCTCGGGTGCGGGCCCTCGCCCGCCCCGTCTCCCCCTCGCGTCCGGAAGTCCCGGACCCTGTCTGCGGAGGCAACGTGTCCATCGACGTGCTCGCTGTCGTCGTGCTGCTCGTGGTGTTCCTCGTGGGCACCGTCAGCACGGTCAACATCGGCGCCCTGGCGCTCGTCGGGGCCTTCGGCCTCGGCACGCTCGTGCTCGGGGAGGACCTCCCCACCATCCTGTCCGGGTTCCCGGCCAACCTGTTCATCCTGCTGTTCGGCATCACCTACCTGTTCTCCGTCGCCGCCGCGAACGGCACGACGGAGTGGCTGGTCATGTCGATGGCCCGGCTGGTGCGCGGCAACGCCCGCGTCGTGCCGCTGCTGCTGTTCGCCGTCACCGCAGCGGTCACCTCGGCCGGCGCCCCCGGCCAGGCCGCGGCCGGCATCATGGCGCCGATCGGCCTCAGCCTGGCCCGCGAGTTCGGCATCAAGCCGCTGCTGGCCGGCCTCATGGTCGTGACCGGCGTCGGGGCCGGCACCTTCTCCCCGCTGTCGACCCTCGGCATCATCGCCAACGAGGCCGTGGCCAGCGAGGGCTTCGACGTCGGCCCGGTCACGCTGTGGCTGGGCACCCTGGCCTTCAACGTCGTCCTCGCGGTCGTCGTCTACGTCGTGATGGGCGGCCTGCGCGCCACCGGCCGGGGGCTGGACGACGCCGTCCGCGCCGCCGGCGGTCCGGCCGACGGCAGCGGCACCCCGCTGGAGTCCGCGCCGTCGGCGGGCACCGGCGGTGGCGGGGCGGCGACCGCCGTCCGCACCGCGGCGCCCACGGCGGTCCGGCCCCGGCTGGACGCCGCCCGCGTCACCACGCTGGTCGCGATCGCGCTGGTCGCACTCGGCTCGCTGGTGATGGGCTGGGACATCGGGATGCTGGCGATCGTCGCCGCGGTCGTGGTGCACGCCGTGTTCCCGCGCAAGGAGAACACCGCCCACATCAGCTGGAACGTCATCCTGCTGGTGTGCGGCCTGGTCACCCTGATCGAGGTGCTCGACCGCGCCGGCACGATCACCCGGATCGGCGAGGCCGTCGCCGGCGTCGGCTCCCCCGTGGTCAGCGCCCTGCTGCTGTGCGGCGTGGCCGCGCTGGTGTCGGCGTTCGCCTCGAGCACCGGGGTGATCGGCGCGATCGTGCCGCTGGCGATCCCGCTCATGGCGCTGGGGCACCTCTCCCCCACGGCGGTGCTCATCGCCATCGCCCTGTCGGCCACGGTCGTCGACGCCAGCCCGTTCTCGTCCGTCGGCGCGCTCGTCGTGGCCAGCGCACCCGAGGACCAGCAGCGGTCGGTCTCCCGGAAGCTGCTCACCTTCGGCCTGACGATGATCGTCGTCGCGCCGCTGGCCTCCGTCCTGCTCTTCATCCTGCCCGCCCAGCTGGGCTGACCTCCCGAACCACGAGAGGAGTGCGCCCCATGGCCGCACCCGTCTTCACGATGGCCTGCCAGGCCTACGACCGCATGCAGGCCCTGCGCGACGGCACCGTCCGCGTGGGCGGCGCCGAGCTGAACTTCCTGGACCTGCCGGTCGAGGAGACGTTCTTCCGGATGCTGAAGTTCGGCGAGTTCGACATCGCCGAGCTGTCCCTGTCCAGCTACGTCATGACGCTGAGCAAGGGCGCCCCCTTCGTCGCGGTGCCGGTGTTCCCGTCCCGGGCGTTCCGGCACAGCGGCATCTACGTCCGCGCCGACTCCGACATCAAGGACCCGGCCGAGCTCGCCGGCCGGACCGTCGGGGTGCCGGAGTACCAGATCACCGCCTCGGTGTGGATCCGCGGCATCCTCGCCGAGCACCACGGCCTGCCGGTCGAGTCGGTGCGCTACCGCACCGGCGGGCTGGACGAGACCGGCCGGACGGAGAAGGTGCGGCTGGACCTGCCGGCCGACGTCGAGGTGGCGCCGATCGGCCCCGCCGACACGCTGTCCCGGATGCTGCTCGACGGCGAGCTCGACGCGGTCTACAGCGCCCGCAACCCGGGGCCGTTCAACACCGCGGACGGCGGCGGGATCCGGCGGCTGTTCGCCGACCCGGCGGAGGTCGAGCGGCAGTTCCACGCCCGCACCGGCATCTTCCCGATCATGCACACGCTGGTGATCCGCCGGGAGGTCTACGAGCAGAACCGCTGGCTGGCCCAGGAGCTGGTCAAGGCCTGCGGCGCGGCCAAGGAGGTCGGGCTGGCCGGCATCGGCGAGACCGCCGCGCTGCGGTACGCCCTGCCGTGGCTGTGGGCCGAGGTCGAGCGCACCCGCTCGGCCCTCGGCGAGGACTGGTGGCCCTACGGCCTGGAGTCCAACCGGACGACGCTCGAGACGTTCCTGCGCTACCACCACGAGCAGGGGCTCTCCCCCCGGCAGTACGAGCCGGAGGAGCTGTTCGCACCGGAGTCCCTGGCCTCGTTCGTCATCTGACACCGGCGCGGCCGCCCCGGCCCCTCCCGAGGGGCCGGGGCGTCCGCGCGTCCGGGGCCGGGCGCACGGGGGGTCGGTTCCGCGCCGCGGCCGGCCCGCCGCCGTCGGGGACGGCGAGCTGCGGGACCAACGGCCCTGCTCGGGGCGCCGACGGCTCGGCACCGTGGAGACGGCTCGTCCCACACCCCACCCGAGGAGCACCGAGTTGACCCTCGCCGCGCAGACGCCCCGACCCCGGTCCGCCCCCACAGCCCCGGTCGGACCCCGCCGCATCCCCGGTGGTGCACCGGACGGACGGCGCTGGGAGCTGGTCGTCGAACCGTCCGCCGTCACCGTGGTGATGTCCGACGCCTCCGTGGCCGAGGCCCACGTGTGGGAGCCGGACGAGGAGGTCGTCGTCGAGTTCTGGGTCGACGGCCCGGACCTGCCCGACCCCCTGAGCACGCAGCTGGTGGAGCAGGCCTTCGCCCACCCCGCCGTCCGGGCGGACCGCCCGATCCTGGTCTGCGCTCCCCGGCAGGACGGCGCGCTGGTGCACGAGGCCCGCCGGCGCATCGCGGGGGCGCGGACCCGCGCCGCCGGGACGACCTGCCTGATGGAGGGGCGGGTCAGCAACCGTCCCGCCGTCCCCCGGCCACGGGCCGCCGGCCGCTGAGCCCACCGGGGCCGACGGGCGCACCTGCGCACCGGACGGCCCCGCCACCTGCGGCCGCGCGCGATCCTCTCCTGGGAGACTCCACCGTCGAACGAGAGGACCGGTGTGCCATGCCCGAGAACGAGCCGACAGTGGTGGACCGCCCGGAGGCCGGCCGGTTCGAGGTGCTGGTGGACGGCGCGGTCGCGGGGTTCGCCGAGTACCGGCGGACGGCGTCGTCGGTCGCCTTCACCCACACCGTCGTGGACCCGGCCTTCGAGGGCCGCGGGCTCGGCTCGGTGCTGGCGCGCGGCGCCCTGGACGCGACCCGGGACTCGGGGCGATCGGTGCTGCCGTTCTGCCCGTTCATCCGCGGCTACATCCGGCGTCACCCGGCCTACCTCGACCTCGTGCCCGTCGAGCGGCGGGCGCAGTTCGACCTCGCCCCCGCCGCCGCCCCACCGGACCGCTGACGCCCCGCCACCGAGAGGACCACCGCGATGACCACCACCGCTCCCGACCCCGCCGCGCTGGACGCCGAACGCGCCCGCATCCGCGCCGCCCACCTCAAGCCCGCCGGCGAGCGCCCCGCCACGACCGCGCGCGGCCTGCACCACACCGCGCTGATCAGCAGCGACGTGGAGCGCACCGTGCGCTTCTACCAGGACGTGCTGGGCTTCCCGCTCACCGAGCTGATCGAGAACCGCGACTACCCGGGCTCGTCGCACTTCTTCTTCGACATCGGCAACGGCAACCTCGTCGCCTTCTTCGACTTCCCCGGCCTCGACGTCGGCCCCTACGCCGAGGTGCTCGGCGGGCTGCACCACATGGCGATCAGCGTCGCCCCCGACCGGTGGCAGGAGCTGGTGCAGCGGCTCACCGACGCCGGCGTGCCCCACGAGGTGCACAGCGGGGTGTCGGTGTACTTCCGCGACCCCGACGGCGCCCGCATCGAGCTGATCGCCGACCCGCTCGGGGAGATGTACGGCCACCACGTGCTCTGACCCCGCCCGGGGGCCGCACCCGCCCTCTCGCCCGGCGGGTGCGGCCTGACCTGGCCGTCTGCCGGCCGGCGCGCGTCCGTGGTGCCGCGGGGCCGGCGACTGTGCTGCATCCCACTCGGATGCCGGAGTTCCGCCCCGACCAGCCCGTCCGTCCCACACATCCCAGGTTGTGACGGCCGTCATGGCGACAGTGCACATGACGGTACGTAACGTTTTGGCTGCGCTTCGCAGATGGAAGCGCGGCGCCGGTCCGCCAAACCCTGCCCACCGGTCGCCGTCCACGGAACCTCCGGGCAGGGGTGGGGGACCCACGTTCCTCGGCACGCCGCGGCTTCGGGCCCGGCGCGCCTCGGGGTGAAGCCGCGACGAGCGGCCGGGCACCGATCGCCCGAACCCGACAGCTCACCTCGCCGGCGGCGATCGGAGACCACCCATGGCCAAGCACCGCGCGCCGCGCTATGTCCGCACCAAGAAGGCGATCGCCAAGGCCCCCGTCGCAGCCGGGGCCACCGTGGTCGGACTCGGCGTCCTGAGCAGCTCCCCCGCGCAGGCCGCGGACGGCGGCGCACCCGCCGCCGCAGCGGCACCGCTCACCCCGACCCCTGCCGCCGAGACGGCCGCCGCCGCACCGGCGGACTCCTACACCGTCCAGCGCGGCGACACGATGGCGGAGATCGCCGCGACCCTCGACCAGTCGTGGCGGGACCTGTACCAGCGCAACGTCGGCCTCATCGGCGGCGACCCGAACCTGATCCTCCCGGGTCAGGTGCTGTTGGTGGCCGGCGACGCGCAGGCCACCGCGGCGCCCGTCGAGGTCGGCAGCGTGGGCAACTCCGCGCCCGTGGCGGCCGCCGCCCCGGCACCGGCCGCTCCGGCCGCGCCCGCTGCTGCACCCGCGCCCGCCCCCGCGACGGCGCAGATCACCAACAGCGCCGGGGCCGTGCGCCCGCAGGCCCAGGCGGCGGCCGACGCCGTCGTCACGAACGTGCCCGGCGCCGCCGGGATCACCATCGGCGGCACCCGTTCCAGCGCGGTCGACCCGCACGGTCACCCCTCCGGGCTGGCGCTGGACTACATGGTGCTGTCCGACGCCGCCCTCGGCGACGCCATCGCCCAGTACCAGATCGACCACTGGGACGAGCTCGGCGTGGAGTACGTCATCTGGCAGCAGCGGATCCTGACCTCCCCGACCGGCTCCTGGAAGCCGATGGAGGACCGCGGCAGCGCGACGGCCAACCACTTCGACCACGTGCACGTGAACTACGTCGGCTGACCCCCGGGCTCCCACGCCCAGGTTGCTGGACCGGAGCGACCCCCTGCCCGTCGAACGGGCAGGGGGTCGCTCTGTCGTACCGGGTCCGCGGACGACGGCCGCGGTCAGGCGGCGAGCACCACGCGGGCGTCGGTCCGGACCGGCGCCGGCCGCAGCGCGGTGACCGTGGCGGTGGCGGCGGGCCGCGCCGTCCGCCGGGCGGCGCGCAGGACCCCGCAGATGACGAGGGCGCAGCACAGCCCGAAGCCCGCCGACAGGCACAGCACCGGCTGGCCGTGCAGCCAGGCGTAGACGACCCAGGTGGCGCACGAGCCCGCGCCCAGCCACCACCGCGCCGGGGACAGCCCCGACAGGTCCTGGGTGGGATCGCGCAGGAGGCTCAGCGGCTGCGGCACGGCAGCAGCCGCACCGATCACGGTGATCACCGCGCCGAGCGTGGTGGCGACCACGGCCGGGGCGACCCCGAGCACGGTCACCGCGGCGGCGCTGCCGGCCGCCAGCGCGACGAGGGCCGCGCAGCCGGCCGCGGTCGGCAGGAGCACCCGCGTCGAGCGCAGCTGCGGTCGCGTGGCGAGCACGGCGACCAGCACCGCGGTGTTGCCCGCGCCGACGACGGCGTTGGTGAGCACCTGGGCCGGGTCAGCGGTGAGGACGCCGAAGGTCAGCCAGCACAGGTTGAGGCCGACGCCGAGCCAGGCGGCCGTCGGGGAGAGACCGAGGGTGCGGCCGTGCCGGCAGGACCGCCAGACCTGGGGCCAGGTGTTGCAGATGCTGAGTGTGGCCGCGAAGAAGCCGAGAGCGGCGATCATGGTGGAGCGGGAGATCCGTTCAGGTGACGTCAGATGGGCGTGGCCACCGGCCGGTGGGGATCAGCCGCACACCGGTTCGGAACCCTCGTCACTGAGCGGAGCCGCAGGCGCTGCACGATGGCCACAGGGGTCATCGGCGCCGTCGACCGGTGACGGGAAGTGATTCGCCGTTATCTCCCTGTGACCCTGCTCATCGCCGTGGCCCGCGCCACTCGCCGTCGGACGCGCTCACGGGCCGGTGGTGCACGCCGGCACTGGTCGCAGGTCCCCGGCGAGCAGGAGTTGCCGGGACAGGCCGGCGCGCGACCGGCCACGTCCGGTCCGGCAGTTCCCCGGGATGGGCCTGGTCGTCGGCAGCCCACCGTGCCGGCTCCCGACCGAGTGGATCGGGTCGTCGCCGCAGGTCGGCACTGCCTGCACCAGCTCGGGTCCAGCGTCAGCGGTTCACGCGACGCCGGTTCCCGCGCCGTTGCTGGCCACGTGCGGCAAGCGCACCAGGTCGAGCACCGCCTGCGCGGGACTGCCGGGCGGGGCGACCAGCTGCAGTGGTTGCTGCTGCGCGGCGAGCTGGTCGCGCAGCCGGTGCAGGACCTGCACACCGGCACTGGCCAGGTGGGTCACGCCGGTGAGGTCGACGGTCAGCGGCAGCACCCCGCCGCGGGAGGCGCCGGACAGCGCGCGGGCGAACTCCTCGGCGGTGACGACGTCGACCGGGCCGCGGACCCGTAGCCGGGGATGGCCGTCGCCGTGCTCGGCGTCGACGGTGAACTCCGGCCGAGGGACCGGCGCGGCCGGTGAGGCGTCGGTGCCTGACCCGAGCATCGCGGGCCGGTGCAGCCGATGCCGGAGCACCACGACCGTGCCCTCGGTGGCGTCGGCCTGCGGTGGGTGGTGGACCTCGAGGCGGTCGATGAGCTGCTCGGCGAGCAGCAGTCCCCGCCCCCGGTGGGTGACCGTCGGGTCGGGCTGCCGCCAGCGGCCCCGGTCGCTGATCCGGCACTCGAGGACGCCGTCAGCACCGAGTGCCGCCTGCAGCCGGACCGGTCCGGGTTGCCCGGGCGGGTAGGCGTGGTCGACGGCGTTGGCGACCGCCTCCCACACCGCCAGCTCCAGCGCCACGCGGTCGCTCTCGGCGGGGTCGAGGGCGTCGAGCCACTCGTCGAAGCTGACCCGCAGCGGCCGCAGGCTCCACCGGGTGGTCGGCGCCTGCAGGTCCAGCGGCTCGACGGGGGTGGGCAGGCGCTGGGCGGTCAGGACGGTGACGTCGTCGGCGTAGCCGGTGCGGGTGAGCAGCTCGACGGTGAGCTGGCAGACCCGCTCCGCCGAGGATGCGGCGGCGCGCAGCGGCAGTGCCCGGTTGGCGGCCGCATCGCCGGCGACGGTCGCCAGCTCGGTCATGCCGGCGTCGACGCTGCGGTTCGGGCGCTCGATCAGTCCGTCGCTGTAGAGCAGGACCAGCTCGCCGGGGTCGAGGGTGTCGTCGGCGAGGACCGGGGTGGAGCCCGTGCCCAGCGGACCTGTGCCGGTGTCGGCCAGGAACCGGGTGGTCCCGTCGGCGCCGACGAGCAGCGGCGGGGGTTGTCCGCAGCTGGCGTAGCGCAGCGCTCCGGTCGCCGGGTCGATGACGACCAGGGCCAGGGTGGTCGCGCGCAGCACCGGGTTCCGCGCGGCGAACCCGTCGGCCCGGACCAGCGCGGCCAGCGGATCGGTCTCGGTGGCCAGCGCGTCGGCCAGCACCGCCCGCAGCTGCCCCATCGCGGCCGACGCGGCCACGCCGTGCCCGACCACGTCACCGACGATGAGGACCACGGTGCCGTCGGCCCGCGGGATGGCGTCGAACCAGTCACCGCCGGCGACCTGGTCGTGCGCGGCCACCAGGTACCGAGCGGCGATCCGGGCGCCGGGGAGCACCGGCAGCGCGGTGGGTAGCAGCGCCTCCTGCAACGCGGTCACGACGTCACGGGCGTCCCGGTAGCGCCGCTCGGCCTCGTCGACCTGCTGCTGCGCCGCCTGGCGCTCACGGACGCGCTCGGTGACGTCGGTGGCGAAGGCGAGCAGCCCGATGACCGTGCCGTCGGCTGCCCGGCGCGGGACGCAGGTGAAGTCGGCGTACACCTCCTCGACCGCGCCGGTCCCCTCGCGCTCGAGCTGGACCCGCCACTCCCGGGCCGTCTGGGGCTCTCCGGTGCTGTACACCCGGTCGAACATCTCGACGACCTGCTGCCCGGCCAGCTCGGGTATCGCCTGCCGGATCGGGACGCCGATGAACGCAGGTCTGCCCACGAACGCCCGGTAGACGGCGTTCGCCGCCGCGAAGGTGTGCTCGGGACCGTCCATGCTGACCAGCAGCAGCGGCATCTCCTCGAAGGCCGCGCGCACCGCCTCGGCGTCTCCCACCTGCCGCCGCAGCGCCTCCTCCTCGCCGCCGGCCCCGCCACTGCCCTCCCCGCTCACCCCTACACCTTCTCCCGCCCGCCGCACCGCTGCCATCGGCGGGGTGCCGACCAGGACCGTGGGCAGCGGCCGCCGTCGCCGTGGACGTCACCGCAGCGCGGGCAGGGACACCGGATCCCTGCTCACTCCGGTGGGGGCACTACACGTCGGCCCCGGCCGCACTTGGCAGCCGGGGCGACGGGGTGGTGCAGGTCGGTGCAACCGGTGTCAGTGCCGAGCGCGCTGACATCCCGGCGAGCCCGCCGGGACATCAGGCGAGGTCCGCGCTGACATCCCGGCGAGCCCCGCCATCAGCTGCAGCCGCTGGTGGAGCCGCAGCCCTCGCAGACGTAGCAGCTGCCGGCCGGGCGCATCTTCGTGCCGCAGGTCATGCACAGCGGCGCATCGGTGGCCGTCCCGGTGACCAGCTCGAGCAGCTCGGCCGAGGAGTGCGCCTCCTTGACCGGCTTGTCCGCCTTCGGCTCCGGCTTGGCCGGGCCCTCGGCCGGCGCGGAGGTGCGCAGCGCCTCCAGGTCGACCTCGTCCTCCTCGACGACCTCGGCGGTGGAGGCCGAGGCGCCGTAGCCGGAGACCTGGGCGGCCCGCTCCTCGGCGCTGAAGATGCCGAGGTTGGCGCGCTTCTCCACCGGCAGGTGGTCCAGCGCCAGGCGACGGAAGATGTAGTCCATCACCGACTGCGCGATCCGGATGTCCGGGTCGTCGGTCATGCCGGCGGGCTCGAACCGCATGTTGGTGAACTTCTGGATGTAGGTCTCCAGCGGCACACCGTGCTGCAGCGCGATCGAGATGCCGATCGAGAAGGCGTCCATGACACCGGCCAGGGTCGAGCCCTGCTTGCCCAGCTTGAGGAAGACCTCGCCGAGGCTGCCGTCCTCGTACATGCCGGCGGTCATGTAGCCCTCGGCACCGGCGACGCTGAACGACGTGGTCATGCTGGTCCGCTTCTTGGGCAGCCGCTTGCGCACCGGGTGCGACAGCGCCGCGGGAGCGGCGGCCGCGGTCTCCACCTTCGCGTCGGCCTTCTTGGCCTTGGCGTCGGAGAGCGGCTGGCCGACCTTGCAGTTGTCGCGGTAGATCGCCAGCGCCTTGAGGCCGAGCTTCCAGCCCTGGAAGTAGATGTTCTCGACGTCCTCGACGGTCGCCGTCTCCGGCATGTTGACCGTCTTGCTGATGGCGCCGGAGATGAACGGCTGCACCGCGGCCATCATCCGGACGTGGCCCATCGGGGAGATGGCCCGCTCGCCCATCGCGCAGTCGAACACCTCGTAGTGCTCGGGGCGCAGGCTCGGGGCGTCGACGACGTGGCCGTGCTCGGCGATGTACTCGACGATCGCCTCGATCTGCTCGTCCTGGTAGCCCAGGCTGTGCAGGGCCCGCGGCACGGTCTGGTTGACGATCTGCATGGAGCCGCCGCCGACCAGCTTCTTGTACTTGACCAGCGAGAAGTCCGGCTCGATGCCGGTCGTGTCGCAGTCCATCATGAAGCCGATGGTCCCGGTGGGGGCCAGCACGGAGGCCTGGGCGTTGCGCCAGCCGAAGTCCGCGCCGATCGCCAGGCACTCCTGCCACTGGGCCGTCGCGGCCTTGAGCACGTCGGCGTCGTCGGCGCCCACCGGACGGATGGCGTCGTTGGCGGCGGCGTGCTTGCGCATGACCCGCGCGTGGGCGTCGGCGTTGCGGGCGTAGCCCTCGTACGCGCCGACGATGCCGGCGAGCTCGGCCGAGCGGCGGAAGGCAGTGCCGGTCATCAGCGAGGTGATCGCCGCGGCGAGGGTCTGGCCGCCGCGCGAGTCGTAGGCGTGCCCGGTCGCCATCAGCAGCGCGCCGAGGTTGGCGTAGCCGATGCCCAGCTGGCGGTAGGCGCGGGTGGTCTCACCGATCGGGTCGGTCGGGAAGTCGGCGAAGCAGATCGAGATGTCCATCGCGGTGATGACCAGCTCGACGGCCTTGACGAAGTTCTTGGCGTCGAACGTGCCGTCGTCCTTGAGGAACTTCATGAGGTTCAGCGACGCGAGGTTGCACGAGCTGTTGTCCAGGCTCATGTACTCCGAGCACGGGTTGGACGCGTTGATCCGGCCGGTCTCGGGGTTGGTGTGCCAGTCGTTGATCGTGTCGTCGTACTGGATGCCCGGGTCGGCGCACTCCCAGGCGGCCTGGGTGACCTTGCGGAACAGCGACTTGGCGTCGACGGTCTCGATGACCGCACCGTCGAGCCGGGCGCGCAGGCCGAACTCGGTGCCGTCCTCGACCGCCCGCATGAACTCGTCGGAGACGCGGACGGAGTTGTTGGCGTTCTGGTACTGGACGCTGGTGATGTCCTTGCCGCCGAGGTCCATGTCGTACCCGGCGTCGCGCAGCGCGCGGATCTTGTCCTCCTCGCGCGCCTTGGTCTCGATGAACTCCTCGATGTCGGGGTGGTCGATGTCGAGGACGACCATCTTCGCCGCGCGACGGGTGGCGCCACCGGACTTGATGGTGCCCGCGGAGGCGTCGGCACCACGCATGAAGGACACCGGGCCGGAGGCCGTGCCGCCGGAGGACAGCAGCTCCTTGGACGAGCGGATCCGGGACAGGTTCAGGCCGGCGCCGGAGCCGCCCTTGAAGATCAGCCCCTCTTCCCGGTACCAGTTCAGGATCGAGTCCATCGTGTCGTCGACGGCGAGGATGAAGCAGGCGCTCACCTGCTGCGGGGCGCTCGTGCCGACGTTGAACCAGACGGGCGAGTTGAAGCTGAAGTACTGGTGCAGCAGCATCCAGGTCAGCTCGTGCTCGAAGATCTCCGCGTCGCCCTCGGTGGCGAAGTAGCCGTGCTCGCGGCCGGCCTGCCCGTAGGTGAGCACGACCCGGTCGATCAGCTGACGCAGGCTGCTCTCCCGCTGCGGGGTGCCCACGGCGCCACGGAAGTACTTCGTGGTGACGATGTTGGTGGCGTTGATGCTCCACGAGGCGGGGAACTCCACGCCGCGCTGCTCGAAGTTGATCGACCCGTCCCGCCAGTTCGTCATGACGACGTCACGACGCTCCCAGGTCACCTCGTCGTACGGGTGCACCCCGGCGGTGGTGAAGACACGCTTGACCTTGAGGCCCTTCCCCCGGGTCGGCGCCTTGGCGGCGCGACGCGTGCGGCCGGTCAAGCGATCCTCGGTCTCGGTCACGGAGCTCTCCCTCTGTTGTGGGTCCTGCTGGTGGGGAAGGCGGCTGGGGAAGAGAGCCGCACTCTGTTCTAGCGGGTGGTGCTGACAGTTCTCAGGTGCCGGCGGCACTGCCGGCGGAGGCGGCCTGGCCCCGCCCACTCCCCCGCCGGCGCGGCGCCGGCGGGGTGTCCTGCATGCCAGGGAGCGGCGGGGTCCCGGCAGCGACGTGCCGGGCCCGGAGCTCGGTGATCTCCTTCTCGAAGTCCTCCAGCGAGGTGAAGGCGCGGTAGACGCTGGCGAAGCGCAGGTAGGCGACCTCGTCCAGCTCGCGCAGCGGCCGCAGGATCGCCAGCCCGACCTCGTGGCTGGGGACCTCCGCGGCCCCGCTCGCCCGGATGGCGTCCTCCACCTGCTGCGCGAGCTGCTGCAGCTGGTCCTCGTCGACCGGCCGCCCCTGACAGGCCCGGCGGACGCCGGCGACCACCTTGGTGCGGTTGAACGGCTCGCTGACGCCGCTGCGCTTCACCACGGCGAGGACGGCCTCCTCCACCGTGGTGAACCGCCGTCCGCACGCGGGGCACGACCGGCGGCGACGGGTGGTCGCCCCCTCGTCGGCCTCGCGCGAGTCGATGACCCGGCTGTCGGGGTTGTGGCAGAAGGGGCAGCGCACGGCGACTCCCCTCCCCTCGTGGTGGTCCGTCGATCGCTCCGCCCGGCCGGCGCGGTGGCCGCGGAGCGGCCGGAGCGCCGGGCCCGGGAGGTCGGCTGTGGACCCTCCTGGGGACATCCGGTGGACGCCACGGGGAGAACCTGAGGACCGGCCTGTGGACGGGCTTACAACGGTGCAACTACTAGATGTAGGGGAACCCTAGGCCGCGGCCCACAAGATCTGCAAGCCGGGACACGCCCTCGAGACACGGCCGTGACCAGGGGCGCTCTGCCGTCACACCGGCCACGGCGATCCGTCGCGACACGCCCCGCGGGGGTCGCTCGAGGGCGCCGGAGGGGTGTATGGCGTGTCGGCGAGACGACCGCGACGACGGGACGGAAGCGGGTCAGGCGCGGACGACGCCGTCGGCACGGGGGCTGCGCGGCCGCGGCACGCGGTCCCCCAGGCGCAGGGGCCGGGTGAGGCAGTCGAGCTCGGGGCGCGGCGGGACGGTGACCGCCTGGAGGTCGACGCGGGTGTCGTCGTCGGCCGCCCGGTGCCTCCCTGCCGCCGCGGCGGGCGCCCGGTGACGGCCGGCGAACGCGCCGCCGACCGCCGGCATCTCCGCGGTGACGTCACCACCGTGGCGACGCCGGGACGGACCGGCACCCCCGGCCGGCGCCAGAGCCGGCGCGCCCAGCACGCCGGCGACCAGCCGCTCGCGGGCCGCGGCGCGCCCGAGGTCGAGCACCGGCGCGCCGGCACCCGCACCGGGGACCGCCGCGGCGGCGCCGGCGATCGCCGGACGCGGCTCGGGCAGTCGCAGATCGCTCAGCGCGGTCCAGATCTCGCGGTCGCGGCCGGCGACCGCCACCCGGACCCAGACCTCGCAGGAGCCCTGCGCGTCGTGGCGCCAGCCGAGGATCGCCCCCGGCCACCAGGCTCCGTCCACGGACACCTCGACCGACTGCAACTGCTGGGTGAAGACCGCTGCTCGGCCTCCGGACGTCCGCGACACGGCACTGACGTTAGGTGGCCCGATGACCACAGAGCGTCAACGCCTCCGCACGGAGGGTTGACGAACCTGGCCGGTCCGCCTTGTCGCTGTCTGGCCTCGGCCGGGACCGTGCCGGGCGGCGGCACGGTTCGTCGGCGACGTCAGGGCAGCTGGAGCACCTGGCCCGGGACGACCCGGGCGCCGTCGAGGTCGTTGATCTCCTCGATCGCGTCGACCACCGCGCGTACGTCCTCGTCCGGCCCGGCGAAGTCGGCGGCGATCGACCACACGCTGTCCCCGGCCTGCACGACGACGCTGCGCTCCCCGGCCAACCGCAGGTCGCCGTCACCGCCGGCCACCAGGGGACCGAGCCACGACCCCAGCGCCACGCCGGCACCCAGAGCGAGGACCACCGACAGCCGGCGGGCCCGCCGGGTGAGCCGCAGCCGCGAGCCGGCGGCACCGCCGACCCTGCCACACCCCCCGCGCACCGGGCGAGCCGACGGCGCACCGGGCACCGCCGCTCCGGCCGGACGCGCCGGCACCGGGCGCGCCACCCGGGGCCGCACGGGCACCGGCCGGGCCGCCGCGACGCCCGGCCGAACACCTTCCGCGACCGCCGACCGGGACGGCGCCTGCACCGCCGGCAGGTCGGCACCCACCCGGGACGGGACCGTCCGCGACACGGCGGGCCGCGGCGAGTGCCCCGGCTCGCTCCCGACACCTCCCGGCACCGCCCGGAGCCGGGGCCGCCAGGGCACCTGCACCGCGTCGTCGAAGTCCAGCACCGCCTGCTGCACGCCTGCCACGACCACTCCTCCCGACCGACCCGCACCGTCGAACGCCTGTTCGATTCGAACGTCTGTGCGATGTCTACCGGACGGGTCCGACAAACGCCATCCCGCCCCGCCGAGCGCTTCGAACATGTGTTTGATCGAGGGCGCCGAGCACGCTACGGTCGGTCCTGACGGACGAGACGTGCTGCGGTGAGCAGCCGACGAGGAGGCGACGGTGGCGGAGAAGAGCGGGACGTCGGGGAGCCGCCGGAGGACGGCCGGCACGCCGGCGACCACCGAGACGGCAGCCGTGCGCACCTTCCCCGACCGGGGCGAGGCCGGCGACGGCCTGACCCAGCGGCAGCGCCGCGTCCTCGAGGTCATCCGCGACTCGATCGACCGCCGCGGGTACCCGCCCTCGGTGCGCGAGATCGGTGAGGCCGTCGGCCTGTCCTCGGCCTCCTCGGTGGCCCACCAGCTGACGGTCCTGCAGAAGAAGGGCTGGCTGCGCCGCGACCCGAACCGGCCCCGGGCCCTCGACGTGCGCCTGCCCGGCGACGCCCCCGCGGAGCTCGTCGCCCCGGCCGCCCCCGCCGGCGCCGAGGAGGGTCCCGCCCCGACCTACGTGCCCCTGGTGGGCCGGATCGCCGCCGGTGGCCCGGTGCTCGCCGAGCAGGCCGTCGAGGACGTCTTCCCCCTGCCTCGCGAACTGGTCGGCGAGGGCACGCTGTTCATGCTGAAGGTGGCCGGTGACTCGATGGTCGAGGCCGCCATCTGCGACGGAGACTGGGTCGTGGTGCGCCAGCAGCCGACCGCCGAGAACGGCGAGATCGTCGCGGCCATGATCGACGGCGAGGCGACGGTCAAGACCTACAAGCGCCGCGACGGCCACGTGTGGCTGCTGCCGCACAACCCCGCGTACGAGCCGATCCCCGGTGACGAGGCGACCATCCTGGGCCGCGTCGTGACGGTGCTGCGCCGGGTCTGACGCGCGCGCCGCCGCGCGCTCAGTTCAGCGCCACCGCACGCTCAGCACAGCGCCGCCGCGCGCTCAGGAGCGGCGGCGCAGCCTCCCGACGATCCACACCAGCGCGGCGGCGACGACCGCAGCGAGCACGCCGGCCGCGATGGCCGTCGCGCCGCCGTCGTCGGTGCTGAGCAGGTCCGGCACGGAGCCGTCCGCCGGCCCGGAGGCCGCGGCCGGGCTGGGGACCGCGCTCAACGGGACGACCGTGACGTCGGCCGGCAGGCCCTCGCTGGACACGACCAGGCCGGTCGTGTCGGCGGTGAAGCTGACCGCCTCACCCTGCGGCGACTCGGGCAGGGGCAGCCGGACCGGGTCGGCGGCCAGCGCACCGGCCACGTCGGATCCCGACAACGGCCAGACGTAGGCTTCGGTGTAGGTGCGCAGCGCGACGAAGCGGCCGTCGGGCGACACCGCTCCCCCGGTGACCATGAGCTGGCCGGCGCGCCCGACGGGGCCACCCGGGGTGCCGGTGAGCGTGAACTCGACGCCGGCCACCTCGGTGAGGCCGACCGTGCCGGCGTCCACGAGGGCGCTCACGGGGCGGTACACCTTGCTCGCGCCGAGCACCTCCTTGGACACCAGGTACGGCGTGCCGTCGGGGGCGAGCAGCAGCGCCTCCACGTCCCGGGGCCCCGCGGGGAAGGCCAGCCGGTAGACCTCGGTGGTGTCGTCCGGGCGCAGGGCGATGAGCGCCACCGTCTCCCGCGTGCCGTTGTTGTCCCCGGTGTCGGCCAGCCACACCGTCCCGTCGGCCGCCACCGCGAGGTCCTCGGGGTCGTAGGGGTCCACCGCCGTGCTGCGCACGTCGATCACCTGGCAGGTGGCGTCCAGGACGTACACGTCGACCCGGTCCCCGCCGTCGTCGATGGCCAGCATGCGGTTGCCCACCACCGCCAGGCCGGAGAGCTCCGGCAGGCGCGGGTCGGTGACCTGGCACTGCGTGCGCGGGCCCGCGGCCTCCTCGGCGTACGCGGGCACAGCGGCACCGAGCACGAGCGTCAGCGCGAGGGCCGACCCCGCTGCCAGACGCCGTACCGCGGTGCCGCTACGCGGACGGGCGGCCAGCTCGGGCACCCACCCAGCGTGACATCGCGACTGCGTCCAGTGCGTGAACCACGCCCAGCAGCAGGGTGCCGACGGCCGCTCCGACCACGGCGTCGGTGACCCAGTGGAAGTCCAGGGACACCATGGCCACGCCGGTGGCCACCGGTCCGGCCACGCTCAGCAGCCGGAACGTCCGCTGCACGCCGGCCGAGAGGCGGAACTCCACCGCCTGCCAGCGGGCGACGCCCCACATCAGCACCGCGTTGGCCACGTGGCCCGACGGATAGGACTGGCCGTCGCGGTGGAAGAACGACCCCGGGTAGGCCGGCGCGGTGCGCCCCGTCCCGTACTTGAAGCCGTAGACGACCACGGTGAGCAGCGCCAGCGCGACCAGGACCCGTAGCAGCGGCACGACCGTCCGGCGCGACCAGAGCAGGTAGCTCACCAGGCCCGCCAGGACGATCAGGATGAAGCCGCGCCCGCCGAGCTGGGTGACCGCCCAGACCGGCCAGTACGCCGCGGAGTCCTTGAGGTCCCAGGAGCTGACCACCTCGGAGACCCGCAGGTCCATCCGCTCGAGGACGCCGCGGCTGAGCAGGTCGGCGGTGACCGCGACGGTGACGAGCAGGGCCACGCCGAGCAGCCACCACGGCGGCCGGCCGACGGAGACGACCCGCTCGTGCGGCGCGGTCGCGACGTCGCCGGCAGCTGGGCGCTCGCCCGGCCGTCGCCGCACCGCGCCGCTGGTCACGTCCTCACGGTACCGGGACGTGACCCGATCGTGACCTCGGCGGACCGGAGCGGGCGCGCCGCCCCGGTCAGCCGACCGGAGCGGCGAACTCCTCCAGGGCGGCGGCGAGGGCGCCGTCCACCCGGGCGGTCAGCCGGGTCCCGCCGGCCTCGTGCTCCTCCCGGAGCACCTCGCCGTCGCGGTGCACGCGCGCGACCAGGTCGCCGCGGTCGTAGGGCACCAGCACGTCGACGTCGACGTCCGGGCGGGGCAGCCGTGCGGCGACGATGTCGCGGAGCTGCTCGACGCCCTGGCCGGTGCGGGCCGACACCCACACCGCGCCGGGCAGCGCCCGGCGGAGCATGAGGATGTCCTCCTCGCTCATCGCGTCGACCTTGTTGACGACGACCAGCTCGGGGACCGCCGAGGCGTCGATCTCCTGGAGGACGACGTGGACGGCGTCGATCTGGCCCAGCGGGTCGGGGTCGGAGCCGTCGACGACGTGCAGCAGCAGGTCGGCGGCGGCCACCTCCTCGAGCGTGGACCGGAAGGCGTCGACCAACTGGTGCGGCAGGTGCCGCACGAAGCCGACGGTGTCGGTGAGGGTGTACTCCCGGCCGTCCGGGGACTGCGCCCGCCGGACCGTCGGGTCCAGGGTGGCGAACAGGGCGTTCTCCACCAGCACCCCGGCGCCGGTCAGCCGGTTGAGCAGGCTGGACTTGCCGGCGTTGGTGTAGCCGGCGATCGCCACGCTCGGGACGGCGTTGCGCCCCCGGCTGCTGCGCTGGGTGGCCCGGGCGGTCGCCATGCCGGCGATCTCCCGCCGCAGCTTGCTGACCCGGGCGCGGATGCGCCGCCGGTCGGTCTCGATCTTCGTCTCACCCGGACCGCGGGTACCGATGCCGCCACCGCCGGCGACCCGGCCACCGGCCTGCCGGGACAGCGACTCACCCCACCCGCGCAGCCGGGGGAGCATGTACTGCATCTGGGCCAGCTCGACCTGCGCCTTGCCCTCCCGGCTCGACGCGTGCTGGGCGAAGATGTCGAGGATCAGCGCGGTCCGGTCGACCACCTTGACCTTGAGGATCTTCTCCAACGCGTTGAGCTGGCCGGGCGTGAGCTCGCCGTCGCAGATCACCGTGTCGGCGCCGGCCGCGGCGACGATGTCGCGGATCTCGGCGGCCTTGCCCGAGCCGACGTAGGTGCCCGCGTCGGGCTTGTCGCGCCGCTGGCTCACCGCCTCCAGGACCTGTGAGCCGGCGGTCTCGGCCAGCGCGGCGAGCTCGGCGAGGGAGCGGTCGGCGTCGGCCTGGGTCCCCTCGGTCCAGACACCGACCAGCACGACGCGCTCCAGGCGCAGCTGGCGGTACTCGACCTCGGTGACGTCGGCGAGCTCGGTGGACAGGCCCGCCACGCGGCGCAGCGCGCCGCGCGCCTCGAGGTCGTAGGAGCCGGTCGTCTCCTCCGGCTCGTCCCATCGCTCGTCGGGACGGGTCGCCTCCTCGGCCGGCTCGGGGGCGGCCCGGAGGGCCCGCTCCTCGGCGCCGCCGTGGCCGGCGCGGTTCTGTGCTGTCGTCATCGTGTCCAGCGTGGCACGCCCCACCTGCCGGGGCATCTGAGTTGTCATCGCCCGGTACAACACCGCGGCCGCCCGGGACCATCCCGACGCGTGACCGGGGTGGCGCCGGGTAGGGCCGGACCCCGACGAGCACGAGGAGGCCGAGCATGACCGAGAGCAGCAGCCCGGGCGCCGACGAGGAACTCGACGACCCGGGCCGTGACCCCAAGGGCCTCAACCCGCCGCGCAACCCCCTGGGCGCCGGTCCCGACCAGGACAGCGGCCGCGGCCGGCCGTCGGGCAGCCCCGGCACCGCCGGCGAGTCGATGATGCCGGAGGCTCCGGAGGGCGAGGAGACGCCGAAGAGCTGAGGGACTCCGCGGGCGGGTCAGTTCCCGAGCCACTCGGGGGTCAGCTCGCCCGCGGCCACCACGACCGCGGGGCCGGTGAGCACCGTCGTCGTCGCGTCGACGCGGACGGTGAGCCGGCCGCCGGGGACGTCGACGACCACCGTCCCCGCATCGGCCCCGCCGGCCTCGAGCGCCGTCCACGCCGCCGCGCAGGCGCCGGTGCCGCACGAGCGGGTCTCCCCCACGCCCCGCTCCGACACCCGAAGCCGGACGTGCGCGGCGGGCTCGAGCACGTTGACGAACTCGACGTTGACCCCGTCCGGGAACAGCGCCGGGTCGACGCCGGGTCCGGTGCCGAGGTCGAGGGTGTCGACGTCGACGTCGGTCAGGCAGGCCAGGTGCGGGTTGCCCATCGACACCGCGCGGCCGGGGAACGACGTCCCGTCCAGCTGCGCCGCCCCGTGGCCGAAGGGCCGGGCGGGCCCCATGTCGACCCAGTACCCGCCGTCGGGGGGGGGGGGGGGGGGGGGGGGGGGGGGGGGGGCGGGGGGGGGGGGGGGGGGGCGGGGGGGGGGGGGCGGGGGGGGGAGGCCGGGCGCGCGCGCTCCGGGCGCTGGTGGTTCGTGGATGTG